>NZ_JBEZYD010000030.1:0-156637 GCF_040638335.1 Nonomuraea sp. NPDC026600
GCCCCACCTACTCGACGGCTGTCTCGCCCAGACCGGCCTGATAATCGAACACCCCTTGAACACATGACCGACCCTACGAATTCAGCCTGTGTAGATGCCGCCTTTCGCAGCGAATTTCCAGCTTATCTCGCCGGTCAGCGCATCGAGTGCGTAAAGGTTGTGGTCTTCGCTGCCCACATAGACGACATCGCCCTGCACCGTAGGGCGCGCATACGCCGCTTTCTGGGTGACATAGGTCCAGCGAATCTTCCCCGTCGTAGCCGAAAGCGCATAGACCTTTCCGTCTCGGCTCGCGATATAGACGACTCCGTTGGCCACATCGGGGCGCGTGTGAACGGGACCGCCCGTCGTGAAGGTCCAATTGATATGCCCAGTCCTCGCGTCCAACGCATAAACCTTGCCGTCGTCGCTGCCGACGTAAACGACGCCATCGGCTTCGGCAGGGCTGGACTGGACCGCGTCCCCTGTCGTCCGGGTCCAGGGCTCCGGCCGAGACAACAGCTGAAAGGTTTGGAACCCGGCGAGCGCGATGGCAAGCGTGGCGACGATGGCGACCGCCATCCGCAGTGAGAAACGGCGCCCCTCTTTTCGTACCGGTGCCGCCGCACCGCTTCCCCGCGTTTCAGAGGCGCCGGACGGCTCTTGCGACCGAGCACCTATCTCATCGCCGTCCGGCGATCCGCGGGACTGACCTGCCCAACCAATCAGAGCTGCCACAATGGGGAGCAGCGAGATCAACTGAGCGATGTTGGCCGCGGTCGCCAGATCCCCGCTGCGCAAAAGGATGCCCAGTGCAAAGGTCAGCACACCGATCAGTGCAGTGACGATGATCCAGCGCCAGCCGTCCCAAGCACGCCACTTCATGGCTCCTGGTGCTTTCTGTCGAGCAAAGCCGGACTCCCCGTCTAAACCCGAAAGTCAGCTTAGCCGTCCCGCCTCAGAACTCGCATCAGGGAATACCTCAGGGAAAACCCGAGCACGAACGTTCAGCCGAGGAAGTCACCCTTCGGATCTGCTGCTCGAGAGCCTCTCGATCCTGGCCGGACGAGCCCGACAGGCGGCAAGCCGAACCACGGGCAGCGATTCGCCGCTGATCCCGCCGGACAGGCGCCAGGGGCCTGTAACAGCGCGATCTCAGATGGCTGACAGCGGTGGTGGGCATCGTTGTGTGCACGCCAGAGGTACGGCGCACCGAATCCGGAAGTTCGGCGTCGTGCGTCTTGGAAGGCCATCGCGGTGGCCGACCGCGTACCTCGCATATTCCGCCGTCTACGCGGCTTTCGCTAAGGAGTCGAAATGTCCAACGTACAGAGCAGCGACCGCCAGGCCACGGCCGGTGACTTCGTGTCGCACTGGCAGGAGCGGCTGGATTTCCTGCGCGCCAAGCATCATGTGCCGGGAGCCGCGCTGGCGGTGCTGGTGGACGGTGAGATCCACAAGCTGGCCTCAGGGGTGCTGAGCCAGGCGACGGGCATGGAGGTGAGGTTCGTCGTGCTGGGCCGCATCATCGAGGTGCTCACCGGCAAGACCTGGGACCAGGCGATGAAGGACCTGCTGTTACCCCGCTGGGAACTTGAGCGCTCGATGACCCTGCCGGAAGAGGCGCTGCGGTTCCGGGCCGCGATGGGCCACCTCGGCGCGCCGGGACAGGACCCCGACCCGGCCCCGGTCTGGGCCATCCAGCCCCGCTCGACCGGCCCGGTCGCACGGGTCGTCGTCTCGGCCGGTGACATGGTCCGCTTCGCGCGCATGCAGCTGGACGGCGGCCTGGCGCCCGACGGCACCTGCGTCCTGTCCGCCGAATCCGTTGCCGAGATGCAGCGTCGGGAGGTCGATTCCCCCGACCGAAGGACCGTCTCCGCCGACGGCTGGGGTCTGGGCTGGTCCGTCGGAGAGGTCGGCCAGGTCGGTGCCGGGCCCGCAACCGATGTCGAGTACGGTCTGGCCGGGCCGCAGATCCATCATGGTCAGCAGATCCCGCTTGTACGCGCGGCCCGGGGCGCTGGCGGCGAGTTGGTCAAGGTACGCGATGGTCGTCATGACCGGAGCCAAGCAGGTGAATGTGCGGTTTCCGAGGAGAGAGCGACAAGATCCAGCGCATTGTCGTACTGCCTACTGGCCTGCAAGACGTCAGGTAGTTCCGCCACGTCCGGTGCGCCCTGCTCTGGGTCTCTTTACCTCCACGTCACAGGCGTCGGCCGACTGTGAGGACGACCGACCAGTGGCGGGTAAGTCGTCCGTCCGGGCGTGCGGCGAGGCGCCGGCGTATTTCCTGGTAGAGGTGTTCGTTCTTGGCCGGCTCCATGGCGATGTGGCCGGAGAACGTGTCGAGCAGGGCGATGTATTCGTCTGCCGTGTAGCGCAGAGCCCACACGTAGAGCCTCGTCCCGACCACCGTGAAATGCCCGGAGGCCTCGAACTCGGCGGCGATGGGGTTGGGCAGGTCCTCCGGCGGCGGCGGTGGCCACGGGCCGTCATGGACTTCGCCGATCTCCTCGTAGACCTGCTGGATCTCGGTGAAGAACGGGTCGAAGTCTGCCGGCATCGCGTGGTCGGCGTTCCACACGGCCAAGTGGCCGCCCTGGGTGAGTAGCTTGGCGGCTTTCGCGTACTTGACCGCCGGGTCCACCCATTTCCACGCCGTGGCCGCGTAGGCGAGATCGAAGCGGGCCCCAGTCGGCGGCTCCCAGTCTTCGAATGACGACGTGATCACGGAAGCGTCGGCGAATTCGGCGAGGCGGTGCCGTGCCTCCGCCGCCAGGGCGGCGCCGAGTTCGATCGCGGTGATCCGGAAGCCCATCCGTGCCAATGGCAGCGTGGCCTTCCCCGGACCGCATCCGACTTCGAGCAGGTGCGCCGGTGGCGTGATCGCCGTGATGGCAAGCAGGTCGGAATACAGCTCGGCCGGGTAGTCGGGGCGTGCGTTTTGATAGGAGCCGGCCGCGCTGTCGAAGGTGGCTCGCAGCCGAAGATCGCGGGACATGTTCCGATCCTGACAGCGTGGCAACACGGCTGTCACTGGGAGCACCCTGCTCTGCTCTGATCGGACGCTCGGTTGGCAGTCTTGATCCGGACGCAGCGACCCGGCTGGCATGGTGAGCTCGAAGTTCGCAGGTTCACCCATACAGGACAGCGCTCAACCCTGCCAGCGGTTGAGCTGTGGGTTGAAGACCAGGTCCGAACACCGACTGCGGACCTTGTTCAGACTTACTCTCCGGCCGCCTGGTCCGGAGAGGACCAGGCGGCCGGTCCGCGACGGTCAGCGAACTTTGGCGAAGAAGGTACGGATGTCAGCGGCAAAGTGATCCGGCTGGTCCATGGCGATGAAATGGTGACCGGCAGGGTTGTCCTCCGGCCAGTGAAGGATGGTGTTGTGGCGTTCCGCAAGCCGGCGGATGCCGGGCGGTCCGCTGTAAACGCCGGTCGGCGCGACGGTCTGCCCTTCCGGCCAGCCGAAGCCGGTGCTGTCGTAGTACGGCCAGGCCGACGTTCCGAACGTCCCGGTGAACCAGTACAGGCTCACGTTGGTCAGGAACAGGTCCCGGTCGATCGCCTGCTCCAGAGGCCTGCCGGAGGCGTTGAACTCGTGGAACTTCTGAGTCATCCAGGCCAGTGCCGCGTGCGGGGAGTCATGCCACCCGTAGGTGAAAGTCTGCGGAGCCGCACGCAGCAGCCCATGGTGGTCGACCCCGTTCATCCAATCCTGTTCCATCAGCCGAGTGAAGGCGCCCTGCTCCTCCTCCGTCATCTCCGGAAGATCCTTCTCAGCGGGGAAGCCGAGGCCGCCGATGATGTAGACGCCGACCACATGGTCTGGGGCAACCTTCGCCACCTCCGGAGCGACATACGCTCCGAAATCCCCGCCTTGCGTGCCATACCGCTCGTAACCTAGGCGGCCCATCAGCTCCGCCCAGATCCGCGCCACGCGTGTCGCATTCCAACCGGCCCCGCGCGGCGGCGCGGAGAATCCGAAGCCTGGCAACGAGGGCACGACGACGTGGAATGCCTGAGCCGGATCACCGCCGTGCGTAAGGGGGTCGGTGAGGCGATCGATGAGCTCGGTGAACTCCACAAACGAGTTCGGCCAGCCATGCGTGAGGATCAGCGGCAGAGCGGCGGGGTCGGCCGACCGTACGTGCATAAAATGCACGTCCTGACCGTCGATCTCGGTCATGAACTGCGGAAACTTGTTCAGTCGTGCCTCGTGACGGCGCCAGTCGTACTCGTTGCGCCAGTAGCCGGCAAGTTCTCGCAGGGACGTGACGGGAACACCACGGCTCCATCCATCGCCGGGCAACTGCTGGGGCCACCGGATGCGATCCAGTCGCTGGTTCAGGTCATCCAGATCTGCCTGGGCGATGTCGATCTTAAAAGGGCGGATCTCGGTACTCATGCTTTCTCCCGATGTGTCGCGATAACGGGACCGACGGTAGAAGCTATTGAGGTCAGATTCTTTCCTAGATTGACGGGCATGAACTCGGCCGGCTTCCGGTGCGTGCGAGCGCGACTTACCGTCCTGCGTCGTCACGGCTGTGAGGCGATGCCGGTCACCGTGGAGTCGAAGGCGAGCAGCATGACGTGGTCGTGCCCCGGCCATAGCTTGTGTCCAACCAGGCTCTGCGTCGTAGCGGACCACCAAGCGACGGGACAATCATTGTCCGATCCCGTTGAAGTCTGCGAACGGTCGGCGGGCTGACCTGGGTCTCGCTGGGTAGGTCTGATCTCCCTGCCGGGATTTGGCCAGACCGACTTTGCGGATTCGGTGGATCTTGGTGGTTCGAGTCGGTGGTGGACTCGGGCCTTCGGTTCGTGTGACGGCTCGTCTAACGAGACCTCGGCGGTGCCTTCTCTGGGCGCGCTATCGACGGACGTCGTATCGCAGATGGGTGACTCGGTCGCCTTGGACGATCTCCGGGTTGCCGAGGAGCGCGGGTGGACCGTCGTACGCGCCGAAAAACCGTACGCCCTTGCCGAACACCACCGGGACCAGGTCGACCTGGAGTTCGTCCACGAGGTCGGCGGCCAGGGCCTGGCCCAGCAGGTCACCGCCGGTCAGCGACACGTCCTTGTCCCCGGCGGCGGCCTTGGCCCGGGCAATCGCGCTTGCCAGACCATCTGTGACGAATGTGAACGGCGCGTCGGGGAACGGCCAGTCCGTCGGCGGTTGGTGGGTCACCACGAAGACGGCGTCGCCGACTGCGGGGCGGCCGTTCCAGCCGTTGGTGATGTCAAACAGGCGACGGCCGATCACCGCCGTTCCGACCCGCGACCAGGTTTCCTCCATATACGTGGCGCTGGCGGCCGAAACGTGGAAGACCCGCTCGGGGTCGCCGCCGTTGAAGGGGACGTCCCCGTTGTTGTACCAGTCGAAGAGCGGACCTACCCGGTCCGACTCATCGGCGATGAAGCCGTCCAACGACACCGTCGCGCTCGCGATGACCTTGCCCATGGTCTGTGGCTTCCTTCCGAAGATCGGATTTGCCTGGGACGTCGGAGCCGGTGCCCCGGATCGGACAGCGGGCCGACACAACTACCCATCTTTCCTGTCGCAGGGTTAGTCCGGACGTTGCACGATCGATCGCAAGGTAGGTCCGGATGTCGCAAGGTTCGCGCGGATTAGACAATCATGGTTGTCAGACTCGTTGAGTACCATCCGCGGGATGGAGATACCTTTTGTCCGGCTTGAGCCCTGGTCGCAGGGTGACCTTGAGCTACTGCGCCGCCTCAACGACCCCGAGATGACCGAGCACTTGGGCGGTCCCGAAACCGAGGACCAGGTGGTCGCGCGGCACGAGCGCTATCTCAAGCTGGATGCTCCGGGTCTGGGGGCCATGTTCAGTGTGGTCGTGGAGCCTGAGCTGGAGTCGGCCGGCTCTATCGGCTACTGGGAGCGGGAATGGCAGGGCGAGACCGTGTATGAGACGGGCTGGGGGGTTTTGCCGGAGTTCCAGGGGCGGGGCATCGCGACGGCCGCCGCCGTCGCCGTGGCGGCCAAGGCTCGGGCGGAGGGTAGGAACAGGCATCTGCACGCCTACCCGTCTGTGGGACATTCGGCGTCCAACGCGATCTGCCGCAAGGCCGGGTTCACGTTCGTCGGGGAGGTCGACTTCGAATACCCGGCCGGTCATCCGATCCGCTGCAACGACTGGCGGCTGCAGTTGCTGCCCTGACGTCCTGACTCGGGTCGGGTGTGTCAGGCGGTCCAGGAGGCGGTGATGTCGAGGCGCTCGCGCCACAGCTTCTCGCCGTCGCCGCCCGGCTCCCACCGGCCGGTGAAGTCGAGCAGGGCACGGCAGCGCGCCAGCATGGCCGCGTTACGGTCCGGCCAGGACGGCACCGGTCCGCCGTACGCGTCGAAGAAGGACGGCAGGTGCGGTACGTGTTCCGGGTGGTGCATGCGCACGATCCACTCGCACCACGCGAGGTCCTCGATCGGCTCGCCCGGGTGCGCCCATTCCCAGTCGAGGATCGCCGCCGTCTCGAACGTGGCCGGGTCGAACAGCAGGTTCTGCGGCCCGTAGTCGCCGTGCACGATCCCCAGCCGGTGGATGCGGGCGAGCGTCTGCCCGCACCCGGCGAGGACCTCGATCACCCGGCCTTCGTCGAGCAGGTCCTGGCCGTGCGCGCCGCGTACGTAGCGGGTGGTCACGCTCGTGGAGGTCACCTGATGTACGGCGGGCACAGGCAGTCGCCCGCGCAACCGGCGCAGGAACCTGCTCTCGGTCCTGAGGCGGATCGCCGCGTCAGGACCCTCGTAACACTTGACGACCCATGTGTCGTCGCCGACCGTGCTGTTGGTGTACCCGTGCTTCACAGGGACCGATTCTGGCGCACCGCGGAGATCACCGGAATCACCTGAGCCGCCCTCGATACACGGTGTAAGACCGGGTCCGCCGTAGAACGGCGTGGAAACCGCAGGCACCGGGCGGCTGAACGGCGAAAGCACTACGAAGTGTCATCCCGATGCGAACATGCGCCCCGTAAAGCGCTTCGGCGTGTCCCGCGCTGCGGCATTTGAGCGGAAGCCATCCGAACGAGTGATCGGGTAGTGGATCACTTCCCCGGAACGCTCCGACCCCGATGGAGGATGCCGGTCAACCCTCGGGAAGAGACGGGACGGCCATCCGGCATGAGGCGGCATGAGCGGCATGAGGCGGCATCGCCGGTCCCGGCCGAGGCTGCGGCGGGCGATCCGGGGCGGGGCCGAGGCGCGCGATCTGTGCTGGGGCGGGCGATCCGGGCCGGGAGACCCCACCCGGCACGGGAACGGGCGATCCCGCCCGAAGTGGGGACGGGCGATCCCGCCCGGCACGGGAACGAAGACGGGGGTATCGCGGCCGGAGGGTGACGGGCGGTCCGGCGTGAGACAGGGGCGGCCGATGCGGCGGAATGCTGCGATTGCGGGTGGAGGGGATGTCGACCCTGGAGCCCCTGGAGGGGGATCGGCGATCTGGGCTGGAGCGGTGACGGGCGGTTCGGGTGGGGCGGGGGTGGGTGATGCGGCGGAATGCTGCGATTGCGGGTGGAGGGGGTGTCGGCTTCCGAGCCTCTGGAGGGGGACCGGCGATCTCGGACGGACGTGGAATTCGCCGTGGTCAGGTCGTACGCGTGGAGTCTGGGTGTCAAGAGTGACGGGCCCCGGTGGGCCTGGTCGGTGGGCGTCGGCGTGGTTGCCAGTCGGAAAATGGTTTGCCGGGTAAGCATGCGTCTTGTCAACCTTGTTGAGCTATGCGCTCCCTTCCTGAAGCCGATCTCGGCATGCCCGACATCCGCAGCCCGCTCCGGTACCTGTGGTGGAACGCGCGCATGCAAACGCGGTCACTGCTGACGGGCATCGGCTTCGCCATCGTCTGGTGGCTGGTGCAGGCGCTGGTCCCGGCCGTGCTCGGCAACGGCATCGACGCCGTCACGGCCAAGGACACCCGGGCGCTGCTGACCTGGTCGGCGATCATGTTCGGGCTCGGCCTGATGCAGGCGTTCACCGGGATCATGCGGCACCGGATGGCGGTCTACAACTGGCTGGCCGCCGCCTACCGCACCGTACAGGTCACCACCAGGCATGCCACCCGGCTCGGCGCCACGCTGCCCAAGCGGGTGTCGACCGGCGAGGTCGTCAGCGTCGGCAACTCCGACATCGCCCACATCGGCAACTCGATGGACGTCCTGCTGCGTGGCACCGGCGCCGTCGTGGCGATCATCGTGGTCACCGTGATCCTCATCTCCACCTCGCTGCCGCTGGGCCTGCTGGTGATGTTCGGCGTGCCGCTGATGGCCGTCGCGGTCGGGCCTCTGCTCAGGCCCCTGCACAAGCGGCAGAAGATCCAGCGCGATCTGGCGGGCGACCTGTCCACCCGGTCGGCCGACATCGTGACGGGCCTGCGGGTGCTGCGTGGCATCGGCGGCGAGCAGGTGTTCGCCGCGCGCTACCGCGAAGAGTCCCAGCGGGTACGGCACGCGGGCGTCAGTGTGTCGAAGATCGAGTCGCTGCTCGAAGGCGCGCAGATCCTGCTGCCCGGAGTGCTCATCGCGGTCGTCACCGGGATCGGCGCGTCGTTCGCGATCGGCGGCGAGATCACCGCTGGACAGCTCGTCGCCTTCTACGGCTACGCGGTCTTCCTGATCGGCCCGATGCGCACGCTCACCGAGGTCGCCGACAAGCTGACCAAGGGTCACGTCGCGGCGCGTCGCGTGGTGCGCATCCTGTCCATCGAGCCCGAGGTGTCGGGGGGCACCGGCGCCAGCGAGGGTGGCGTGCTGCGCGACTCCTACAGCGGCGTCACCGTACAGCCGGGCGTCCTGACCGCGATCGCGGCCGGCTCGCCGGAGGACGCCATCGCCATCGCCGACCGGCTGGGCCGGTACGCCGACGGCGACGTCACCTTCGGCGGGGCCGACCTGGCGACGCTGCCGATGGCCGAGATCCGTACGCGCATCCTGGTCGCCGACAACGGCGCCCGCCTGTTCGCCGGCAGGCTCCGCGACGAGCTCGACGTCCGCGGCGGCTCCTCCCACGAGCGGGTACGGCAGGCGTTGTACGCCGCCTGCGCCGAGGACATCATCGAGGCCCTGCCCGACGGGCTGGACGCCGTGGTGGCCGAGGCGGGCCGGGAGTTCTCCGGTGGGCAGCAGCAACGCCTCCGGCTGGTCAGGGCACTGCTCGCCGATCCGGAGGTGCTCATCCTGGTCGAGCCGACCAGCGCCGTCGACGCGCACAGCGAGGCCCGCATCGGCGAGCGGCTGGCCAAGGCCCGCGTCGGCAAGACCACTTTGGTCTGCACGACCAGCCCGCTGGTGCTCGACCGCACTGACCATGTGATCTACGTCGAGAACGGCAGGGTGCTCGCCGAAGGCACGCACCGCGACCTGCTGGAGACCTCGCCGGAATACACCGCGACCGTGACAAGAGGGGAGGACTGACGATGGCCCGCGAGATCCTGCCGGTCGCCGACCAGAAACAGGTGCGCGCCTACGCCAGGCGACTGACGCTCAAGTATCCGCGCCGGCTCGCCATCACCCTGGCCCTGCACGGGCTGGCGGCGATCGTCGGGCTGGCCGTGCCCTGGCAGCTCGGCAAGCTGGTGCAGAACGTCCAGGACGGCGGCCACGTCAACGTGCTGCTCGTTGCCGTCGGCATCGGGGTGTTCCTGTTCGGGCAGGGCGCGCTGGTGCGTTACGCGGTGCTCGCCTCGGCCAAGCTCGGTGAGAAGGTCCTCGCCGAACTGCGCGAGGACTTCGTCGACCGGGTGCTCGGCCTGCCGCTGTCGACGATCGAGCGGGCCGGCTCGGGGGACCTGATCACCAGGACCTCCCGCGACGTCGACTCCCTCTCCCGGACCGTCCGGCACGCCGTACCCGAGACGCTGATCGCGATCGTCACCTTCGCGATCACCGTGGGCGCCGTGGTGCTGGTCAGCCCGTTGCTCATGCTGCCGATGCTGATCGCGGCGCCGCTGCTCTGGATCTCCACCCGCTGGTATCTCAACCGGGCCCGCGACGGCTACCTGCGCGAGAACGCCGCCTACGCGGAGATGACCGAGGGGCTGGCCGAGACCGTCGAGGGCGCCAGGGCCGTGGAGGCGCTCGGCCTCCAGAGGCGGCGGGAGGCCCGGACCGCGCGTGACATCGGTGGCTCATGGGCCGCCGAACGCTACACGCTGGGGCTGCGCACCGTCTGGTTTCCCATGGTCGAACTCGGCTACGTGATCCCGGTCGTCTCGACGTTGCTGATCGGCGGCCTGTTCTACACCAACGGCTGGGTCTCGCTGGCCCAGGTCACCGCCGCCACCCTGTACGCGCAGCAGCTCATCGACCCGCTCGACCGGTTCCTCATGTGGATCGACGAGTTGCAGGTGGGCGGCGCGGCCATGGCCCGGCTGCTCGGTGTGGCGAACGTGCCCGACGACCGGACGGCCTCCACCGCGCAGCCCGCGGGCGAACTGCTGGAGGCCGACGACGTCCGTTACGCCTACCGCGAGGGCCGCGACGTGCTGCATGGCGTGTCGCTGACCGTCCGGCCGGGGGAGCGGCTGGCCATGGTCGGCCCCTCCGGCGCGGGCAAGTCGACGCTGGGCAGGCTGCTGGCCGGCATCCACGGCCCGCGCACCGGCTCGGTGTCGGTGGGCGGCGTGCCCCTGGTCGAGCTGCCCATCGACGACCTGCGCGGCCACGTCGCGCTGGTCACCCAGGAGCACCACATCTTCAAGGGCACGCTCCGCGACAACCTGTTGATCGCCCGCCCGGACGCCGACGACACCGCCGTGCGCACGGCGCTCACCGCGGTCGACTCGCTCGACTGGGTGCTCGCCCTGCCCGACGGGCTCGACACGGTCGTCGGGTCCGGCGGGCTGGCCGTCTCTCCCGCCCAGGCCCAGCAGTTGGCGCTGGCCCGCCTGGTGCTGGCGGACCCGCACACGCTGGTGCTGGACGAGGCCACCTCGCTCATCGACCCCCGCGCGGCCCGGCTCCTGGAGCGGTCGCTGGCGGCGGTGCTCGACGGGCGTACGGTGATCGCCATCGCCCACCGCCTCTACACGGCGCACGACGCGGACCGGGTGGCGGTGGTGGAGGATGGGCGGATCAGCGAGCTGGGGTCGCACGAAGAACTGGTCGCCGAGGGCGGCTCGTACGCGGCCTTGTGGAGTAGCTGGCATGGCGCTCCGGCTATCACTCGCTCCTGACCCGTGAGGGGGAGGGTTAGTGGTGGTGGGTGGTTCGTACGCGGCCCTGTGGAGTAGCTGGCATGGGACTCCTGCTGCCTTCGCTCTGAACCACAGGCGGGGGAGAAGCGAGGGAGGGCGGCTCGTACGCAGCCTTGTGGAGCGGTTGGTGCGCCGCTCCGGTCGTCAGTCGCTTCTGACTCCAGGTGAGGCGGACAGCGCTTCGGCTGTGGGTGAGAAGGTTTCCAGGGGTCAGCACTTCGTCGATTCGGATGGCAGGGTGCGGTCCGTGAAGTAACGGATGATGTGGGTGCGGGCGCATTCGTTGGAGGCGTAGAGCGTGTGTCCCGGGCCGTCGTGGTGGATGGTGGCGCTGCCCGGGACCTGCGTGAGGATGCGGGCGACCGCGTCCGACTCGCGCCAGGCACCCGCGCCGAGCATCGGCGGCAGGCCCTTGGGGAGGGGTGCGGGCGGGTTGGTCACCGATACCGGCCAGCCGATGCAGCCGAGCGTGCCCGTCGCCAGTGTGTTGGCCGTGCCCGTGTTGGGGGCGCTCTTGCGGAGGCGGGCGATCATCTTGTTGAGCTCGGCGCGGCTGGCTGGGCGCGGCCAGTCGGTGCATTCGGTGACGCCCGTTGACTGGTCGGGATAGCGGGAGCCGCGGGCAGGGACGAAGCCGGAGGCGTCACCGTGTACGGCCTTGCGGATGGCGTCTGCCAGCTTGGGGTAGCCGACGGCGCCCTGCTGGGCGAACCCCAGGGCGAGGGATTGCAGGTCGCGGCCCGTGTAGGCGATGCCGGCCGACCTGGCGGGGATCGGGGAGCGGTCGGCCTTGGCGACCAGGCCGCGCCATTGGGCGGGCACTTCCTGGCACTTGCCGGCACCGGCGCACCAGGTGGAGAAGCGGGTGAAGGACGTCTCGTTGTCTTTGGCCATGTCGGCCGTGTCGGCGGTCCAGTCGGTGCCGCTGTGGCTGATCGTGCCGTCGAGCACCATGGTGCGCACCTGGCCGGGGAAGAGCCTGGCGTAGTCCTGTGCGTAGATCCCGGCGTAGGAGGCGCCGTAGAAGTTGAGCTTGGCCTCGCCCAGAGCCTTCCTGATGGCCTCCATGTCTCTGGCGTTGTCGGCCGAGCTCATGTTGGCGAACAGCTCGGGGTCCTTGTTGCGGCAGGCTTCGGCGTAGCCGCGGTTGGTGTCGGACAGCCGCCCGAAGTCGGCGTCGTCTTCAGGGAAGTCCGGCAGCGGGGTGCGGGTCCAGGTGCAGGCCAGCCCGGTGCTGAGGCCGCCGAACTGCTCGCCGTAGCCTCGGGTGTCCCAGGTGACGACGTCCATCCGTTCGCGGAGCTTGGCCCAGAGGCTTGCGTAGGTCTGGGTCAAGGCGATGCCCGGGCCGCCAGGGCCGCCGTAGGCGATCAGGACCGATCCTTCGGAGGACGTGCCGGTGGCCTTCAGCCGGCCCAGTTTGAGAGTGATCTTGCGGCCGTCGGGTTTCTGCCAGTCGGCAGGGACCTGGAGGTCGGCACACGTCATCCCGACCTTGTCGTTTGGGCAGGCGGCCCAGGTGAGGGTGGGCGTTTGCCGCGAGGCGAGGGCGGGTGCCGCCTGCTGCGTCTGGAGGCCGGAGGTGAGGAGGGTGAGGGTGAGGACGATGGGCTTGAACATGGGCACGACGATCCCGCAGAGGGGGCTTCGGCCACATCGGACCACGGGTTGGTCTGCGGGGAGGCAGATCAGCCCGTGGCATGTCATGCCACGGGCTGATGACACCAACCGCGCGGGGAATCAGCTCACGGTCGTCCTGGTCGGTGCGGGTCGCGTCGCTTGTCTGAAGGTCGGTTCCCGGTCAGCAGGTGAAAGCCACGTCGCCCGCCGGAAAATCCAGGTGATCCCGGTCAGCGGATGAAAGTCGCTCCGAGGAGCCCCGTCGGCAGGTGCACCCGCGTCACCTGCCCAGGGACCGCTTCAAGAACTCGACCTGGAGCAGCAGCAGGTTCTCCGCCACCACCTCCTGCGGAGTCATATGCGTGACGCCGGACAACGGGAGCACGCTGTGCTGGCGCCCGGCCGCCAGGAGCGCGGACGACAGGCGCAGCGTGTGCGCGGCCACGACGTTGTCGTCGGCCAGCCCATGGATCAGCAGCAACGGCCGCTCCAGCTTGGCCGCGTCACCGAAGAGCGAGGAGTTGTCGTACACATCGGGCTGCTCGTCCGGATGGCCCAGGTATCGCTCGGTGTAACACGTGTCGTACAACCGCCAGTCCGTAACGGGCGCTCCCGCCACCGCGGCGTGGAACACGTCGGGCCTGCGCAGCACGGCCAGCGCCGCCAGGAAGCCGCCGAACGACCAGCCCCTGATGGCCACCTTCGTCAGGTCGAGGTCGTTGGGATACTGCTCGGCCACCCCCTGCAGGGCGTCGATCTGGTCCTCCAGCGCGGGGGTCGCCAGGTCGTTCAGCACGGAACGTTCGAAGGCGGGGCCCCTGCCGGGGGTGCCGCGGCCGTCGGCCACGATGACGGCGAAGCCCTGCTCGGCGAACCACTGGCTCTCCAGGTAGCCGCCGCGACGGTTGAGCACCCGCTGCGCGTGCGGCCCGCCGTACGGATCCATCAGGACCGGGAGCTTCCGGGAGCCCTGCTCGTGCCAGGAAGGCAGCACCACGGCGGTGGAGAGCTCGCGGCGTCCGGAACGGCCGAGCGAGACCCGGAGGTCGAGGCCGGGGGGTTCGGCCATGGACGGGATCGGGATCGCCATGCCGTCACGCCGTACGACAGTGGTGGACACGCCCTCGGCGTCGAGGCTCTGCTCGGTCAGTACGCCGACGCCGCCGGACATCCGCCCAGAGAACACGCCGGAACGGGTCGACACGGGCAGCAGCGAGTGGCCGTCCCAGGTCCACAGCTGGATCTCGGTGGGATCGCCGCTCGCGCTGAACAACACGCTGTCGTGGTCGACGTCGAGCACCGCGCGTACCTGCAGAGTGGGCGGGGTGACGGCGCGGTCGCCCACGAACAGCCGGTTGCCGCCGTCGGCGGAGGCCACCCAGACCAGAGAGCCGTCGTCGAGGTGCGCGGGCACACCAGTGACGATGTCGACCCAGGCCGGATCGGTGTCCTCGCGGACCAGCGTGGACCGGCCGGTCGCCGGGTCGACCGTGTGCAGGCGCAGTCTCTTCTGATCACGCGACATGGTGACGATCGACAGGGCGTGGGAGCTCCAGGCGGCCGTCGTGAGGTATTCGTCCTCGTACGGCACCGCCACCCGCGACCCGTCGAGACCGAGCACGAACAACTGCGTCACCGCGTTGGGCGTGCCGGCGGCCGGATAGCGCTGAACCACCGGGGGCCGGTCCGGGTTGGCCGGGTCGGCGATGTGCCAGGTGTGGATCGGAGCCTCGTCGGCCCGCTCGACCAGGAGCGCGTCGCTGGACGGCGACCACCAGTGGCCGCGCATCCGGTCCATCTCCTCGGCGGCGATGAACTCGGCCAGGCCGTACGTGACGGTCTCCGACTCGGGCTCCGCGAGGGCGCGGTCGGCACCCGTCACGAGGTCCTGCACCCGTAGGGCGCCCGCGCTGACGTAGGCGACATGCTGCCCGTCGGGGGAGATGCGGGGGTCGATGACCGCGCCCGGCGTCTCCAGCCGCCGTGTGTCGCCGCCGGGCAGGTCGGTGACGTACAGGCTGCCGGACAGCGCGAAGGCGGCCCTGGACGCGGTGGAGTCGGCGGTGTAGCCGACCACGCCGCCCGCCTGCTCGCGGCTGCGCTCGCGGCGGGCGCGCTCCTCGGGCGGGAGGTCGCCGTCGTCGGCGTCGAGCGTGCGCGGGTCGACCACGAGGCGCTCGACATGCGTCTCGGTGTCGAGCTCCCACAGGCACGTCACCGGGTCGGTGCCGGACTTCGTTCGCAGGAAGACGACCTTGCCGCCGTCGGGGGAGATCGTGAAGCCCCTGGGCACTCCGAGGGTGAACCGGCGGGTCCTGGCCGACAGGCGAGGGAAGCTCTCACTCATGGCCCCAATCCTGCCAGTACGCTCGAGCTCATGACTGACCGACGGCTGCTGCTCGTGCACGCCCATCCCGACGACGAGTCGATCGGCACCGGCGCGACAATGGCCAAGTACGCGGCGGAAGGCACGCACGTCACGCTCGTGACCTGCACGCTCGGCGAGGAGGGGGAGGTCATCCCCCAGGAGCTCGCCCACCTGGCCGCCGACCGCGACGACACGCTGGGCCGGCACCGCATCGCCGAACTCACGGCGGCCTGCGAGGCGCTCGGCGTCGAGGACCACCGCTTCCTCGGCGTACCGGGCCGTTGGCGCGATTCGGGCATGATGGGCGTCGCCTCCAACGACCGGCCCACCGCGTTCTGGCAGGCCGACCTCGACGAGGCGGCGGGCGAGCTGGTCAAGGTCATCCGCGAGGTACGGCCCCAGGTCCTCGTCACGTACGACGACAACGGCTTTTACGGGCATCCCGACCACATCCAGGCTCACCGCGTTTCGCGGCGGGCGTACGAGCTCGCCTCCGACCCGCGCTTCGGCGAAGGGGCGCCGTGGCGGATCGCGAAGTTCTACCACACGGCCGTCGCCAGGTCGGTGATGCGCCGCGCCGCTGAGGCGCTGCGCGCGGCCGACGTCGACTTTCTCGTCGAGGACGTCGATGACGTGCCGTTCGGCAGCCCCGACGACGTGATCACCACGGAGATCGACGCGCGGCCGTGGGTCGGCAACAAGCTGGACGCCATGCGCGCGCACGCCACGCAGATCAGCGTCGACGACCCCTGGTTCGCGCTGTCGAACAACATCGGCCAGGAGGCGCTGGGCGTCGAGCACTACATCCTGGCGATCGGCGTGCCCGGCCACGCGATGCCCGGCGCGCCGATCGAGTCGGGCGGCATAGGAGCCCCGCACCACCGCGAGAACGATCTCTTCGCGGGCATCCACTAACCTCGTGCTTCATGGAGCAACGCAGCCAGGCCGAGTCGGCGCTGGGTGGAGCCGCCTACGGCATGCTGTTCGTGCTGGGGCTGGTCATGGGCGTCGTGGGCGGGTTCACGCAGGCGGCGTGGCACGTCGGCCCTGTCCCGAGCTCTGCGATCGGCTGGCTGCTCGCGCTCTTCGTCGTCTGCCTCGGGGCGGGCAAGCTCATGGGTTCGCGCCTCGGGGTGTCGGTGACGGCGCTCGGGTGGCTGCTGGTGTCGATGCCGTTCTCGGTCGAGCTCTCGCAGGGCGACCTGGTGATCTCCGGCAATCCCGCCGGGTACGTCTACCTCTACGGGGGCATGGCGGCGGTGATCATGGCCTTCTTCCTGGCGCCCGCGTCGACCGGCGGCTCGTGGTTGCTGCACGGCCAGCAGCCAAGGAACCCGACGTAGCGGCATAAAGTAGCGACTGTGCACCATGGTTCCACAGAGCGGCATGTTGATCGGGATGCCTACCGTGAGGTGGTCGGCCGGTTCGCCACCGGAGTCGCGATCGTCACGACCAGGCTCGACGGGATCGATCACGCGATGACCGTCAACTCGTTCACGTCGGTCTCACTGGAGCCGCTGCTCGTGCTGTTCTGCGCGGAGAAGGTGGCCCGGTTCCACGACGCCGTGCTGGAGGCGGGGGTGTGGGGGGTGTCGGTGCTGCCGGAGTCCATGGAGGACGCGTCGCGGTTCTTCGCGCATCGGGGGCGCGAGCTCGACGGGCAACTGGATCGGTGGGCGCATCATCGGGGCGAGTCGGGCGTGGCGCTCTTCACCGGCGCCCTGGCGACCCTGGAGGCCCGTACGACCTCCGTCCATGAGGGCGGTGACCACACGATCGTGGTGGGTGGGGTGACTGCTCTCGGCGGGCCGGCTGACGGCCGTCCGCTTCTCTACCATCAGGGCCGCTACAAAACCGTATAGGCAGTTTGTGGGCCGGTGCCTGTGGAGCGCGGTGTGACCGCCGACCCGGCGCCGGAGGGGGAGCCGGGTCGGCGGGGTCGCGGTTACTGCGCCTCGGCAGTAGGGATCGTGACTGTCGGCGTCGGTGTTCCTGACGTCGTGGCGGTTCCCGGCGGCGTTTCAGACGGTGCCGGGCAGGTGGGGACCGAGGTCACGGAGGACTCGGCCGGTGTCACTGCGTCCGCCGGCGCCTGAACGAGGGTGTCCGTTGTGGTCGTGGTCGTGGTGGGTTCTGGGCTTTCCGAGGTCGATGGGATCGCGGTGGGAGCCAGCGGTGCTTCGGTGCTCGGCTGGCAGGTGAAGGTGACCGTGGCGGTGACCGTCGCCGCCGGGGCGGTTTCGGTGACCATGACCGTGGCCGCCTGGGTGACCGTGATGGTTGCCGTGGCCGTTTGGGTCACCGTTGCGGTTGCCGTGTCGGTCGCCGTGGCGGCAGGGTCAGCGGTGTCGGTGATCGTCGCCGTGGCCGTCGCTGTCGGGGAGGCTGTCACGGTGCGGGTGGGCCAGGGCAGGACCTTGACCTTGATGCTGGGTTTGCCCTTGATCTTGTAGCTGCCTTTGCCGATCTTCTTGCTGCTCTGGCCGGCGCCGGTGGTCACGGGGAGGTCGGTGGTCGTCGTCTTGCACGACTTGGTCCTGCAGACCTTCTGCTTCACGCTGAACCGGGCCGCGCCGTCGTACTTGATGGATACATCCAAATACGAGACGCCCTTCTTCTTGACGACCTTCGTCTTCGCGGTGTACTTCCCGACTTGAGGAGTGGGAGTGGTGGCGGGTAACGCCACTTCGACGCGGAGAGGAGGGCCGGTTGAGTTGAGGGGATCTGACGCTGATGTCTGGGTGATCGCGATTCCGCCGACTCCGGCCAAGGCCATGGTGCCGACCAGCGCACCCACGATGGTGAATCTCATAATCCTGCTCTTGGGGGAGATTTCAGGACTCGGATCATTATTCCGGCTTGTCAAGATTGGTCAAGGCTGAGACGCATGAACAAGCGCTACCGGTTCCGGCGGGCGGCGAACTACGTCAACCTCTCCACCCCGCTCGGCCTGCTGATCTCTGTGTTAGGCGGTGCCTCGAGGCAGCACGGGCCCAACGGCCTCGTCCTCGCGTTCGGCTACCGCTATCGCTTCCCCATCGCCGGGGCCTTCACCGTCGGGAACGTCGTGCTGACCAGGCGCGACTCGCTCGACGACCAGCTCATCCTGCACGAGGGCCGGCATGCCACCCAGTGGGCCTGGTGCGCGGGCCTGCCGATGCTGCCGCTCTACCTGGTGGCCATGCTGGTCTCCGTACTGGTCTGCGGGCATCAAGCGTCGTACAACGTCTTCGAGCGGCTGGCCGGGCTCGACGACGGCGGGTACCCGCGCACACCCCTGCGGTGGAGAAGGGGCGCAGGTCGCGATCGGTCCGGGTGACTGATCCGCTGCGTGCCGCTGGGTGCGGGGGAGGAGCGTGCCCAGGGTCAGGGCGCCGATGGCCAGGCCCGAGATCGCGCCCGCGCAGAGCACCGAGGCGGTGGACGGGCTGACGATGGTGATGCCGAAGAGGGCCAGGCCCGAGACGATCGCGGAGATGGTGATGTAGGTCCAGATCGCCAGCCGTACGACACGCAGGCGGGTCTGTTCGGATGGCTGGGTGCGGGAGAGGAGCCAGGCCAGGGCGGGCAGGAGCAGCACGCCGTGCATGAGGATGGCGTGGGCGGGCTTGAGCGAGCCGGCCACCGTGTAGGCGAACTGCTGGGAACCGGTTATGACCTCGACCACCCCACGGGCGATCATGATGCCCCCGAAGGCCATCGCGGCCAGGAACGTGCCGAACCCAGCCTGAACGGCCAGCCGCATGCTGGGCGACGCGCCGAGACCGGCCTGAGGCGACGCACTGATGGTCGGCACGGTGGGGTCGCGGCGGAAGGCGGAGACGGTCATGAAGACCGCTACGGCGATCAGGGCGAAGCCGCCGGCGGCCAGGGTCCTGGCGATGAGTGAGTCCACGTCGGTGGACATGTTGAAGTGCGAGGGCACGCCGCGCCAAGCCTGCACGGTGATGAGCGCGACCTCCACGACCGATGCCACGGCGAAGACACCCAGCAGCACGTCGCGACCACGTAGCCGGACGAACTGCGCCACCCAGGTGAGCGAGAGCACGCTCAGCCCGAACGAGACCCCGAACGTGAACGGCTTGCGCCACGACACAGGGCCGTCCCACGGGCCGCCGTCGACCACGAACACGCCCAGATGGACGAGCCCGGAGACGATCAGGAGCAGTCCGATCAAGTACCAGAGGCGAGTCATGTCCGCCATGCTGACGCGGGCAAGGGGACGTCCGCGTCAGCCCAGGGTCTTGAATCCGAGTACGGCCGTGGTCGTAGTCAAGAAGCGTCAGGGGGTGAGGCGCAGGGTGTGGACGGCGGCCTTCTGGACGGACGACGGCTTCGAGTACATCGGCAGCAGTTCCCCCTTCGCCCACAGCGGCGCCTGGTCCCAGTAGTTGTCGTGGAACGCGTGCCCCGAAGCCCCCGTCAGGTTGATCCACCCTGACTTGTCCAGATCCCCCAGATCGACGACCATCCGCATGGACGGCACCGACGTGACCGCGTAGTCGCGCTGCGCGTTCCAACTGGTGGCGTTCGGCGCGTCCTTGCTGCCCGGCACCTCGAACGGCCCCCGGTTGAACAGGGCCTCGATGGGCGCGATGCCCGAGGTGCCGAGCGAGCCGTTGGTGAGGGTCAGCTGGTGCAGGTCGCCCCAGCGCCAGGCCGTCAGGTCGGTGCCGAGCCGGTCGGCCACCTCCTGGTATGCCGCGGCCAGCGCCTGCTGGATGATGTCGTCGCGGGTCTCGGTACGGCCCTTGGTGGTGGTGTCGTCCCAGAACGGGTCGTCGGGGGCGTCGAGCAGGCGCTTGATCACCTCGTACCAGCGGTCGCCGCCGTTCGGCCGGGCACCGGCGGGCAGGTCGTCGTCGAACGTCAGCTTGAGCAGGTGCCGCCAGACCGCGTTGAAGTACGCCGCGGGAGTCGAGTTGGCGCCCTGCGAGCCGTCCCAGTCCTGCAACAGCTTCCTGGCCTGTACGGCGGGCCCTGCCAGAGGCACCCGCATCAGCGCCGGGACCACGTCCTTGGCCAGGCCGTTGTAGGTGTCCTGCTGGATCTTGGACATGGTCGCGGCGTCGACCTTGCCCTTCGTGATCTCCTGCTCGATCCGGTCGAGGATGCGCTGGGAACGGTAGCCGTACGCCCAGTCCTTGGTCAGGAGCGGCCGGTAGCGCTCGGGGTCGATGACGGCGTTGTTCGCCGTCACGATGTAGCCGTCGGCGGGGTCCGCCACGGAGGGCAACTGGTCGTAGGGGATGGGGGCGGTGCGCCAGTCGTACTCGCCCGTCCAGCCGGGCACCGGCCACGTGCCGTCGCCCTTTTCGCGTACGGGGATCCGGCCGGGCGCCTGGTAGCCGATGTGGCCCTCGGTGTCGGCGTACACCAGGTTCTGCGCGGGTACGTCGAACAGCGAGGCCGCGGCGCGGAACTCCGGCCAGTCGGTGGCCGCGTTCATCGCGAAGATCGCGTCGACGGTGGTGCCGGGGGTCAGGGCGGTCCACTGCAGGGCCACCGCGTTGGCGCCGTCGCTCGGTTTGACGTCGCCCATCACCTCGTTGATCAGCGGGCCGTGCCGGGTGCTCCTGACGTTCAGGGTGACGGTGCCGCTCCCGGCCACCTTGATCTTTTCCTGTCGGGTCTCCAGCTTCACCGACTCGCCCTTGTACAGGTACGTGTCGCCTTGCACCCGCTCCAGGAACAGGTCGGCCACGTCGGGCCCCAGGTTGGTGAAGCCCCAGGCGATCTTGTCGGTGTGGCCGATGATCACGCCGGGCAGGCCGGAGAAGCTGAACCCGGTCACGTCATAGGAGCAGGATTCGGTGATCTTCCGGCAGTGCAGCCCGACCTGGTACCAGACGGACGGCAGCTGGGCCGACAGGTGCGGGTCGTTCGCCAGCAGCGGCTTGCCGCTGGCCGTGTGCTCGCCCGAGATCACCCACGAGTTCGACCCGATGCCCTCGCGGTCCTCGGTGCCCATCGTGCTGGGCACCGCGTCGAGCGTCTTCGTGGCCTGGGCGAGCGCCCCGGTGGCGCTCTGGCCGCTGGTCGTGGTGCCGCGTGCGCCCAGCCGGGCGCGTTCGTCGAAGCGGTCGTCGGCGATCGTGCCCCGGGTGACGATCGGCGCATGGCTGTCGTACGGGTACTCCGGGTACAACTGCTCGACCCGCTCGCGGGGCAGCTTGGTGAGCGCCAGGGCGCGGTCGATCTCGTCTTCCATGTTGGAACGCAGGTCCCACGCCATGGCCTTGAGCCAGGCCACGGAGTCGAGCGCGGTCCACGGCTCGGGCCGGTAGGCGCCGTTCTGCACCTTGAGCACCGAGTATTCGAGGCTCCGGTCGGAGGCGTTGGGGTTGGCCTGGAGCCAGGCGTTCACGCCCTTGGCGTAGGCGTCGAGGTAGCGGCGGGTACGGTCGCTCAGCTCGGGCAGCTCCTGCTCGGCCACCTTGCGCCAGCCCATGGTCCTGATGGCCTTGTCGTTGTCGAGCGTCGCCTTGCCGAACAGCTCCGACAGCCGCCCGGAGGTCACATGCCGCCGGAAGTCCATCTCCCAGAACCGGTCCTGCGCGTGAACGAACCCCTGCGCCATGAACAGGTCCTCGGAGCTGTCAGCGTAGATCTGCGGAATTCCCGCTTTATCACGATAAATCTCCACATTCCCGGCTAAACCGGGTAGGCGTACGGTTCCGTCCACCTGGGGAAACGACCGCCGGACGGTGTAGGCGAGCACACCGGCGAGCACCAGCGCGAGCACGAGGACCACGGTCAGTACCCGAGCCACCCACCGAAACGGCCAGGGCAACCAGGCATAGGGCCGCAACCTCACAAATACCTCCTTCTCTCGCGCAGCCCCTCAAGTCTGACAGCCCACGATCACTACTCCCGCCCCACGAACCCCACCGGAAACCCCGCCGCCTACGGCGTTCCCGCATGCCAGGGGACGGCCGGCCAGTAACCGACAGGGAAGAGAAATTGATCACCTGTGTCGGGGTAACCGCCGAAAGCGGCTACCCCCACACCTGCCCAGCAGGCGAGTCGGACACCCGGACCCCCATGGCGGCGAGCGACTCGCGCAGCCGGTCCGACGCCGCCCAGTCCCCCGCCTCCCGAGCCCGCGCCCGTTCGGACAGCAACTCCGCCGCCCCCGGCGGCAGCACCGCCCCCCGGGACCGCCCGATCTCGATGGCCAGATCCAGCCCCAGCACCTGATCCAGATGCAGGAACGACTCGAACTTCGCCCCCGGCGCCACCGACTCGTCCCGCTCCAGCTCGCGCAGCACCCGTAGCGCGGCCGGCGTGTCGAGGTCGTCGTCGAAGGCCGACTCCACCCGCCGTACGTGCTCGGCCGCCATCGGCGCGCTGGGCGACTCCGACCACTCCGCCACCCGGGCCCGCCACCGCCGTACGGTCCTGTCGGCGGCGTGCAGGGTGTCCCAGGTGAGGTTGAGCTGCTGCCGGTAGCGATGTTCCAGGAACGCCAGCCGTACGGCCAGCGGATCGAGGCCCGCCTCGGTCACGTCCGACAGCAGGACCACGTTCCCGGTGGACTTGGCCATCTTCCGCCCGTCGAACAGCAGGTGCTCCCCATGCACCCAGTGACGCACCACCTCGTGGCCGGCCGCCGCGTCGGACTGGGCGCGTTCGTCCTCGTGGTGGGGGAAGCGCAGGTCGATGCCGGCGGTGTGGAGGTCGATGCGGTCGCCGAGGTAGTGCAGCGACATGGCCGAGCACTCGATGTGCCAGCCGGGAAAGCCGCGGCCCCAGGGGGCGTCCCAGGACAGTTCGCCGTCGGAGGGCTTCCAGAGGGCCCAGTCGGCGTGGAAGCGCTTGCGGGGGTCGGTGGAGTCGGGGCGGAGGGCATCGAGCCGATTGCCGGAGATGTCGCCGTACGTCGGGAAGGAGGTGGCGTCGAAGTAGACCGCCCCGTCCGGCAGCGCGTACGCGTGTCCCCGCTCGATCAGCTTGGCGATCAGCTCGATCATCAGCTCGATCGACTCGCTCGCGCGGGGCATGTGCTCCGGCGGGCGCAGGTTCAGGGCGGCGGTGTCCTGCTTGAAGGCGTCCTCGTAATAGCGGGCCAGGTCGCGCGCCGAGCGTCCTTCAGCCCGCGCCCGCATGAGCACCTTGTCCTCGCCTGCCTCCGAGTCGTCGGCCAGGTGGCCCACGTCGGTGATGTTCTGGCAGACCACCATGCGGACCCGCTGCCGCTCCAGCACCCGCCGGATCAGGTCGGACAGTAGCTGTGAGCGCAGGTTGCCGACGTGCGCGTGGCGATAGACCGTCGGCCCGCAGGTGTACATGCGCATCGCGCGGGCGGGGGCGATCTCCTCGACCTGCCTGGCGCGCGTGTCGTAGATCCGCAACATCCCCCGAGCCTAGCCCCCGGACTCCGGGAAGCCCGAAAGCGGCGAAGAGTTCAAGAAACGGTCAGCCGCCCAGGAAGCCGATGATGTCCCGGTCGCCGCGCTCCCGCAGCCGCGTCAGCACCTCGTCGCGGATCGCCGTGTCCGGCAGCCCGATGCGCGCCCCGATCAGCCGCAGCCCCTCGATCTCCGAGGTGACCGGAGCGGTGTAGCCGATCAGGTAGAGCGCCCGGTTCAGCGGCGGCATCCCCGGCGCGGCCGCGGGCAGGTAGCGGGTCAGCAGCTCGCCCCCGTCGGACACGGTGAGGAAGACGTGGTCGCCCTCCCCGGCCTTGAAGTCCGCCAGCACGTTCCTGATCGACCCCATCGTCGGCTGGTTGTGCCAGCTGACCACCACGTCCCCGGACGGCGTCGAGGCCGTGAGCTGCCCGCCGGGCGCCATCCCCAGGTACGCCGCGAAGCCCGTCGGCAGCGGCGACCCCGACCCGCGCAGGTGCTCGGCGTTGACGTCGACGCGGTGCCACCACCGGCCGTCGCGGCTGCGGAAGCTGCGCCGGGTCTCCGACACGTCCTTGCGCGGCTGGTACGGCTCGGCCTCCCCGGTCGGCGAGGTGCCCGCCACCCGGATCCAGCCCCGCTGCGTCCGCTCGAACCCGGGGCCGCCCGAGTAGGCGCGCACCGAGCTCTCGCTGACGTCGTAGCGGGAGGTGAGGCTCGTGACGATCGTGCTGACCGAGGCCTCGCCGCCGGCCCGTTCGATCTCCCTGGCGATCATCTCCCTGATCCCCAGGTACTCGTCGCCGCCCCATCGGGTCAGCCCGTACTTGTTCCGGTCCACGCGGCGGAACCGCTCGTCGGCGGTGAGCTGGTTGCGGATGCCGACCAGGCTGTAGTCCTCGCCGATGCGTTCCTGGATCTCCTCCGGCGTCAACGGCCGCTCGGCCACCGCCAGGACCGCCTCCGCCTTCTCGTTGATGCTGCGCGGCCACGGCACCACGTGCTGGTCCAGCACGCGTAGCTGCGGCACGGCCAGAATCCATCGCTCGGCCACGTCCTCGCGGATGCCGAGCTGCGTGACCATGCCGACGGCCTCGGCCAGCGGTCGCGGCCCGTCGGTGAACAACTGGCGCGTCTTCTCCCTCAGCTCATCCGCGCCGCCCGCGATCAGCCAACCGTCGGCCTGCTCGTACCCGGTCAGCAGCGTGCGCACGAACCGCCAGGCGGGGATGCCCAGCGTGCGCAGCTCGCCGCGGTGCCACGGCACCGCCGCGGCCAGATCGTCGGCGGGTACGGCCGAGCCCAACCGGCCGCGCAGCCAGGTGACGTGCGCGACGAGCGCGACCGCCTCCGGACCGCCCAGCCAGGCTTCCACATGGTCACGCAGATCGCGCTCGATCTGCCTGATCCGCTCCCGTGTCACCGAGAAACGCTGCGCCAGCTCGTCGAGCGTGGCCCGCTGCGAGGCGTACAGCCGGTCGCGGGCGATCGCCCGCTGCCGCTCGTCCAGCGCCGCGAACAGGCCGTCGATCAATTCGGGCAGTGGCTTGTCCGGCCGCGCGACGGGCGCGGGGAGCGTCTCAGCCGGAGGTTCGAGCAGCCGCTCGAACACCCCGCTGAACAGCTTCTGCACCACGTCCTTGCCGAGCATCTCCGGCGTCCGCTCGGCCTCGGCCGGGTCGGAGAAGCGCAGCAGCGGCAGGATGTCGCCGACCAGCAGGTGACCCCAGCAGGTCACGGCGAGATCGGCGAGATGGCCCGCCACGGTCTGCGTGGTGATCACGGCACATGCGCGGTCAAGAGGGATCGCCTGCCACCACGCCTCGGGCAGCTGGGATTCCTCCAAGATCGGTGCGATCTGCACAGGAGAAGTCCAGCGCAGCGGTGGCGCTAGGTCGCTCAGGCTGAGATTCATTGAGGTCCAACCGGCAAAGGGAAGATATCCGCAGTTCAGACTATGTGATCAGAGCGACAGAAAGGGGCTACCTCTTCCGGAATGGGAGATATAGAGCATCGATCGGGCCCGGGTGCAAGCCACGAACAGCATGCTCCGTTCCCGCTGCAGAGCTCTCGCCCGAGCGCTCGGATCGTCGGGCGGCGGTTCGGGCACCACGCCCTCCGCCACGCCGATGAGCGCGACCCGTTCGAACTCCAGCCCTTTCAGATTCTGGAACGCCGCCACCCGTACATCTGCCCGCCCGAGCGCCTTTCGAGCCTCACGGACCAGTTTCGTGGTACGCGCGCCGACGGCGATCTCGTCGGCCGGGACACCGTCGTCCAGCCAAGAGGCGATCGTGGCCACCAGCCCGGCCAGCTCCGCCTCAGGCGAGTCGTACATCCTGACGATCGGCCGCTCGCCGTTGCGCATCGCGCGGAACCCGTACAGCGGCGACATGCCCTTGACCAGCCCGTCGGCGGGCCCGCCGCCACGCAGCCGGACCGCGAACGACAGCATCTCCTGCGGCAGCCGGTAGGAAACCTTGAGCGTGTGCTGCAGGGCCGGGATGCCCACCGAGCTGAGCGTCACGCGCGTGTCGGTGATCCGCTGGTGCGGGTCGCCGACGATGAACATGTCGTCGTGCGCCCTGGGCGCCACCGCGCGCAGCAGCCGCCACTGCGACGGGCTGATGTCCTGCGCCTCGTCCACCACGACGTGCCGGTACGGTTTGCGCCCCGGCTCGATGTCGTCGAGCAGGTCGCCCGTGTTCCTCGACAGCAGCCGGAGCGCCTCGTCGGTCAGCTCGGCCAGTGTGCGCGCGCCGGGGCCCATCAGCGCGGGCCGCTGACCCTCCGCGTCGGCCACGATGCGCATGGCCAGCCGCTCGGCGTTGTCCACGTCGACCCGCTTGCGCGTCACGCCGTCGTCGATCAGCCGGTCGAGCCGGGCGGACAGGTCGTCGCCCAGCCCCTGCGAGTACGTCACCAGCAGCACCGGGCCGCTCCCGTGCGCGGCCAGATGGGCCGCGCGGTGCAGCGCGATGACCGTCTTGCCGGTGCCCGCCCCGCCGATCAGCAGCACCGGGTGCTCGTAGCGCGTGGCGCGGGCCAGCCGGTGCTGTTCCGGACGCGGGAACGCGCACCATTCCGGCGCCGCCAGCACCCGTTCCAGCTCCACCTTGTCGGCGGCGAACACCGCCCGGTCCGGGCTGCGCCGCAGCGCCGCGTGGAGGTCGTCCACGTCGATCCGGTCGATGGCCTCGTCGGAGGCGCGGCACGCGTCCACCTCCCGCCAGGCTTCGGACAGCGAGCCGCCCCGGGCCAGCACCGCGAGCGGCATGTGCTGGGTCGGGGGGAGCAGTGGTTCGAGCGCCTCCACGTCGGCCTCGTTGGTGATGAGCCGCACCAGCGGCAGGGCGCGCACGTCGATGCCCAGCGCGAGCAGGTCACCATCGCACACCGGGTCGAACAACCCCGTGGCGCCCGCCGAGCGGCGTAACGCGGGCTCGACCCGTTCGAGGGCCTCGGCGTCCCACTCCTCGATGACGCCGATCACCGGGTTGATGCCGTACCGGTATCGCTGCGCGTACGACCACGCCTCAGGATTCGGGAGCACGGCACGCAGCCAGTACACGTCCCGCTGACGCACCACCACGCCCCGGTGGCCCGGAGTGAGGCGGAGCGTCGCGACCCGGGTGTCCCTGGCGCCCCGGACCCGCTCGGGGTGCGGCGCGCCGGAGACGTTCAGCAGCAGGCGGCGGAGTGCGACCACGGCGTCCCTGCGCACCGGCTGTGCCAGTGCGCTGAGGTCCCTGGGGAAGTCAGGGGCGATCGCGAGCCGCGGCACGGCTCAGTCCAGGAGTTGCAGCAGATCGCGGTCCCCGCGTTCGCGGAGCCTGGTGAGCAGGTCGGGCAGTCCGACAGGTCCGGTCATCCCGATCCTGGTGGCGATCACCCTGGCGGCCTGGTCGCGGGTCCCGCCGGGGGCGGTGTAACCGACCAGGCGGAGCGCCTTGGTGATCTTCTCGGCCCCCTGCGCGGCCACCGGCAGGTGCCTGGCCCGCAGCACGCCCTCGTCCGACAGCGTGAGGAACAGGTGCCCGCCCTCCTTCGCGCCGACGTCCGCCAGCAGCCGTTCGACGGATTCGAGCACCGGCCTGCCGTGCCAGGTCATGGTCAGCTCGCCGGCCGCGCTCCGCACGGTCCTGCTCTCCCCGGGCGACATGCCCAGGTACGTGGCGAACCCCGTGGGCAGCGCGCACTCGCCTCCGGTGAGCTGCTCGGCCGTCACGTCGATCCGCAGCCACCACCGGCCGTCCGGCTGGCGGAAGCAGCGCCTGGTCTGCGAGACGTCCTTCAGCGGCTGGTACGGCTTGGGGTGCTCGCCCGACGCCCCGTTGCCCTCGCCCGCGACGACCTCGACGGCCGGGGCGAACGCCTGGAACTGCGGCGTCCCGGGCGGCGGCGACGGGATCGGCGGCACCTGGGCGAACGCGGACACGGGCCGCTCGACGGCCTCCACGACCTGCGGCTCCGGAGCGGCCTGTGGCTCCGCCGGCAGCGTGGCCAGCACGAACTGCCAGGCGGGGACCTCCAGCGCGCGGATCTCCAGGGCATGCCAGTCGGCCGCGCCGATCAGCCGCTCCTTGGGGGCGGCCGGGCCTATCGTCCGGCGTAGTTCGTCGAGATGCGCCCGGTACGGGGCGGCCTCCTCGCTGGCCAGCCATTGGCCGAGGCGGGCCCGGAACTCGGTCTCGGTGGCGGAGATCTCGGCGGCCGGCACGGCGAACAGCTTGGCGAGCTGGTCCACGGCGGACGGCTGGTCGGTGAAGACCCGGTTCTGGGCGACGGCCCAGCTCTTGTCGTCCAGGCCGGCGAACGCGGCCTCGATGAGCTCGGGCAGCTCGTGGCCGCCACGCTCGTCCGGCTGCTGCTCCGGCGCGGCCTCGGACTCCTGGTCTTCGGATTCGGCTGCCTCGAAGTCCGCCGGTGTGTCGTATCTGGGCTTCGCGTCTTCTGCGGCGGGCTCAGGTTCGGCTTCCGGTACGGCTTCGACGGCCTCCGGTTCGGGCGCCGCATCCGGCTCCACGCCCTCGGCTTCGAGGGCGGCGGCCTCTTCGGCGGCGGGCTCCGGCGCGGCCTCGTCGGCGGCGTCCAGGACGGGCTCGGACTCCGGCTCGGCGGCCTCCTCGACGACCGGTTCGGCGTCGGCGTCCAGCACCGGCTCCTCGGCCGCCGCAGCTTCCTCGGCGGCCGCGACCTCCTCCGCCGCCTCCTCGGTCTCCGGCACTTCCTCGGCGGGCGGAGCCTCCCCGCCCGCCGACGCCTCCACCGGCGGGGCCTGCTCGGCAACCGGGGCCTGCTCGGCGACCGGCGCCTCCGCGGCGACCGGAGCCTGCCTGGCAACCGGTGCCTCGACGGCAACCGGAGCTTCCGCGGCAACCGGAGCCTCCGCGGCGAACGGTGCGTGCTCGGCGAACGGGGCCGGGCGTTGGAGCTGGGGTGCGAGCCGTACCAGGACCGCCGAGAACAGCGTGTTGAGCACCGGACGCGCCTGGATGAACGGCTGGTCCACCAGCTCCCTGCCGGTCAGCGCGAGCAGCCCCGTCCACGACCCGGCTCGGTCGAGCGCGATCGCCACCTGCGGCTCGTCGGCCTCGTCCGGATCCAGTACGTGCAAGGCCGGCAGCACGTCGCCCACGGCGGCGGCCGGCCAGTGCTCAAGCGCGATCTCCGTGAGCAGCTCCCCGAGCGACTCGGGGCCGATGGCCGCGAGCACGCGCGGCATGGGCAGGCTGCGCCACCAGGCGTCCGGAAGCTCCGGCTGCCCGGTGAGCAGCGTGATCGTGGACGCGTCGCTCCACCTCAACGGTGGTACGAGGTCGCTCAGGCAGAAATTCATCCCGTTCCGTTCACCAGCCCCTCACGCCGCCGTGTCGTCGCAAGGCTCCTCAACTTCGTCAGCGGTGCAGCCTTACTCTCTCCGCCCCCCACGGAACAGACCATAGTCCGGCAAAACTCCCCCACGCATCATCCCCTACGGATCAGCGCCGGACAGCGGCAAAGCGTAGACGGACGTAGTCGGCCATCCAGCCGGTCTCCCTGCGAAGGGCGGGCGCGGCGAGCTCGTTGACCCGCTGGAGCAGCGGCTCGACGATGTCCCGCGGCAACCCTTCGACCACCGAGGACGCGAACATGCGAACCCAGTCGGCGGCCCCCTGCGGACATTCGTCGAGGGGGGTCGGCCGGTCGAAGTACTCGAGGAGCCGGACCGCGAAGCCCTCCTGCTCCAGTCGCCGGGCGTACTCGGCCGGGGTGGGGAAGTACCAGGGCAGGTCGGGCTCACGCAGGCCGTACTCCCGCCAGGCGGTCAGCATGGCGGCGGTGAGCTCCGCGCAGTTGCCCGCGCCGCCCATCTCGGCCACGAACCGGCCACCGGGCGCGAGCGCCTCGTGCACGTTGGCGATGACGGAGACGGGGTCGCGGCTCATCCAGTGCAGCGCGGCGTTGGAGAAGACGGCGTCATAGGCCAGCGCCACGCTGAAGTCGTGCCCGTCGCCCACGATGAAGTCGACGCCGGGGTACTGGGCGAGGGCCTTCTCGATCATCGCGGATGAGCCGTCGATCCCGAGGACGTCGGCGCCCCGTGCGGCGATCTGGGAGGTCAGCACTCCGGTGCCGCAGCCGAGGTCGAGCACGCGCTCTCCCGGCTGCGGATCGAGCAGGTCCAGCAGAGGTGCGCCCTGCGTCGAGACGTAGCCGAAACTGCCGTCGTAGGCGCGACTGCTCCACCGTTCCAAGCTCGGTGTGTCGTATCGCAAGACGATCAGCTCTCATTCGTCAGACATCGGGCCCCCTGCGGCCGTGCTGTCTGTTCACTTTAGAGGCTGAATGTCTCCGCGACATATCAAGTCACAATGGTCTCATCGCACACTTTGCGTCCATCGCTTCTTCAGATAGGACTTTGCTGCGTCTGTCTGCGGAATCGTGAGCAATACCGGCGGTCCGGGTGCGACGGGGAGCTTGGCGGCCTGCTCCTTGTCGAGGGTGCCCCGCATCAGCATCGCCTCCTCGCGGGCGGGGCGGGCCCAGCCCTTCTGCAGCAGGTTCTGGCCCTCGTCGGAGAGCAGGAACTCCTCCCAGAGGCGGGCCGCCGCGGGGTGCGGCGCGTCCTTGCTGATCGCCTGCACGTGGTAGTCGCCGAGCGGCGCGTCACGCGGGATCACCACCTTCCACGCCTCCGCGTCGCGGGCGCTGCGGGCGGCGTTGAGGTGGTCCCAGTCCACGATCGCGTTGGCCTTGGCGGGATCGGTGAGCCGGCCCGCCTGCTTGAGCTTGGCGAACAACTCGACGCCACGCTGCGGCTGCGGCGCTCCCGACACCAGCGAGGCGGCCATGACGCCGCCGAAGGCCGCCGCCGAGTGCAGCGGATCGCCGTCGAGCGCGACCAGGTAGCCGGGCTTGGCGGCCAGGTCGGCGAAAGAGGCGGGGGCGGCGACCTTGCGCGGGTCGTACCCGATCGACATGTAGCCGCCATAGGCGCCGTACCAGGCGCCGGTGGGGTCCTTGATGTGATCGGGCAGGTCCTGCCAGCCCTGCACCTTGTACGGCGCGAACTTGCCGGCCTGGTCCACCGCCACGTCGAGGGTGAGGTCGAACACGTCGGGTTTGAGCTGGGCGGCGGTGTCGATCTCGCGCCGGCTGCTGGCGCCGGGTTCGAGCTCGTTGACCTTGATGTCGTACTTGTCGGTGAAGGTGTCGATGATCTCGCCGTAGTTCACCCAGTCCCGGGGAAGCGCGATCACGGTGAGCGCGCCTTCCTGCTTGGCGGACTCGACGAGGCGGTCCAGGGTCGTGAAGCCCTGTTTCATGGAGGCGGCCTTGACGTTCACCGGCGGAAGCGGCTTGGCGGCCGGAGGCGGCGACGCGCCGCATCCGGCGCTGGCGAGAAGGACGGTTACGGCGGCGCAGGTACGTACGGTCACAGAACGAATACTTACCGTTACTTCGGTCCAGGTCGAGGAGGCGCGGCCGGAACGACCTTGGCCGCCACCAGCATCTCTTCGGCGATCTCCACCAGGGTGCCGTCCCTCTTGCGGACCCGCAGCACGCCGCCGTCCCAGGATTCGAGGATCCCGACGGCGTCCCGGAAGCCCTCCGGGTCCCGTCTGCGGGTGGTGATCCGGGCGCCGATGTCCGCGCTTGTGATCGCGATTACCAGGCGAGCCGCCACGAGTTTGCCACCCTCCGTTCCGGCCAGTTGGCAAGCACGGCAATACTAGGGCTAGCAGACCGCGGTCAGAGTCATGCCATGGTGCGGAGAAGAAGGAGCTCGAGGTGACCTACGTCATCGCGCAGCCTTGCGTGGACGTCCTGGACAAGGCGTGCATCGAGGAGTGCCCCGTTGATTGCATCTACGAGGGCGAGCGCATGCTTTACATCCACCCCGACGAGTGCGTGGACTGCGGCGCGTGCGAACCAGTGTGCCCCGTCGAAGCCATTTTCTACGAAGACGACCTTCCGGAGCAGTGGAAGGACTACTACAAGGCGAACGTCGACTTCTTCGAGGACCTGGGCTCGCCGGGCGGCGCCTCGAAGGTGGGCAAGATCGACAAGGATCACCCCCTCATCGCCGCGCTGCCGCCCCAGGCCGAGGAGCAGCACTAGGTCGCATCCCGCAGCCGGGGCGCCCGATCGGCGCGCCCCGCTGCCGGGTGCACGGCGCGCACGACCGATACCTGGAGAACCGTGAACAACCTGCCCGACTTCCCCTGGGACCGGCTGGAGCCGTACAAGGCGCGTGCCATGGCACACCCCGACGGCATCGTCGATCTCTCGGTCGGCACGCCCGTCGACCCGGTGCCGCCGCTCGTCCAGAGCGCGCTCGTCGAGGCCGCCAACAGCCCCGGCTACCCGCTCACCCACGGGACGACGGCGCTGCGCGAGGCCGCCGCCGGCTGGCTGCGCCGCAGGCACGAGGTCACCGTCGATCCGCGTGACGTGCTGCCGCTGATCGGGTCGAAGGAGTTCGTCGCCTGGCTGCCCTCCTACCTGGGCGCCAAGACGGTCGTCTTCCCCGAGCTGGCCTATCCCACCTACGACGTGGGGGCCCGGCTGGCCGGCGCGGCGGCGACGGCCTCCGATGGCCTGCTCGCGCTGGGGCCCCAGCAGGTGGACCTCGTCTGGGTCAACTCCCCGGGCAATCCCACGGGCCGGGTGCTGCCCGTCGAGCACCTGCGCAAGGTGGTGGCCTGGGCCCGCGAGCGCGGCACGGTCGTCGCCTCCGACGAGTGCTACATCGAGCTGGGCTGGGAGGAGCAACCTGTCTCCATCCTGCATCCCGACGTCTGCGGGGGCTCCCACGAGGGGCTGCTCGCGGTCCACTCGCTGTCCAAGCGCTCCAACCTGGCCGGTTACCGTGCCGGGTTCGTGACCGGTGATCGGGCTCTGGTCAAGCGGCTCCTGGAGATCCGCAAACACGCGGGGATGCTCATGCCGGCTCCCGTACAGGCGGCGATGACGGCCGCGCTGGGCGACGACGCGCACGCCGACGAGCAGCGCGAACGTTATGCCGCGCGGCGCGCCGAGCTGCGGCCGGTGCTGGAGAAGTCGGGCTGGCGCATCGAGCACTCGACCGCGGGTCTGTATTTCTGGGCGACGGACGGGACAAGTTCTTGGGAACAGGTCAGTAAACTCTCCGAAATCGGTATTTTGGTGGCCCCCGGGGAATTCTACGGATCGGCTGGTGGGCGGTATATCCGTGTCGCCCTGACTGCCACTGATGAACGCATCAGTGCGGCAGTGCGCCGCCTCCAGTAGGATCCCCCGCGAAGCAGGGCACGCATAAGTTGATAACGGCGTTTGCTGAGGCAGACCGCGAGTGGAGCGAGCTGATCGATGAGCATGACCTCCGTGGTCGTACTCGGGCTGAGCGTCGCCACCGTCCTCCTGCTGCTGGGTGCCTTCCTGGCGACCATGCGCCAGGACCGGAGGGGCCGCACGACCGCGCCGCCGGTCGAGGTCGCGGCCATCGAGGCCCCGCTGCCGGCACCGGTGAGCATGCCCGGGTACGCCGGATCCGACTACGCCGATCCCCGCACCATCAAGGTCGGTGACCGGATAGAGGTGCACGGATCGCCCGCGCGGGTGCTCGGCGCCATGTACATCTCGTGGCAGGGCATGCAGTGGACCGAGTTCCGGCTGCGCGACGGCTCCCGCCGCACGCAGTGGCTGTCGGTGGAGGTGCTCAAGGGCACGGCCGAGGGCGAGCCGTCGCACCTGGAGGTGCTCGTCTGGACCGGGGTGCCCACCGAGGGCATGATTCCGGCCAAGAGCATGCTGATCATGGAGGGCGTCGAGTTCTTCCCGCTGGAGCGGGGCACGGCCGCCTTCCGGTCGGAAGGCAACACCGGCTACCCCGAACGGGGGTTGCTCGACTTCGCCGACTACCGCGCCTCCGACGGGCGGCTGCTCTCCTTCGAGCGGGTCCAGGGCAGCAGGTGGACGGCCAGCTACGCCAGGCCGCTGCCACCCGGCTCGATCAGCATCGTCAGCCGCGCCGCGCCCTAGACCCGGCAGACCCGCTCAGGAGATGTCCACTTGGCTGTCGGACGCTTTGCCGCCCGACTGCCAGCCGTCCACCCGCAGGTCGTTGGTCCAGGTGGCGCCGTTGAACCCGACGCGCTTCAGGCCGTACTTCTGCGCGTGGGCGACCGACCAGGCGGCGACCAGCCAGCCGCGCTTCTGCGTCGAGATGGCCGGGTCGCCGAGCGCCCGCGCGAGCTGGCGCCGCGCCTCGGCGGTCCTGGCCTGCGGTGCGGGCGTGCTCGCCTTGGGGGGCGGATACCAGCAGTGCACGGACTTCGGGACCCGCCCGGTGAACGCCGAGGCGAGGAGCTTGGCGTCCTCCTCGTGCTGGGCGTAGGCGTAGCCGCCCGCCGACCGCTGCACGGCCTGGGCGGCGTCCGCCAGTGGGATCTTCCGGTAGTTCTTCACCTTGACCAGCGCGGCGAAGAACCTGTTGGACGCGTAGACGGGGTCGCGGAGCTGCTTGGGCTTGCCCCACCCCTGCGACGGGCGCTGCTGGAACACGCCGATGGAGTCGCGATCGCCGTCGGGGAGATTGAGCAGCTTCGACTCCTGCAATGCGGTCCCGTAGGCGATCACCACCGCCCGTTCGGGCAGCTTGCGGCGCTCCGCGACGGCCGCGATGGTGGCTGATATCTGGGCCTGCTCGATGTCGAGAGCCAGCTCTCCTTTGGGGGTCTTGACGCTGCAGTAGGCCTCGGGGATGGCCAGCGGCTGCGTCTTTTTCAGCAATTGGTAGAGACCTACGGAGATTGCCACCGCGAGGAGAAGAACTATGACCGCGATGGTGATGACTCCGCGAGAGAAGCGCAGGCGCACGCTGAAAAACCTACCCGGCCAGATAAGCTCCGTGGCCATGAGGCACGTGAGCAGTCTGTCACCGATCGACTCCGCGGTGGACGAGCTGTGGGAGCGGCGCGGGGAGTTGTCGCCCCGCGACCTCGACGCGCGCAACGCGGTGGTGAGCGCGATCGACCTGCTCGACAGGGGACAGGCGCGGGCCGCCCGGTTGTCGGACGGCGAGGTGGTCGTGGACGAGCGGGCCAAGCGGGCGATCCTGCTCAGCTTCCAGGTGCTCGGCATGGCCAGGACGCAGGTGGGCGACTTCCAGCACCATGACCGGCATCCGCTGAAGACCACGTTCGACGGGGTGCGGGTGGTTCCGGGAGCGATCGCGCGCTGGGGCTCCTACCTGGCGCCCAGTGTGATGCTGATGCCGTCGTTCACGAACGTCGGCGCGTACGTCGACGAGGGGACGATGGTCGACACCTGGGCCACGGTCGGCTCCTGCGCCCAGATCGGGAAGAACGTCCATCTGTCGGGCGGCGTGGGCATCGGCGGCGTGCTGGAGCCGCCCAACGCCGTGCCGGTGGTGGTGGAGGACGACGCGCTCATCGGCAGCCGTGCGATGCTCGTCGAAGGCGCCCGGGTGGGGCGCGGCGCCGTCGTCGGGGCGGGCACGATCCTGTCGGCCTCCATCCCGGTGATCGATGTACAAACCGGCGAGGAGCTGGCCCGCGGCCGCGTCCCCGACTGGTGCGTCGCCGTCGGCGGCACCCGCCAGAAGGAGTTCCCCGGCGGCACGTTCGGGCTGCCCTGCGTGCTGGTGATCAAGCGCCTGGAGCCGGGGCAGCGCCATGACAAGGCAGCGCTCAACGAGGTGCTGCGCGAACACGGAGTGAACACCTGATGCTGGACCTGACACAGGACGTGCGGACGCTGACCGCCGCCATCGTGGACATCGAGTCGGTGAGCGGGAACGAGCGGGCGCTGGCCGACCTGGTCGAGCAGGCGCTGGGGGCGTTGCCGTACCTCAAGGTCGACAGATCCGGCGAGACGCTCGTCGCGCGTACGGAGCTGGGGCGCGGCGAGCGGGTGCTGATCGCCGGGCACCTCGACACGGTGCCGGTCGCCGCCAACCTGCCCAGCCGCGTCGAAGGCGACCTGCTCTTCGGCTGCGGCACCACGGACATGAAGGCGGGGGTGGCGGTCGCGCTCAAGCTGGCCGCCACCGTGCCCGCACCGAACCGCGACGTCACCTACGTCTTCTACGACTGCGAGGAGATCGAGGCCGAGCGCAACGGGCTGACCAGGGTGGCGCGCGAGCACCCCGACTGGCTGGCGGCCGACTTCGCGGTGCTCATGGAGCCCACCGACGGCGTGATCGAGGGCGGCTGCCAGGGCACCCTGCGGGCCGAGATCACGGTGGCCGGCAAGCGCGCCCACAGTGCCAGGTCGTGGTTCGGGGTCAACGCCATCCACGGCATCGAGCCGGTCCTGGCCAGGCTCAACGCCTATGAGGCCCGGCAGCCGGTGGTCGACGGCCTCGCCTACCACGAGGGGCTCAACGCGGTCGGCGTGCGCGGCGGCGTGGCCGGGAACGTCATCCCGGACGAGTGCGTGGTCACGGTCAACTACCGGTTCGCGCCCGACCTGTCGATAGAAGAGGCGCAGGAGCACGTACGCGAGGTGTTCGACGGGTTCGAGGTCCTGTTCACCGACGGCGCCCCGGCGGCGCGGCCCGGCCTCACCCATCCGGTGGCGGCGGCCTTCACCGCCGCGGTCGGCGGCACGCCGCGGGCCAAGCTGGGGTGGACGGATGTCGCGCGCTTCTCCACACTGGGGGTTCCGGCCGTGAACTACGGTCCCGGTGACCCGAACCTGGCGCATCAGCAGGGAGAGTACGTGTCGCTCACGAAGATCGTGGAGAGCGAGCGGGCCCTGCTGGACTGGCTGACAAAGTGAAAGTGGCTTTCCTCGCCGGCCATTTGGCGGGGAAAGCCACTTTCAGTCCCGAGCAGCACCCTCGGCAGTTAGACGCAGGGGAGTCGAAATCTGGTTCCTGCTTCTTACAAGATTTTTTACTCGGGTTCTTCAGGCCGTCAACCAGGGCATTTGCCGCAAAGACCCTCTGGCGGATGACCGGCTCTCGTTGTGCACGGGGCCGGGTGGCGTTCGGCTAGCGTGACCGGCATGAAACAGAAACGTCCGGAACGCCGTCAGGGGCAGGCTGTGGTCCGCGGCAGGCTCGCACCCAGCACCACCCATGATCAGCGTCTGCTCGACCGCCAGGGCCCCGCCGACTGGGTGCACATGGACCCGTGGCGAGTGCTGCGCATCCAGGCCGAGTTCGTGGAGGGGTTCGGGCAGCTGGCCGAGCTGCCCCGGGCGGTCACCGTCTTCGGCTCCGCACGCACCCGCGAAGACTCCCCGGACTACGACATGGGCCGCGAGCTCGGCCGGTCGCTGGCCCGGGCCGGCTACGCGGTGATCACCGGTGGCGGCCCCGGGATCATGGAGGCGGCCAACCGGGGGGCCGCCGACGTCGACGGCGCGGTGTCGGTGGGGCTCGGCATCGAGCTGCCCTTCGAGCAGAAGATGAACGACTACGTGGACCTCGGCATCGAGTTCCGCTACTTCTTCGTGCGCAAGACGATGTTCGTCAAGTACTCGTGCGGGTTCATCGCGCTGCCCGGCGGATTCGGCACGCTCGACGAACTGTTCGAGGCGCTCACGCTGGTGCAGACGCAGAAGGTCACCTCCTTCCCCGTCGTGCTGATGGGCTCGGAGTTCTGGGGCGGACTGCTCGACTGGATCAAGAGCGCGCTGCTCGGCACCGGCAAGATCGCCGAGCAGGATCTCGACCTCATCACCGTGACCGACGACGTGGAGAAGGCCGTACGCATCATCGCCGACGCCGACCTCGCGCGGTCCAAGCAGCTCCAGGAGGAGCGGGAGGCCGCCGCCGTCCAGACCGCCGAGCCCCAATAGGCTCCAATGCGTGAATATCTGCGTCTTTTGCGCCTCAAGTCTGAAAATTAATGATAAATACCTCGAACTCGCCACGGAGGTCGGCGCCGAGCTCGCCCAGCGTGGGCACACGCTGGTGAGCGGAGGCGCCACCGTCTCGTGCATGGGCGCCGTCACCACGGCCACCCGCGCCTCCGGCGGCCGGACCATCGGCGTGATCCCGCAGGTCCTGGTCGACATCGAGGTCGCCGACACGGAGTCGGACGAGCTGATCGTCACCACCGGCATGCGCGAGCGCAAGGCCATCATGGACGAACGCTCCGACGCCTTCCTCGTGCTGCCCGGCGGCATCGGCACGCTGGAGGAGCTCTTCGAGATCTGGACCGCCCGCGTCCTCGGCATCCACGACCGCCCCCTGGTGATCCTCGACCCATGGGGTCTGTACACGCCGCTGCGCAAGCTCGTTGAGAACATGTACGAGGCGGGCTTCACCCGAGCCAACGTCTTCGACGCCATCTCCTGGACCAGCACGGTCGAAGAGGCGTTCGCGCACCTAGAGGCCACCGCCAAGCATGTGCGGCCCAGCGTCGAGGAGCTCGGGGAGTCCACCGGCTGACCCGCCGTGGAGAGTCCCAAGAGGTAACAGGCGCGGCAAGTGCGAGACTCGTGCCTCGATCGTATGAGTACGATGCCAATGTGCTGGTCGTACTCGCCATTGCCGCGCTCGCCATTCTGGCCTGCGTGGTCCTGGTCTCCCTCGGAAGGGGCGGGGAGCTGACCGAGTTCCCGCCGGACGTCCCGCCTCTCGATCTGCCCGAGCCTGGGCAGCTCACGGCGGTCGACTTCATGGCGCTGCAGCTGCCGGTGAACCTGGTCGGCTATCACACGCAGAGCGTCGACGAGACCCTGCGAAGGGCGGCGACCGCGATCAGTGCGCGTGACACCAGGATCGCGGTTCTCGAACAGCGGGTCTCCGAGCTGCTGTCGAGCCGGTTGCACGCCCGCCAGGAGGTCTACGCGGCTCCGGGCGGCGCGCTACGCACCGACCACGAGCCGCCGGCCGCGCCCTTCGACCTCTCCCAGAAGGGGGACTCGGCCGCCGAATCGCACGGGCTGGGAGACCAGCACGCCTGGCCGTACGCGAACGGGCCTCATGACGCGAACGGACCTGAGGACGCGAACGGGTCTCAGGACGCGGCGGCAGAGCCGAACACGGCGGTAGAGCCGGACGCCGCGCCACGCGGTGCCCAGCCCCATGCCCAGCCCGACTCCCAGCCTGACGTCGAACCCGATGCCGAGCCCAGCTCCCATCTCGGCGGGGCAGACGAGCGGGTGGAGGCTCACCCCGATGCGACGGCCGCGTTCGACATCGCGGTCGACGAGGACGGGCGCGAGGCAGAGCCGGTGCAGGACGGGGAAGAACACGACGCCGGTCCGGTGCTGGTCCCGCAAGGCGAGGACGGGCACGAGCGCGACGCTGAACCGGTTCGGGTCCTGGCCGGCGAGGACGCCGAGAAGCGCGAGAGTGAGCCGGTGCGGGTCCTGTCCGGGGAAGGCGGGGAGCACGGGGCGGAGCCGGTGCGGGTCGCGCCGGGCGAGGACGGGGACGAGCGCAAGTGACGGAAGTGATCCGCTGCTCCTGGGCGGGCATGGCGGACCCGATCTACATCACCTACCACGACGAGGAATGGGGCCGCCCGGTCCGCGGCGACGACGGCGTCTTCGAGCGGGTCGCCCTGGAAGCCTTCCAGTCGGGACTGTCGTGGCTGACGATCCTGCGCAAGCGGGAGAACTTCCGCGCGGCCTTCGACCAGTTCTCCATCCCCAAGGTCGCCGCCTACACCGAGCAGGACGTGACCCGGCTCCTGGGCGACCCCGGCATCGTGCGTAACCGCGCCAAGGTGGCGGCGACCATCAACAACGCGCGGGCCGCGCTCGACCTCCCCGGCGGCCTGTCCGACCTGGTCTGGCAGTACGCCGACGCCGAGGCCCCGATCCCCAGGTCGATGGCCGACGTCCCGGCCATCACCCCGGCCTCCAAGGCACTGGCCAAGGACCTCAAGAAGCGCGGTTTCAGCTTCGTCGGCCCGACCACCGCGTACGCCCTCATGCAGGCCATCGGCCTGGTCAACGACCACATCGAGGGCTGCGTCGCCCGGCAGGCATGAGGACAGGGTCAGCGGCCGTGGAACGACGGCTGCTCCTTGACCAGGAAGGCCCGGGTGGCGTCGAGGTGGTCCTGGGTGGCCACGCACGCGTCCTGTATGTCGGCCTCCAAGGCCAGGGTTTCGGACAGTGAGTGCGTCGTGGCGTAGGCCAGCGCCTGTTTCGTGGCCGCGAACGCCATGGTCGGCCCCGCCGCCAGCCGTACGGCCAGCTCCTGGGCGGTCTTGAGGACGTCGTCGGCGGGCACCACACGCGTGACCACGCCCAGTTCGAGCGCGCGGGCCGCGCTGAACGGCTCGCCGAGCAGCAGGAGCTCGGTCGCCCGCCCCAGACCGACCAGACGGGCCAGCGTCCACGACGCGCCCGAGTCGGGCGCCAGGCCGATCCCGGTGAACGCCATCGCGAACTTGGCCTTCTCCGAGGCCACCCGCAGGTCGCAGGCGAAGGCCAGCGCGGCGCCCGCCCCGGCGGCCACGCCGTTCACCGCGGCCACGACCGGCTTGGCCATCGTGGTGATCAGCTCCACGATCGGGTTGTAGTGCTCGCGGACCGTGTTGGCCAGGCCGCGGCCCGCCTCCAGGTTGTCGGCGTGCTCACGCAGGTCCTGGCCCGCGCAGAAGGCCCGCCCCGAGCCGGTGAGCAGTACCGCGCGGACCCCGGGGTCGGCGGCGGCGCGGTGCAGCGCGTCGAGCAGGGCCGTCTTCAGCTCGGCGGTCAGCGAGTTCATCGAGTCGGGCCGGTCGAGTGTGATGGTGGCGACGGCATCGGTCACGTCATAGCGGATCAAGGTAGCTCCCTGTCGACGAACGCGGCGGCCGCGGGCAGCAGGCGGCCCGCCTCCTGATCGAAGTAGGCCCTGGCCTTCTCGCCCGGCCAGCCGGGTGGCAGTAGTTCCGGCGGGAGGCCGGGATCCTGGAACAGGAAGTTGCGCCATCCGTGCACGAGCTTGCTCCTGGTCGCGAACACCTGATCAGCCGGGGCGCCGCCGGGCAGCGCGCCGACCAGATTGACAGCTTCCGACAGCCAGTGCTCGTACGCCGCGCCGATGGCGGTCAGATCCCAGGCGCGGGCCACCAGCTCGCGCGGGTCGCCCTCAAGCGCCGCGTCGAATCTGTCGGCGCGCACGCCCTCACTCTCCAGCAGATTGTCCAGTTCGATCGACGAACGCGGACCGATCCAGGTCGTCTCCGACAGCGCGGCGTAACCCAGGAAAGTCAGGTCGGCGCGGATCCGCTCCCTGCGCGGACGGTCCTTGACCGGACCGAAAACGATCACGTGCCACCGGCCACGCCAGCTCGGAGTTCCGGCTCGGTAAATTCTCAACGCCGCCTCGTCCAGTCGTCTGACGCACTTCGGCGTAAGTCCGTAACCAGCGCCCTGGGGCAGCCTGACGGGCTGCAGCCAGCCTTGCCGCACCATGCGGGAAACAGCAGTCCGCACGGCTGGAGCGGCGATTTCCAAGGGCTTCATGAGCCGTACCAGCGCGGCCACTGACGCCTGTCCACCGCGCGAGCGCAGGTGGTCTCCATAGAGGTCGAACAGAGCGGCGCGAGCGTGCACGAAGTCCAGTTTGGACGCCTTCGCCAGCCAGGACAACGCATTCTGGGAGGAGATCGTTACCCATGAGCGCTCTCGATGCGGGAGAATAGGACATCACAGATGACGTGAATGCGTCGGCCATCCTCAGGGGCGGTCGGAAATCGCGGGCAGCGGGAGCCCACGGCAGGAAGGGATGCACGCATGGCGGCGATGAAGCCGCGGACCGGCGATGGTCCGCTGGAGGTCACCAAGGAAGGGCGCGGCATTGTTATGCGGGTCCCCCTGGAGGGTGGCGGCCGGCTCGTCGTGGAGATTTCCGCCGACGAGGCGAAGGCGCTCGGCGAGGCGTTGAAGAACGTCGTCGGCTGAGAGCTCCCGAGACACAGGTCGTTTCCCGGCCCTGGCGTGCATCCGCGCCGGGGCCGCCGACGTTTGAGGTGGAGTTCCGTGCCCATTGAGACCACGGCATCGGTGGTGGTCGACGTCCCGGCGGACGTCGAGCTGCTGGCGGTGCCTTTTGACGCCGATCTCGTTCCCGCCGTCGAGCTCGACCTGCACGTGCCGGCGGCGGCCCTGCTGGCGCACTACGACGCCAAGGGCGAGGCGGGTGAGGTGATCGAGGTCCCGGTGGCGCGGGAGGGTGGTGTCGGCCGGGTGCTTCTGTACGGGGTCGGCGACGGCTCGCCGCGCGCGCTGCGCAAGGCGGCGGCGGCGCTCACCCGTAAGGCCAAGGGCAAGCAGGCGCTGGCCGTGGTGCCGCCGCAGGGCGACGTGACGGCCTTCGCTGAGGCGGCGCTGCTGGCGGCGTACACCTTCAAGATCGGCGCGCCGGGCAAGCAGTCCGTGCGCGCGCTGATGTTCGTGGGCGCCGACGAGGGCTCGGTGCGGCGCGGCCAGACCGTAGCCCAGGCGGTGGCGCTGGCCCGCGACCTGACCAACACGCCCGCGTCGGTCAAGAACCCGGCCTGGCTGGCCGAGCGCGCGGCCGAGCACGACGTGCCGGTACGCGTCTGGGACGAGGAGCAGCTCCAGGCGGGCGGCTTCGGCGGCATCCTGGCCGTCGGCCAGGGCTCGGCCAACCCGCCCCGCCTCATCCAGCTCTCCTACACCCCGGCCGAGCCGAGCGACCGGCATGTGGTGCTGGTGGGCAAGGGCATCACGTTCGACTCGGGCGGCCTGTCGCTCAAGCCGAACGAGAACATGAAGACCCAGAAGACCGACATGGCGGGCGGCGCAGTGGTGATCGCCGTCATCTCCGCGCTCGCCCGGCTCGGCGCGCCGGTGCGGGTCACCGGCCTGATCGCGTCGGCCGAGAACATGCCTTCGGGTACGGCCCAGCGGCCCAGCGACGTCATCAAGCACTACGGCGGACGCACGGTCGAGGTGCTCAACACCGACGCGGAGGGGCGGCTGGTGCTGGCCGACGCGCTCGCCTACGCCGATGCCGAGCTCGACCCCGACATGGTCGTGGACATCGCCACGCTCACCGGGGCGATCACCGTCGCGCTGGGCCGAGGTTACGGCGCCGTCTACGCAACCGACGACGACCTCGCCCGGCGGCTGGTCGACGCGGGGCAGGTCAGTGACGACCGGTTGTGGCGGATGCCGCTGATCGACGACTACGCGCCGGCACTGGACTCGCCCATCGCGGACCTGGCCAATGTCGAGAGTGGTTCCACCTATGGGGCCGGGTCGATCACGGCGGCGTTGTTCCTGCGGGAGTTCGCGGGCGAACGGCCGTGGGCGCACCTCGACATCGCGGGCGTCGGGCGCAGCACCGTCGACGACGGCGTGCTCACCAAGGGCGCGACCGGGTTCGGCGTGCGTGTGTTGCTGGAGTGGCTGACCCGCTAGGCGTACGCGTGTTCCTGGAGCGGCTGACGCGCTGGGCGCGGGCGTGTTCCTGGAGTGGCTGACCCGCTATGAGGCGGTCTTGACGGCGGCGAGCAGCCCGTCGCCCAGGGGCATCAGCAGCGAGCGCAGGCGGTCGTCGGACTGCACGAGCTTGCCCAGTTCGCGCAGCGCGACCGTGTCGGGGTCGCGCTGCGTCGGGTCGGCCACCCGGTTGTGCCAGAGGACGTTGTCGAAGGCGACGATGCCGCCCACGCGCAGCAGCCTGACGGCCTCGGCCAGGTAGTCGGCGTACTCCTGCTTGGCGCCGTCGGCGAAGACCATGTCGTAGCCGCCGTCGGAGAGCCGGGGCAGCACGTCGAGCGCCCGGCCGGCGATCAGCCGCACCCGCCCGCCGGAGAACCCGGCCTCCGCGAACGCCTGCCTGGCCAGCCGCTGGTGCTCCTGCTCCACGTCGACGCTGGTCAGCGTGCCGTCGGGGCGCATGCCGCGGAGCAGCCAGAGACCTGAGACGCCGCAGCCGGTGCCGATCTCGACGACCGACTTGGCGTTGACGGCCGTGGCGAGGAAGCAGAGCGCCGCTCCGCCCCCGGGAAGGATGGGTGTGGCACCCATCTCCAGGCCGCGCAGCCGCGCCGCGTGCAGGATCTCATCTTCATGATGGAACTGCTCCGCATAGGCCAGAGTGGCCTCTACCGGACTGGTCATCGGCCTCCTCCCCCCACTTTCGTGCGATTGGTCACCGATCGCAGCCTAGGGGAGACACGCCGGGACGGGAACTCAAGACGGCCCCGAGGCGTTGCAGGTTTAAACGGGCTTTGCCGGTCCGGAAGGCAGGCAGTACGCACGAAGGGACGAAACCAGGCACTATGGCGGTAGCGGTGGTCCCAATGAGAGGAGTTCTGGTGGACGAAAGTGACCACCAGGCCGATACTCCCGTGTCTGACTGGACTCCTCCCACCTGGGAGGAAGTGGTGCGGACTCATTCCGCACGTGTATACCGGCTGGCGTATCGCCTGACCGGCAACGTCCACGATGCCGAAGACCTCACTCAAGAGGTCTTCGTGCGGGTCTTCAGGTCCCTGTCGAGTTACACCCCCGGAACGTTCGAGGGCTGGCTGCACCGGATCACGACGAACCTGTTCCTCGACATGGCGCGGCGCAAGCAGCGCATCCGGTTCGAGGGGCTCGCCGACGACGCGGCCGAACGGCTGCGCGGGCGCGAGCCGTCACCGGCGCAGGCGTTCGATGACGCTCACCTTGAGCCGGACATCCAGGCCGCGCTCGACGCGCTCGCACCGGAGTTCCGGGCCGCGATCGTGCTGTGTGACATCGAAGGTCTGTCGTACGAGGAGATCGCGGCCACGCTCGGCGTCAAGCTGGGTACGGTCCGAAGCCGCATTCACCGTGGCCGGGCGCAGTTGCGGGAGGCGCTCGATCACCGGGCCCCCCGTAATTCCCAACTCCCCCCGCCATCATTCCCATCGGGAACCCGTGGGGAGGAAGTCTGATATGTCGCATCTTGGAGAACGTGTTTCCGCGCTCGTGGACGGTGAGTTGAATCACACCGAACGCGACCGCGCTCTAGCTCATCTGACCTTTTGTGGCGACTGCCGGAGAGAGGTCGAGTCGATGCGGGCGCTGAAGTCGCGCCTGCGGTCGCTCGACGGCCCGGTGATGCCGGCTGACCTCACCATGTCGCTGCTGCGGATGTCCGAGCCCGGCGGCCCGCTGCCGCCCAGGGAGCGGCCTTTCCCTACCCGGACGTTCGGCGGGGTCCCGATCCCTGGGCCGTACAGCATCGCCCCGCTGGACAACCGGCCGCGCAGGGACGCGACCGGTGGCGCTTCGGGCCCTGGCCGCGGGGCTAGGCGGCGCAGCACCTATGTGGCGGTCGGCGTGGTCTCCGCGGCCGTCGCGCTCGGCACCTTCTTCGCCGTCTCCGGCGTCGGCCAGACCGCCCAGGCTCCGCCGGCCGAGATGTTCGAGCAGGCGCGGCACACCCCCACGTCGTCGCCGACCACCACTCTGCCCACCGCCACGCCCTGATCCTGCGGTTCGCTCCCGGGAATGCCTGGGATACTCGGTGTGGCGTAGTCGAGGGCGTCAGGGGCATACGATCTGAGTTCGGGAATCTGTCAGGTGTTCACATATGTTGCAAGATTGCCTGACAATTGCTTTATAACTCTCGTATGCCGTTCACGCCATGATTGCGGTGTCCGAGGCAAGGAGTGGTGAGATCTAGATGACCGACGAGTCGCGCCCACCTGAAGGACGCATGCCGTCGGACTTCCCTGAGCCACAGGGGCGGCCGGAGTTCCTGCCCGCCGATGATCAGGCGGAGCAGTCTGGATGGCGGTCCGAGACCGCCTCGTTCGAGAGCGGCCGGTGGGGTGACCCGTCAGGCCGTCCCGCGGACACCGCGTCCTACGGCACCCCGTCCTACCCTGGCCCTGGCCAGGCACGGGCCGAGGAGACGCCGCACAACAGTACGCGCGCCTACGAGAGCCCATACTTCGGCAACTCGGCGGGGGCGCCGCCCTATGGCGGCGACAAACGCCCGCCGCCGCCGCCCAGCGCGCTCGGCATGGGCGCGGGCTGGGCGCCACCGCCCATCGGGCCGCAGGGCGGCTTCGCGGGGGCGCCGGGCAGGCGTGGTCCCGGCACCGGCGTCCTGATCGTGCTGGCCGTCGTCATCGCCCTGGTCGCCTCTGGGCTGGGCAGCGTCGGCACATTCCTGCTGACCAGGTCGAGCAGCAGCGGCACCGACCCGTCCTACAGCCTCGGCCCGATCCCGAGCGCCGCCACGAACCGGGCCCCCGACTCCGTCGCCGGCGTGGCCTCGCGAGTGCTGCCCAGCGTGGTCTCGCTGGAGGTCAACGCCAGCAGCGCCGAGGGCGTGTCGGGCTCCGGCTTCCTGATCAAGGACGGCTACGTGGTCACCAACAACCACGTGGTGGCCCCGGCCGCCAAGGGCGGCGACATCCAGATCATGTTCAACAACCGCAAGACCACGAAGGGCCGCATCGTCGGCCGTGACCCGGGCTCCGACCTGGCCGTGGTCAAGCCGGAAGAGACGTTCGGCACGCCCGAGATCACCCTCGGCAACTCCGACCAGGTGGTCGTGGGCGACCCGGTCATCGCGATCGGCTCCCCGCTCGGCCTCACCGGCACGGTGACCACCGGCATCGTCAGCTCCCTGAACCGCCCGGTCATCGCGGGCGACGAGAGCGGCACCAGCACCGAGGAACCCGCCTACATCAGCGCGATCCAGACCGACGCCGCGATCAACCCCGGCAACTCGGGCGGCCCGCTGGTCAACGGCAAGGGCGAGGTCGTGGGCGTCAACTCCGCGATCGCCACCCTGAGTCGCTCCATGAGCAGCCAGGGCGGCAGCATCGGCCTCGGCTTCGCCATCCCGGTCAACCAGGCGCGGCGTGTCGCCGAGGAGATCATCACGACCGGCAAGGCCAAGCGCCCGAAGATCGGCATCGTCCTGGACAAGGACTACAAGGGCCAGGGCGTCCGCATCGCCTCGGACCGCGTCGAAGGCCGCGCGCCGGTGGACGAGAACGGCCCCGCCGCGAAGGCGGGTCTCAAGGCGGGCGACGTGATCCTGGAGATCGACGGGCTGACGCTGCAGGACGGCAACGAGCTGATCGCCCTGATCCGCAGCAAGGCTCCCGGTTCCACGATCACCGTCAAGTACCAACGCGCCGGCCAGCAACGCACCGCCAAACTGACGGTCACCGCTGACGACAGCCCCGCGCCGACGCCTTCCTGAAATCTCTTTCTCTCTTTTACGGCAGGCACGGTGGGCCCCACCCGCCGTGCCTGGCTGGGCCCTGTCCAGGGGGACGCTCCTCCGGTGGAGGTGGTTCGGCGCCGTGACGAGACGGTGAGACCGCCCACGTGGTTCGCCGTTGACCGGGGTGTTCTCTTTTTCCCGGGATGTTGCGGCTTTGAGGTTGTTTGGTCAGGGGCTGGCGACCAGGGTGAGGGCGAATGCCCTTAGTCTGGAGGAGTCGGGGTTGTCCCCGCTCTGGTTGGACTGCGGTAGGAGCTCACGGTGTTCGGACTCGGGTGGTTGGAGATCGGAGCGCTGGTTGTCATCGCGCTGCTCGTCTTCGGTCCCGACAAGCTGCCTCAGGCGGCCTCGCAGGCCGGTAAGACGCTGCGTAACCTGCGCCGGATGGCCAACAGCGCGCGAGACGACCTGCGTGCGGGCCTGGGCCCGGAGTTCCAGAACTTCGACCCCAGTGACCTCAACCCCAAGAACTTCGTCCGCAAGCACCTGCTGGAAGACGAAGACGACTGGACCAACAAGTCCCCGCAGCTCGAACCGGCCACCGCTCCTTACGTCGCGGAGCCGGTCGACGAACTGGGCTATGGCGAGCTGCCTCCCTATGACGCGGAAGCCACCTGAGGCGCGCATCCCACGCGGGCGGTCTCACCGTCTCGTCACGGCGCCTCGCCACCTCCACCGGAGGAGCGTCCCCCTGGACAGGGCCCAGCCAGGCACGGCGGGTGGGGCTCACCGTGCCTGCCGTAGAACAGATCGCTTGAAGGCTTGTAGGGCCCGCTCTGGGAGCGGGCCCTAGCTATGTCAGCGGTTCGGAGAAAGCCCCAGCTGGAGCCCCTTGAGGCTGCTGGAGCGCTTGCTCAGGCCGGCGGCGATGGTGCGGAGCTCGGCCGCGGCCGGAGAGTCGGGGTCCGTCAGCACCAGCGGCTTGCCCTCGTCGGCGCCCTCGCGGAGGCGGAGGTCGATGGGGATCTGGCCCAGAAGGGGGACGCGGGCCCCCAGAATCTGGGTCAGGGCGTCGGCCACGGTCTGGCCGCCGCCCTCGCCGAACACCGAGATGCGCTCGTCGCAGTGCGGGCACGGCAGCCAGGACATGTTCTCGATGACACCGGCGATCTGCTGGTGCGTCTGCGCGGCGATCGAGCCCGCCCGCTCGGCCACCTCGGCGGCGGCCATCTGCGGGGTGGTGACGACGAGGATCTCCGCCGACGGCAGCCGCTGGGCCACCGAGATGGCGATGTCGCCGGTGCCCGGCGGCAGGTCGAGCAGCAGGACGTCGAGGTCGCCCCAGTAGACGTCGGCGAGGAACTGATGGAGCGCGCGGTCGAGCATCGGCCCGCGCCAGACCACCGCGCTGTTGCCCTCGGGCTTGAACATGCCCACCGAGATGACCTTGATGTCATGCGCCACCGGCGGCATGATCATGTCTTCGACCTTGGTGGGGCGCTCCGAGGCGCCGAGCATGCGCGGCACGCTGTGGCCGTAGATGTCGGCGTCGACGATGCCGACCTTGAGGCCGCTCGCGGCCATGGCGGCGGCCAGGTTGACGGTGACGGACGACTTGCCGACCCCGCCCTTGCCGCTGGCGACCGCGAAGACGCGGGTCAGCGAGCCCGGCTGGTTGAAGGGGATCTCCTTCTCGGGCCCCCGGTCGCCACGCAGCGTGGTCTGGAGCTTCTTGCGCTGCTCGGTGCTCATCACGTCGAGTTCGATCTCGACGCCCGTGACACCGTCCAGTTTGGTGACCGAGGCGGCGACGTCGCGGCGGATGGTGTCCTTCATCGGACATCCGGACACGGTGAGATAGACACCCACGCGCACGACACCGTCGGCACCGATGTCGATGCTTTTGACCATGCCGAGATCGGTGATCGGACGACGGATCTCGGGGTCGATGACGGTGGCGAGGGCCGCCGTCACCTGTTCCTGTGTTGGTGCCATCGAAGTCTCGGCACGAGGGAGTGCCGTCCCTCCTTAGTCGTATATGTGTGACCGGGCGTTGCACGCCGGCGAGGATGCCCCTCCATCGTATGAACCAGGGACCCCGTGCGGATAATCCGAACTGTTTAGGTGTCCGTGCAACGTTCTAAGGTTACTCCGTGACTCTTCAGCGCGACGAGGGCCTGACCACCGAGGAGCTGACGGTCTGGCGGATGCTGCAGCGGGCCCAGGTGCACATCACCCGCCATCTGGAGGCCGAGTTGCTCGTGGCGCACGGTCTGCCGCTGGCCTCCTATGACGTGCTGACCCAGCTGTCGGAGGCGCCGGGGCGGCGGCTGCGGATGAACGACCTGGCCGGCCGGGTGCTGCTCTCGCGCAGCGGCCTGACCAGGCTCATCGACCGGCTCCAGCGCGACGGGCTGGTGGCGCGCGAGGCGTGCCCGAGCGACGCGCGGGGACTGTTCGCGGTGCTGACGGACCGGGGCGCGGCCCGGCTGGCCGAGGCCACCCCCACCTACCTGCGCGGGATCAGGTCGGAGTTCCTCGACCGGCTGGGGTCCGGTGAGCTCCGCCTGGTCCGCGAGATGCTCGCCAAGCTGGCCATCACCGCCGCTCCCTGAGCTCCTCGGCCAGCCGCTGCAGCTCCGAGCGCAGGTAGTCGCGGGTGGCCACCTCGCCGATCGCCAGCCGGAGCCCGGCGATCTCGCGGGTCAGGTATTCGACGTCGGCCTGGTTGCGGTCGGCCGCCGCGCGGTCCTGCTCGTACTGGACGCGGTCCCGGTCATCCTGCCGGTTCTGGGCCAGCAGGATCAGCGGTGCGGCGTACGAAGCCTGCAGGGACAGGATGAGCGTGAGGAAGATGAACGGATACGAGTCGAACTGCAGGTTCGGCGGTGCGGCGACGTTCCAGGTCACCCAGATCGCGACGAACACCGTCATGTAGACGATGAACCGGGCCGTGCCGAGGAAGCGGGCGATCTGCTCCGACAGCCGGCCGAACGCCTCCGGGTCGTAGTGCGGACGGAGCGAGCGGCGCAGCGCGCGTGGCTGGTCGAGGCGGTCAGTCGTCACGATGGGCCCTTTCTCGCCAGTCGTCGGGAAGCATGTGGTCGAGCACGTCGTCGACCGTCACCGCGCCGACGAGCCTGCCCAGCTCGTTCACGACCGGCGCCGCCAGCAGGTTGTAGTTCGCCAGGTAGGAGGCGACCTCGTGCACGGTCAGCTCCGGCCTGATCGGGTCGATCGAGGGATCGATGACCGAGCCGAGCAGCGTGGACGGCGGGTCGCGCAGCAGCCGCTGGAAGTGGGCCACCCCCAGATAGGCGCCCGTCGGCGTCTCGGTCGGCGGCCTGGTCACGTAGACCTGGGCCGCGACGGCGGGTGTCAGGTCCTTCTGCCGCATGTGGGCCAGCGCCTCGGCGACCGTGGCGGTGGGCGGCAGGATCACCGGTTCGCTGGTCATCATGCCGCCCGCGGTGTCGTCGGCGTAGGGGAGCAGCCGCCGTACGGGCGCCGCCTCCTGGGGTTCCATGAGCGCGAGCAACTGGGTCGCCTGTTCGTCGGGCAGGTCGTGCAGCAGGTCGGCGGCGTCGTCGGGGTCCATCGCCTCCAGGACGTCGGCGGCCCGCTCCACCTCCAGCGCGCGCAGGATGGCGGTCTGGTCGCTGGGCGGCAGCTCCTCCAGGATGTCGGCGAGCCGGTCGTCGTCCAGGGCGCGGGCGATCTCGATCCGGCGCTTGTCCGGCAGATCGTGCAGGGCGCTGGCCAGGTCGGCGGCCCGCATCGACTCGAAGGCGGCGATCAGCCCGGCGGCCCCCTGGTCCTTCTGCAGAACCCCGAACCCCGTCACCTCGCCCCAGTCGACGATCCTCGTCTCGCGCCGCCGCCTGCCCCGGTAGACGGCCACTTTGGTGATCTGCCAGAACGACGGCTTGGTCTCCTCCATCGCCACGTCGTAGACGGTCACCGGCTCGCCGTGGAGCCGCACGGTGAGGTCGAGCATCTGGCCGATGACCAGTGTCTCGGTGTCGCGCTGTTCGAACCTGCGCATGTTCAGCCGGCCCGTGAAGATCACGGAGCCCGCTTCGATGCCGCGCACCCTGGTGATGGGCAGGAACACCCGGCGCCGCGGCTGGATCTCGACCACCATGCCGTGCACGCTCGGCGGGTTGCCGTCGTGCGGGCCGACCACGACGTCTCGGATGCGGCCGATCTGATCGCCTGCGGGGTCGAAGACCGGGGTCCCCGCCAGGCGGGCCACGAAGATCTTCACGTCAGCAGGCTAACAGTGCGGGTGCGTTGCGCTTCCGACGCCCGACATGACAGTATCAAAAGCGTCTTACGGTAATTACGGATTTGAGGTTGGTCGTGAAGTACCCAGGGCTTGCGCTGGCTTTCGTGTCCTCGTGCTGTTTCGCCTTCTCCGGCCCGATGGCCAAGTACCTGATAGCCGCCGGGCTGGCCCCGATCGAGGCCGTCTGGGTGCGCATGGCGGGCGCGGGACTGATCCTGGTGGCCGTGCTGGCCGTGGTGAAGCCGCGCGCGCTGCGGATCCCGCGGTCCCGGCTGCCGTTCTTCGCGCTGTACGCGTTGGTGGCGGTGGCCGCGGTCCAGTCGCTCTACTTCGTGGCCATCGCGCGGCTGCCGGTGGGGATCGCGCTGCTGCTGGAGTTCATGGCGCCGGTGATGGTGGTGCTCTGGGTACGTTTCGTGCGCCGGGTGCGGCTGCACCGCGCGGCCTTCGTCGGCGCCGTGACCGCGGTGGTGGGCCTCGCCATCGTCGTGGAGGCCTGGCAGGGGCTGCGACTCGACGCCTTGGGCCTGCTGCTCGCCCTGCTGGCCGGGGCCTGCTGCGCGGGCTATTTCCTGATGAGCGACAGCTTCGGCGACGACATCGACCCGCTCGGGCTGATCGGCTGGGGCCTGGTCGGCTCGGCCATGATCCTGGTGCCCTTCTCCCGGCCGTGGGACATCCCGTGGGACGCTTTCACCCGCACCGCCGCCCCCGAGGGCGGCCACACGCTGCCGGTGCTCGGGGCGTACCTGTGGATGGTGCTGATCGCCACCATCGCCGCGTACATCCTGAGCGTGAACGCGGTACGGCGGCTGACGGCGGCGGTGGGCGCCACGGTGGCCTCGCTGGAGGTGATCGGCGGCGCGGTGGTGGCGTGGGCGCTGGTGGGGGAGACGCTGGGCGTGTTCCAGATCGTGGGCGGCCTGATCGTCCTCACGGGCGCCCTCCTCGCCCAGACCGCCACCGCGCACCGGCCGGAGCCGAGCCCGCTGCCCAGCCCGGAGCTTCCCAAGGACGAGATCGAGCAGCCGGTCAGCGCGGTGTGAGGCGCAGTACCGTTGACTCGCGCGCCCAGCGGTCCGTCAGGTGTTCGCTGTCGGGAGCGTTGAGCCGGCCCTTGGCCAATGCGGCGATGGCCTCGGGCGCCGCCGCCTGGTCGACCACCCGGACATCGGCCTCGAAGTCGGCCAGCCTGGCGCCGTTGTCCTTGCTGCGCAGGATGACCTGGACGGTTTCGAGCCCCACAAGACCCGGCAACTGCTGCTCACCGCCCCCGGTGACGAGGTAGATGGCACCCTCGTGCCAGGCGTGCCAGGCCAGGCGCGGGCGGTCGAGGGTGAGCCAGAGGACGTCGGACTTCTTCGCGCCCTCTTCGATGGCCGCGGCTATGTCGCTCACGCCTCGACTGTACCCGGGCGGCCTGTCGTGCGGGGTGGCCTGACGAGGCGCGTACGACCAGCTCGGGGCGCATCAGCGGCGAGCAGTCCGTCGGCTGGTCGACTGGCCGCCCCCGACCTTGCCGAGACGTCCTCTGATCGGCATTGGGGCCGGACCATGAAACGGCGGCGCCGCCCGGAAACCGGACCGCGCCGCCCCTGTCTGCCGGGACCTATTTGACCCAGAGGTCGACCTGACTGCCCGCGATCAGCACGCACTTGAACGCGTCCCAGCCTTGACGCTGGTACGACAGGCCCGCATTGACGCACGCGGACTTGGTGGGGTAGGCGCCGATGTGGGTCCAGGTGGCGGCCTGGGCCGGAGCGCTCATGCCGGTGACCGTCAGAGCGGCCAGTCCTAGGGACAGGAGGGTCGTACGCACGCGCATGTGTCTTCCTTCTGCTGGAGAGACAAGGGGTGACGGGGAAGATCATGTAAAGGATTCTTTCTTCACGCAAGGCTGCACGGAAAGAATTCACCATCGACCCCCGGCTGTTAACCGGACCCCCGATCCCACCGTCACATCCGGGACAGCAGCTCAGCCTTCTTGGCCTGGAACTCCTCCTCCGACAGCAGACCGGCATCCCGCAGCTCACCCAGCTTCAAGATCAAACCGGCCAGCTCGGCCTGCCCTGGGCTCGGCTGCGACTCCAGGGCGCGGGTCGTGCGGAGTACCGGTGTCGGGGCGGCGGCCTGGATCGCGGCCAGTACAGCGGCGGCGAAGGGAAGGGAGTGGTGGGTGGCGCCCCACCCGAGGCCGAAGACCACGGACGCGGGGTCCTTGTTGGCATCGGTGGGGGACTGCCGCCCGCGGACCTTCAGGCGAAGCGAGCCGCTGGCGCCCTCCGGGGCGTGCCACTCGACGTCCTCCAGGTCGGCGATCTGGAAGCGCTGATCGCCTGCCCGATACTTGGCCGTGGACGCGCCGGACCAGAATCAGCCCGTCGGCTGTAACGGGAGATCCTCTTGGTGACGGAGTGCCATCGCCCTTCGGAGCCACGCCGCAGCACATCAAGCCGCGGTGGGGGACACCCCCGTGGACGGAGGAATACCAGTTCGCCTACCTGGAGGCCGACATCAGGTCTTCGACCGGATCGACGCGGTCGTGGGGGAACACGTCTGGCACTTCGCCGACTTCCAGACCGCCCCCCGGCATCCACCGGGTGGACGGCAATGAGAAGGGCGTCTTCACTCGTGACCGGCGGCCCACGGCGGATGCCCACGCCCTCAGGGGGAGGTGAACGCGACTGGACGGTCGCGGTGCTCAGGGCCGCTTGGGTCCGCTCTCAACCAAGGGTGCCTGCCACCAGGGCTTTCCCCAATGGTGTGAGCATGTGCAGCACAGTGTTGGCGATCCTGCGAGTCGTGATGAGGCCCGAGTTCCGCAAGACCCTGGTGTGCTGGCTCGCCGCAGCCGGTGAGATGCCGAGGCGGACGGCCAGCTCGGTGGTTCCGCAGGCGTCGTCGGCCAGCAACCGCAACATCCTGCTCCTGGTGCGGCCGAGGAGTTCGGCCTGCGGGTCCCGCGGGTCGGCGGGATCGCCGCCGGCCCACAACCCGATGACGCTCTCCCCGGACCACGACGCCGGATAAACGAGCCGCAGGGGACTCTCAGGATCGCCCGAAGTGAAGCTGAGCATGGGTTCAGGCCCGACGAAAACCGAGGGGACCAGGGTCAGCCCGCGCCCGTTGAGGTACTCGTCGGCCACCGAGCCTCCCTTGGTCCTGACCTCCAGCACCGGCGGGTCCCACCGGACGGTCGGCGGATGGAGGGTGGTGAGCAACTGGTCGAGCCCGCCCTCCAGGAGGATGCGGCCCCGCATGGCCCGGTCCGCCTCCAGGTGCGAGCGCAGGCGCGTCCAGTCGGGTGCGATGGCGACCTGGTGGAACTCGCGCAACGCCGTCAACACCGGGGTCCTGTCCTCAGCCAGCAGGCTCCGCAACCACGTGGGAGGGCTGTGTGTCATGCGCGCGAGGAGGGGGTCGATCTCGGTGCGCAGCGCCGCCCGAGGCGCGGCGTGCAATCGCTCCAGGCCCTCCTCGACCGTGGGGGCCTGCCCCAGCAGTGCGAAAAGGTCGAGTCCGTGGTGCGTGTCCTGATACAGCGGCCCCAGGAGGCGCAGGTGGGGAGGCCGGTTCTGGCGGACCCGCCGGAACCACGTCCGGAACATCACGCCCGGCGAGGGATGGCGGAGCAACATCAGTGCGGCCGACGTCTCCGCCAGCGGGCCGAACGTCGGGGCGACGTGCGTCTTCCTCAGATCCTCCGCGCTGAAGTGAATCCGCATCGACTCTCACCTATTTGTGCTCTGACCAGCGTCTTTAAGCGCTCGATTCAGGACCGTTGTGTGCTGGCAGGCGACGATTGATGATCAAAGTGTCTCAGACATCCTGAGATGTGAACGCCGATCGGAGACCACCATGCTGAAGATCGCACGTCGCTACGCCCGCTACGCGGCCAGCACGATGACCGCTGTCATGTTCACCACTGGCTGACCGTTCCCGGTGATCGGGGGGTGGCCGCTTGGGCGGTCACCCCAGTGATGGAGGTGACGTGTTCGGCACGATGGTCCGGCAGATCAGGTACGGCATGGCGTTGCTGAGGGGCGGGCGACTCGACCCGGCGGGGCTGCGTGCCACGGTCGCCGATCTGCGGGCGACGATCGAGGAATTCGGCGAGCCGGGCGAAGAGGCGGGAGCGTTGCTCCCCGGTGGCGTCGACCCGGACCTGGAGATCCGCCGGACGATGGCCGACCGCCGGTTGCGCAAGACGGTCCGGCAGGCCGCGGCGCGCGTGCCGTACTACCGCCATTGGTTCCGCGAGAACGGCGTCGACCCCGGCGATATCACGCTCGACACCCTGGACAAGCTCCCGCCGACGACCAAGGCCGCGCTGCGGGGAGCCTCCGCCGACTTCGTGTCCGATGACGCCGAGCCTGTTCTGCTGGCGCAGACGACGGGGACCACGGGCGCGCCGACCAGTGTCTGGTTCTCCCGCTACGAGCTGGAGTTGGCCGCCGCGCTGTCGGCGATGTCGTTCATGATGGTCAACGGCTGCCGCGAACGGCACGTCGTGATGTCGACGATCAGCTCCCGCGCGACGCTGGCCAAGCTCACGGTGCAGCAGGCGCTGGCGATGGTCGGGGCGGGCTTCGCCGCGCTGGGCACGGTCGATCCGCGGATCGCGCTCGACCGGCTCACGGAACAGCGATCGCTGCCGGGCAAGGAGCCGCAGGTCACCCATCTGATCACGACGGCCTCCTACCTCGGATGCCTGGTCCAGTTGGTCGAGCGGGGCCGGTGGCGGCCTTCCGACTTCGGGTTGCTGCAGGTGCTGGTGGGCGGTGAGGTGCTCAGCGATCCGCTGCGCCGCAGAGCCGAGCAGGCGTTCGGGGCGCAGATCACCGACACCTACTCGATGACGGAGACGATGCCGACGGCCGGGATCGTCTGCGAGGCGGAGCACCTGCACCTCGCCCCCGAGCAGGCGCATATCGAGGTTCTCGACCCGGTCACCGGCCTGCCGGCCGCGCCGGGCGAGATCGGGACGCTGGTGGTCACGCCGTACACGCAGTACCGCGACACCACGCTGCTGCTCAGGTACGCCACGGGCGACCTGGTGCGCCGCCTGCCGGCCGGTGAGCCGGTGGAGTGCTCGCTGCTGGGGATGCCCGCCACGTCCCGGCTGCTGGGGCGGACGAGCGGCGCGCGTCCGGAGCTCACCACACGGGCGATCCTCGACCTGCTGCAGGCCGTACCCGACGTGCCGCTCCCTACCCGCTACGCCCTGGACGGGACGGTCCTGCACGTGGTGGCGGGCAAAGCGTCCAGGCCACAGTTGGAAGACCGCGTCGGCACGCTGCCTCTGACCGGGCTCGTCCTGGTCGAGGATGCGGTGGACCTGCCCGAACCGTGTCGCGTACGGGCCGACCTGACCGAGGACAGCTTCGAACTCCACCCGGAGACGTGACATGCAGGGACTCACGCTGATAGGCATTGTCGCCGCGATCATCGGGGCGTCCGCCGTGTACCTCCGCCTGGTGGTCATGCCACGCCCCCCGGTCGGGCGGTTCGTCGGATCGGACATCCTCATCATGGCGGCGTTCCTGATCGTGATGCCCACGGCGTACCAGAACCTGCCGAAGTGGCTGGTCGCGCTGCTGTTCGGCCTGGTGTTCACCACCGCGGCCGCGGCGGCGCTCGGAGGGCGGGCAGGGACTCTGATCGCCTTGGCCCTCGGCGTGTTCGTCCTGGTGGCCCATTACGCCGGATGGGACGCCGCCAGGGTGATCTCCGGCGACCTGCTGCTCGCCATCGCCGTGGTCGGGGTGACCAACATGTGGGCGCAGACGGGGATGACCGCCGCCCAGGTCACCGCCCTGGCCGCGGTCCTGGCCCCCTATGATCTGGTGGCGACCGGGCTGACCTCGGTCACGGCCGACCTGCTGCGGCACCTGGCGGACGCGCCCTTCACGCCCATGCTCGCCGTCAGCACCGGCGACTCCCCGATCGCGGCCGGGCTCGGGGACTGCCTGATCCTCGCGTTGTGGCCGCTGGTGACAACCAAGGCGTACGGCAGGGCCGCCGGGTGGGCCGGCGCGGCCATCGGCCTGGCGGTCGTGGCGGTCGTGATCACCGGGGTGAGCCTCGGCTGGACGCACGGCGGCGTGCCGGTGATGACCCTGCTCGGACCGTGCATCATCGCGCAGCACTTCTTCTGGCGAGCCAGGCTCGGGAGCGAACGCCGCACGTGGGAGTGGCGCAACGGCGTCCAGCCGGTGCACGACGTCAACGGGTAGAACCAGCCGTCGCCCGATCCAGAATGTAACCAGAACCCGAATAGATGCAACCGAGGCATTGCATTTACTGCCCTGGCCCTGGAGCGCGGTACAGATCTGTGGATGCCTGTCGCTCACGCATCATCATTCGATCTTGAAACGACCGTGACTGGCGGGCTCAGCACCTGTGATCTTGTTCCCGCGTCGCTGTGATTCGGTGGAGTGGGATCGCAGGTCGGTATCTAGAGCCTTGATCAGATGGGCGGGCGATGAGGGCAAGGGGCAGCTCGGGAGCGAGCGCCATCCGGCGGTCTAGCGATGACGCTGCGCATGCGAACTATGACGGTCCGCATTGTGACGGTTTGGGGTCATTGTCATAATTTATCTTGCGGTGTTGTCTTATTCTATCGCTCATGATGTTGGATTCAATCTCTTATGATGTTGGATTGAATTGTAATATGAAGCATGCTCTACGCCACCCCGCAACTGGACGACCAGGAGCTGAGCGTGCTCAGCGAGATCGACAAGCTCAGGGAGCGCCTCCGCAGCCAGCTCCATGAGCCACGCCGCTGGATCGGCCTGTTGCGTCGTCAGAGCTTCGCCCGCGCCGTGCAGGGGTCCAACTCGATCGAAGGTTATGACGCCAAGCTCGACGATGCGGCAGCCATCGCTGATGGGGCTGAGCCGATCGACGCCGCGGATGACACGAAACAGGCGATCAGGGGCTATAGCGAGGCGATGACGTATGTTCTGCAAGTCGCTCGGGAGGAAGACTTTGAATACAGTCCCCAACTGATCAAAGTCCTGCACTTCATGATGACTTCGTATGATCTTGACGCCCGGCCCGGGAAGTGGCGCGCAGGTGATATCTACGTTCGCGATGATGCCAGCGGAGATATCGTTTACGAGGGCCCACCTGTCGACGAGGTGCCCGCGCTCATGAACGAGTTGACGGCGCTACTCGCAGCGGAGAACGGGTTTACCGCCACTGATCGCGGCGGGCCGCCCATCGTGCGGGCCGCTATGGCGCACCTGAACCTAGTCATGATCCACCCGTTTCGGGATGGCAACGGTCGGATGGCCCGCTGCCTGCAATCGCTGATCATTGCGAGGGAAGGCGTGCTCAGTCCGATCTTCATGAACATCGAAGAATATCTAGGGCGTAATACGCCGGCCTACTACAAGGTGCTCGGTGAGGTCGGGCAGGGTCGCTACAGGCCCGATGGCGACGCTCGGCCGTGGTTGCGGTTCACGCTCACCGCCCACCTGCGGCAAGCGCGCACGGTACTCGTCCGCGTACGCGAATCGGGCAGATTGTGGGTTGAACTCGAACGCCTAACCAAAATGCAGGCTTTGCCGGAGCGCGCACTGACTGCACTGTTCGACGCAGCCGTTGGGCAACGGGTGCGCAATGCCACTTACCGAGCCTGGCTCAAACGCGGTGGCGATGAGGAGATCTCCTTTGCTACCGCTAGCCGCGATCTCAGCCAGCTGGCATCCCTCGGTCTGTTGGAACCTCGCGGTTCCAACAGAGGGCGCTATTACGTCGCAGGCGCAACACTCCAAGCCGTTCGGCAGGGGATCATCGCTGAACGCGATCCTCGTGACGACTCCGATCCGTTCCACGGCTGAGACGTTTGACATCAAGAGGGCGTCGTCTGCATGACCATGTGCAAGGCCACCGGCTTTCGCGATCACGCGACCGCTCGGTGGGCCGTCTTTAGCATGGATTCGTGGCCACGATAGGTGAACGCATTCGCAGCGTCCGGAAGCGTCGGGGCTTGAGTCAGCGGTGCCTGGCCGACCTTGCCAGCGTGTCCGGGACTCCGGTGCCCATGTTGAGGGAATCCCGCGCCTCGATGCGGGGTGTGCCGCTGGCCAGGCTCGTCCGTGGGCGTCGTCACTTAGGTAGTCATCCAGTACGACCGCGTAGGCAACAACTGGCAGCAGCGTGAAGCCATCACCAGCAGTTACAGCCCTCGTCCTGGAGTGCGGTACAGATCCGTTGGGTGACTATCGCTGACGCATCGTCCGGCGAAACGCCCACACATGTTCCGGCAGAACGCCCACGTACTGTCCGGCAGAACGCCCACACACGTTCCGGCAGAACGCCCACGTAACCCCACTGACCTGCGGTAGTGTCCACCGTGTGACGGAGCCATCTCTATTCTCGCGGCGTGCTGAGGCAATGGCACTCGAAGCGCTGGCGGACACGCGGGTCGTCGTCGTGAACGGCGCGCGGCAAGTGGGAAAGAGCACGCTGGCGAGCTTGATCGCCGCACGGGCGGACAACGCCCGCCAGCTCTTCCTGGACGACCCAGCGATCCTGGCCGCAGCCGAGGAGGATCCCGTCGCCTTCATTCAGCACGACGGACTTCTGATGATCGACGAGATCCAGCGCGCCCCACAGCTACTCCTGCCGATCAAACACGAGGTCGATCGGCATCCACGTGCGGGCCGTTTCCTCCTCACAGGTTCCGCGCGCCTACTGGGCCTACGCGATCTCCCAGACGCTCTGCCTGGGAGGACGGAAACCATCGAGTTGTGGCCACTGTCCCAAGGAGAGATCGACAGCGCTCCGGACGGATTCGTGGACCACGTTTTCACGCATGGCGCTGATGTCACCATGCGTCCCTGCCCGCTCCGTAAGCGTGACTACGTGGACCGGGCGCTGCGCGGCGGCTACCCGGAGGCGATCCGGCGGGATCCCGGACGCAGGCGCAACAGGTTCTTCGACTCCTACATCACCGACCTGATCACCCGTGATGTGCGCCAGATCTCCGACATCGAACGTCCAGCGGAGATGCGCAGGCTGCTCAGCGTCATCGCGGCCCGGATGGGCGGCCTGGCCGTAGTCCAATCGATCGCCGGAGACGTAGGACTCCCCAGGATGACACTCTCGCGTTACCTGGATCTCCTGGAGCTGATCTTCGTCATCAAGCGCGTACCGGCCTGGTCGTCGAACCTCACCCGCCGCGCCATCTCCACCCCCAAACTGATCATCACAGACAGTGGACTCGGCGGTCGGCTCATCGGCATGTCACCTGATCGCGCCAGGGATGTCACGGCACCCATCGGCCCACTGCTCGAGAACTTCGCGATCGGCGAGATAGCACGTCAGCTCACCTGGGCCAACGAATCCGTCCAGCTGTTCCACTACCGGGACCGCGACCAAATCGAGGTGGACATCGTCCTGGAACACGCTTCCGGCGAAGTGATCGGCCTGGAGATCAAAGCTGCGGAAACCGTCCGTGGTGACGACTTCCGCGGACTGCGCCATTTGGCCGACCGGCTCGGAGCAAGGTTTCGCGCAGGATTCGTCCTGTACACCGGCGAACAGGCCTTGCCTTTCGGTGAGAAGCTGAAAGCGCTGCCCATGGCATCTCTGTGGATGCTCGGCACCGCAACCCAATCGTGAATGCTCAGGCTGGCGCATTGGAGCTCGCGCTTCCAGCCTGCCAGCACAGAGCCATGGAACCCCTGACCCGACATCGTGGGGCCCGACGTCGCTACGCCTCCTGCCGCAATGGGCTTTCGAAGCAGGGGGCCGACTCCGGAAGGGTGCGCGGGCGGAGCCCGCGCCAATAGGGCGTCCGAGCGGAGCGAGGGCCTGCAGGGGTCGGGGCTTGGCCCGACTGGGAGAAGCGTCTGAGCCCAGTGCGCGAAGCGCTCCAAGGGCGAAGGCCTGGGTGTGGGGCGGGCGTCAGATGGTCAAGCCGGTAAATGGGTAACGGGTGGGTGGTAGGCGGGTGGGTGCGACGAGCCACGGGCAGGGCATTAGCGTGTGCGCATGCGCTCACGTCGATCTGTTCTCTCTGTCCCAGGTAGTAGCCCGAGGTTCCTGGAGAAGGCTCAGACCTTGGCCGTCGACGAGGTGTTCCTCGATCTGGAGGATTCCGTCGCGCCGCTGGCCAAGGATGAGGCTCGCAAGAACGTCGTGACCGCGTTGCGTGAGGGTGACTGGACGGGGAAGACGCGGGTCGTACGCGTGAATGATCTGTCGACGCAGTGGACCTACCGTGACGTGATCGAGGTGGTGGAGGGTGCGGGGGACAAGCTCGACTGCCTGATCCTGCCCAAGGTGCAGGACTCGACCGAGGTCGTCTGGCTCGACACGCTGCTCACCCAGATCGAGAAGACGATGGGGCTGCGGGTGGGGCGGATCGGGATCGAGGCGCAGATCGAGAACGCGCGCGGGCTGGTCAACGTGGACGCCATAGCGGGGGCGTCGAGGCGGCTGGAGGCGCTGGTGTTCGGGCCGGCCGACTTCATGGCGTCGGTGAACATGCGCACGATGGTCGTGGGGGAGCAGCCGCCGGGCTACACCGAGGGCGACGCGTACCACTACATCCTGATGCGCCTGCTCATGGCCGCGCGGATGCATGATCTGCAGGTGATCGACGGGCCGTACCTGCAGATCAGGGACGTCGAGGGCTTCAAGCGGGTGGCCAGGCGGGCCGCGGCGCTCGGGTTCGACGGGAAGTGGGTGCTCCACCCGGCACAGGTGGAGGCGGCCAATGAGGTGTTCTCGCCGTCGCAGCAGGACTATGACCACGCCGAGCTCATCCTGGAGGCGTACGACTATTACACGACGGTGGAGAAGCGCGGCGCGGTCATGCTGGGGGACGAGATGATCGACGAGGCCTCGCGCAAGATGGCACTCGTCGTGGCGGCCAAGGGGCGAGCTGCCGGGCTGAGCCGTACGAAGACGTTCAGCCCGGAGAGCTAGGGCCTTCAAGCCGTCAGAGGCCTTTAAGCCGTCAGAGGCATTCAAAGCCGTCAGACCTTGAAGCCGATCGTGGCGAAGAACCAGAACGACGACGTCAGCCAGAGTCCGACCAGCGCGGTGAACGCGAGCCCGCCGATCACGGGCAGCGTCCAGCCGGGCGTGTCCCGCCTGGGCAGGGCCAGCATCTTGGCTGTGAACACTCCGTAGAAGAAGCAACCGAGTAGTGAGTGGGCGAGCACCCTGGGCACGTCGTACTGGAGCCCCAGAGCGTACAGGCAGTGGAAGGCGACGGGGATGGTCAGCAGGAAGGCCAGCCGGCCCGACCAGCGATGTACGGCCGGCGGGATGGAGACCCCGAGCCTGCCCCACATGGACATGGCGGAGATGACCTGGACGGCGGCGAGCACGAACGCGCCCGTCGTCAGCCACACCTTCATCGGCAGCGCCGCGGAGAAGCCGGCGGGGCCGACCGCGAAGCCGGTGGGGGTGTGCGTGCGCCCGAAGACGCCGAGGGCGATCGCCACCAGGCCGCCGACCAGCAGCGGGATCAACAGGGGAGTGATGCTGGTCGGCCTGCTCGACGTGGCGGTCATTGCATCTCCTGAATGAAGCCGTCGACGTCCTTCGGGTAGAGGGTGGTGTCGTCATCGAGCGGCACCGGGGCGGTCGGCTGGTAGGCGTTCAGCTCGGGGATCTGCAACTGCGTCTCGTCGGCGAACGCGGCGCCGACCTGCCTGAAGCCGCCCTGCGGTTGCTTCAGTACGATCCAGCCGGCACGGATCTTGGCGCCTCTCACCTGCGCGGTCGCCCGGTAGAGGCCCGAGGGCTTGACCACCTTGACCGCGGTGAAGGTCCACTTCTTGCCGCCGACCTTCATCCAGCCGGTGGCCTTGCCGCCGCCCAGGCTGCCGCCGACAGCCGCGGCGCCGAAGCCCTTCAGGGTGATCTTTCCGTCTTTCTCGTTGCCCTTGAACCAGGCCTCGGTCTTGCCGTCACAGAAATATCCGATGGTCTTGCCGTCGCGGGTGGAGATGGCGATCAGGCCGCCGTTGCCCCGTACGTAGCCTCCGTAGTCCGCCTTGTCGATGGTCTTCGCGGCGGTTTCGGTGGGTTCGGGGGTAGCGGCGGCAGCGGTGGGTTCCGCTGTAGGTTCAGCGGAAGGCTCAGCCGCGGCGGCGGTCTCGGTTGCGGGGGGTTCGTTGGAGGTGGCGGCGGCCGTGTTGGTCGCCGCCGGTGTCGCGGTGATGCTGGCGACACCCAGCCCGACAGCGAGCGAGCCGCCCGCTATCAGGGTGATGACAGGTCCCAGCCTTGACATGAACTGCTCCCAGGGTCGAAATGCTTACTCCACCGAGCATCCGCTCAAACTAACGGATCGTCTGTGAACTAATGCTCATCTCCCGGACAGAATGTAGAGATGCAGGAAAATCCTGGACCCCAGCTTCCGTACGGAACGCAGCCGCCGAGCCCACCGGCTTACCCCTACCAGCCGCCGCCCGTGCCCGCTCGGGAGCCCTGGTTCCTGCCGACGCCCGAGGGCGCGCGGTACGACCACCTGGCCAGAGTGAGTGACCGCGGCCCATGGCGGGAGATCGTCGGGACGATCGTGGTGGCCATCGCGTTCGTCGTCATCGGAGCGCTGGTGCTGTTCGTCGGCGCGGTGCTGGCGACGATCTTCGGCATCCCCGCGCCGCTGAGGCCCGATCAGTTGTTCAGCGATCCGGTGTTCGGGCTGGTCGTGGTGTTGCTCTCGATCGCGGCCGTGCTTCCCTCGGTGTTCGGTACGGTCGCGATCGTTCAGCGGCGGCGGCCCGGGTCGCTCTCCTCGGTCGCCGGGCGGTTGCGGTGGCCGTGGCTGCTGCGCTGCCTGGCGCTGGCGGTCATCGCCCTGGCGCTCGGGCAGGCCGCCCAGGCCGTCGCGATGATGGTGACCGGGGAAGGGAAACAGGTCACGGACATGTTCGGCTGGGCCGGGTGGAGCGCGTTCCTGCCGTCGCTGATCGCGATCGCGTTGCTCGTGCCGTTCCAGGCCGCCGCCGAGGAGTACATCTTCCGCGGCTGGATCCTGCAGGCGTTCGGGGCCCATCTGCGGAACCCGATCTGGGGGATCCTGCTGGGTTCGGCGCTGTTCGCGGCCCTGCACGGGTACTCCTGGGAGGGGCTCATCGACGTGTTCAGCTTCGGAGCCCTCATGGGGTGGCTGGCGGTGCGGACCGGAGGGCTGGAGGCGCCGATCGCGCTGCACGTGACCAACAACATTCTCGCGTTCGGGCTCAGCGCGGCCGCGGGGCAGCTGGACAAGGCGCTGCAGCAGGGGGAGGTGCCCTGGCAGGCGCTGGCGGGGACCGTGGTGCAGTTGAGCGCGTTCGCGGTTGGGGTGATGTACCTAGCTAAAAAGCGGTCAGTTGGCACTGTTTCGGGATAAATGGATAGCTGGTGCCAGGAATCTCGCTAGAGAGGTCTCGCCATTCGGGCTCAGTCGTGTTGCTCTGGATCCTGTGAGTGGGCGAGGATTCTGGAGGTGATCATCTCGGCGGGGCTGCCCTGGAACGATCCGGCATACCTCTACCGGGCTCGTTCGCTCAGTTCGATCAGTACGTACTAGGAGGTGCGACGAGTGGCCTCCGGCCCCAGCGACCCGCCACGGCGACCGCCGGGTGACGACGACCCCCGGCCTGATCAAGCCACCGACCCGCGGACCGCGAGCGAGCCCCGGATCCGGCACTCCCCGCCGGGTCCCAGCGATGACCGGACTCGGGGCTTACCCGTGTCCTCCCCCTGGGGTATGCCGCCCTTCTCCTCCCCCGTCCCCGAGGACGAGCCTCCGGACCCGCCCAAGGGGCGCCGGCCGTACAGCTCCCCGACGGCGGAACCCGAGACGGAGGCACGCCCCCGCCGGGTCGTGAACCATCCCGACAAGCTGGTGGCCAGCGGCCCGCCCCGCCCCGAGGCCGAGCCCCAGGACGAGGACGTACCCCGATCCTGGTTCGAGACGGAGGACCCGCCCCAGCGCGAGGCCCCGTACACCATGCCGGACCCCGAAGACCTTGACGAGCCGGAGCCCGAGGCGCCTCCGGAGGAGGGCGAGGTGCGGCGCGTGGGCCGCCCGCCCGCCGGCCGGCCCACGAGGCCGGACCTGCTCGTCGCGTCGGGCCCGCCGCGGCCCGGCGGCTCCAGCGGCAGGCACCATCGTGGCCCCGCTCCGTCGGCGATCCGCAGGGCGAGCCCGGTACGTCGGCGCAGCCTGGCCGCGCCGACGGCCGTACTCCTGGCGCTGGTCCTGCTCGTGGCCGGGGGCGTGCTCGTGTGGCAGTGGCGCTCGTCGGACCAGCCGGGACTGGCGCTGTCCGACGGCACGGAACGCTCGGGTGACGAGCTGTTCACGGTGCCCTCGGCGGGTGACGGCTCCGACCAGAAGCTCAACGACATGACCTCCGTGGGCCGCGCCGTGGTGGCCGTCGGCAGCGACACGACGAACCCGACGCCGCGGCCGCTGTTCCTGTTCTCGCCGGACAGCGGCAAGACCTGGCAGCTCGGCCAGGTCAGCGGATCGAGCACCCCGACGGTCCAGCGGGTCGTGGGCGGCGCCGGGCGCTGGCTGGCGAGCGGCGGCGACGGGGTGGGCGGCGAGCGCGGCCTGTGGACGAGCACCGACGGGTTCAGCTGGTCGGCCGTGGAGCAGAGCGGCCTGTCGGCGTTCAGGAACGGTGACCTGATCTCCGGCATCGCCAGGACGTCGTCGGGGTTCGTCGCGGTCGGCCGTACGACGCTCGGAAACGGCGGAAGCGGACCCGCGGCCTGGCAGTCGCCGGACGGGCGCGCATGGGAGCGGGTGGACACGAGCGGTCTGGGCGTACGCGAGCTCAGGGCGGTCGTGGCCAAGGGCGACACCGTCGTGGCCATCGCCGAGTCCGGCCAGGGCGACGGCTCGCGGGTCGTCAGGTCGAGCGACGGCGGCGCCACCTACCAGGCCACCGCGTTCCAGCTGCCCGAGGCCACGACCGGATCGTCCGTGGCCGTCCTGCCCAAGCAGTTCGTCCTCGTGCCCACCAGGCAGCGTACGATCACCGGCGACGTGCGCGTCTACTGCTCGCCGACCGGCGCGCAGTGGGCGCAGTGCGGCTCGATCCGCGGCTTGAGCGGTACGAGCCCCGGCATCGATTCGCTGATCACCTACCCGTCCGGCATCGCCGCGGTCAGCCAGGCGAACCTCGGCAAGTACTCCATCCTGACCAGCTCCGACGGGCGCGGCTGGGCCAAGCGGACCGACCTCGGCAACCTGCCGGGCGCCACGCTGCGCGGCTTCACGATCTCCGACTCGGGCACCCTGTTCGCGGGCGGCGACCAGGCGACGGCGGACGTCGAGAACCAGCTCGTCCTCATGACCGCGCCCCCGCGCGGCGACGCGACGCGCATCCGGCTCGCCGGCGTCGACGGCCTGTCGAGGATCGCCCGCCAGACCACCCGCCTGGCCGGTCACGACGGCCGGTACGTCGCCGTCGGCTCGGCCTCCGGCGACGCGGGCATCTGGACCAGCCTGAACTGGCAGTCGTGGACCTCCATGAGCCTCGGCGGGACGAACCAGCAGGTACTCGACGATGTCGCGTACGGCCGCCGCGGCTGGCTGGCCGTCGGCAGCACCCAATCGGACACGTCGGTCACCGACCCGCTCCTGGTGTCCTCCGAGGACGGCCGCACCTGGAAGAAGGTGGCCGCCTCCGGCGACCTGGCACGAAGCCAGGACCATCCGTACCTGGGCCTGCACGTCGTAGCCGCGGGCGAGGCGGGCTACGTGCTGGCCGGCGAGGACAGGAACGCGGCGGGCACGCCGGGCGCCGCGCTCTGGTTCACGCCTGACCTGCGCAAGTTCACCCGGTCGAAGAAGCTGCCGCAGGGCGGCTCCGGCGTGCGCGTGTACGACGTGGCCGCCACGCCGTCCGGATATGTCGCCATCGGCGGCTCGGGCGGTGGCGACCAGGAGAGTGCCGTGGTCTGGTTCTCGGAGGACGGCGTCAACTGGAAGCCCCGCGACCGCGTCTCGCCCCCGGAGGCGAGTTCCGCCGGATTGCGGCAGGTAGTGTCGTACCAGGACAAGATCATCGCTATCGGGACAGCCCAGACGCCAGGCTCGCGCCGCGCCTTCGCCGCGGTCTCGGAAGACGACGGAACGAGCTGGCGTACGGCGTGGCTGCCGGCGGACCAGGCGGCGGCCGTCTACGACCTCGCGGCGGCGGACCAGGGGCTGGTGGCGGTCGGCTGGCACGGCACGCCGGGGGAAGGGGACAGCGCGGTCTGGCTGTCTGAGGACGGCCTGACGTGGAACCGGGTGGATCTGACGAAGGGACGGCTGGCGGGGCAGGGGATGCAGTGGCTGGCGGCGGTGACGGTGATGGGGTCGGAGGTGGTGGCCTTGGGACGTTCTACGACCTACAACGCCGACCACATGATTCTTTGGACGTCGTCCCTTTCCTCCGACCGCTGACCCCAGAAAAATTTCGCCTGGGGTCGCAAAAGGGGCCTCGCCGTGCTCCCAGGAAGCCCCGTAGGCGCCCCTGACGGAGGCGCTGCCGAGCGGCGGCCGCCTGCCTGGAGGGGCCCCTCCCGCGGAGTCTTCAGGCCGCTCTGCAGCCCCTTCGAGCACTGCCGGAAACCGCCTCTGACGTGGGCAAACGTGACGTAAAGCCGGTAAAATCCAAGGGTCTGGCCGCGTGGGCGGCTGTGGTCTGAGGAGGCTATGCGTGAACCGCGATATCCGTACGGCGGACGACGTTCTCAGCATGCTGGACCGGCTTTTCGCCGCGGATGCCGACCGATGGACACCGAACGCCGCCACGTGGTGGGACGCGTTCTACTCCGACCGCTCCACACAGATCCCCTTCTTCGTGGCCAAGCCGGACGAGAGCCTGGTGTCCTACCTCGAGCGCGGCCTGCTCTCCCCGGGGCGGGCCCTGGACCTCGGCTGCGGGCCAGGGCGCAATGCCATCCATCTCGCCTCACTCGGCTTCGAGGTGGACGCCGTCGATCTGTCCCCGGCCGCCGTCACCTGGGGCGAGGAGCGGGCTCATGAGGCCGGCGTCGATGTCCGCTTCCACCGCGGCGACATCTTCTCCGTCGAACTGCCGCCCGGCCAGTACGACCTGGTCTATGACTCCGGCTGCCTCCACCATCTGCCGCCGCATCGACGGGTGAGTTACCTGGGCCTGCTGGACCGTCTCCTCGTCCCCGGCGGTCAGCTCGGCCTCACCTGCTTCGCCGCCGGGGCCATGGGGTCCGAGCTGTCCGACGAGGAGTTCTATCGCCAGGGTCGCCTGCACGGTGGGCTTGCCTATACGCCTGAGGCGCTGCGCTGGATCTTCTCGGACTTCACCGAGGTCGAGTCGCGGCCCATGAAGGAGCAGTCGCCCGACGCGCCGGTCTTCGGCGTTCCCTTCCTGCTGGCGGCGTTGTTCCGGCGCCCGGGGACCTCTTCGGCCGCGCTCACCGAGTCGTGATCGCTCACCGAGTCGTGATCGCTCACCGAGTCGTGATCGCTCACCGAGTCGTGATCGCTCACCGAGTCGTGATCGCTCGACGTGCGCGGCGATGATCTGCGCGAACTCGATGCCCGCGTCCGATGCCCGCGGACACCTCTACGGCCAGCCGGCGCCGGGCACCTCGACCTCGGCCGAGAGCACCTGGCCGGTGCCGGGTGGCACCATCTCGGGCATGCCACGCCACTCCGCCGCCACGATGAAGAGCGTCGTCCGGTCCTCGCCGCCGAGTTCGCAGGCGAAGGCGCCGCGGTCGAGGTCGATGGTCCGCACCTTCTCGCCGCCTTCGCGAACGCGCACGCACTGCCGGTTGGGCACGTCGGCGTACCAGACGGCGTTCTCGGCATCGACGCAGATCCCGTCAGGGACGCCGTCCCCGAGGTCGGCCCATACCCGGCCGTTCGAGAGACCGCCGTCGGCGCCGATGTCGTACCCCATGAGCCTTTTGCCGTACGAGTCGGCCACGATCAGCGTTGAGTTGTCCGGCGTCACGGCCATCCCGTTGGGAAAGGAGATGCCGTCGGCCACGTCACGCGCCGAACCGTCGGGGCCGACGTGTGTGACGGCCCCGGGAGCGAACGCCCCGCCGCTGAGCATGTCGAAACCGGCCCGGTCGACATAGGTGTTGCCGCGGCCGTCGATGACGATGTCGTTCCAGCCGGTCCCGATGACGGTCAGGTCGGCGTGGGTCGCCAGCGATCCGTCGGGTTCCAGGCGCAGCAGCAGTCCCCGCGCGGAGTCGACGAGCACCATCCGCCCATCGGGCTGCCAAGCCGTGCAGAGAGGTATCGAGTCCACCCGGGCCACGACTTCGTGCTTGCCGTCGAGGTCGAGCGCGATCACCTCCTGCGCGGTCCAGTCGGAGAAGTAGAGGCGGCCATCGTGCCAACGTGGCGACTCGAGCAGCCCGAGATCGGTGAGCCAGGTACGCAGTTCAGGCATCGAAGACTCCCTTCGCGACGTCCATGATCGTGACGCCTATGAGGATGAGTAGTGCACGTTTGCTGGCATTCGTAAGTGACGTAGCAGCCGAGCGGCTCGTTTCGACATCCTCGGCGGACGAATTTGGCGGAACTTCGGCCTTCCGCTCACCTCCGTCCCCCGGGCCAAAACGGTTTGCCCGAACTGTCCGCATGTTGCTAACGTCGCGCCAGCGCGAGGAGCGCGTGATCGCCGTGTGACGAGGGAGGTTGATGAATATGGCTGCCAGCAGCCGTCATCAGCATGCCCTTGTCCGGCCCGCGCGAAGCTAGCGCGGTCCGGGTCGTACCGAACGACCAGGAGCCACACGTGTCATCTTCCCCTTCACCGACCCACACCGACCTGACCACGGCCCGCCTCATCCTGCGGACGTGGACCGACGGTGAGGTCGCCGCCGTCCTGGACGGCACCCGCCCGGCGCACTGGGCCGCGGACTTCCCCGCCGAAGGCGATCTCGTCATCGCCGGCCTCTTCGCCGAGCACCCCGCGTGGCTGGGCGACCATGGCCACCGTCAGGTCATCGAGCGCGAAAGCGGCCTGGTGGTCGGCTCAATCGGCCTGTTCTGGCCGCCCAGCGACGGCACCCTCGAGATCGGGTACGGCATCGTGGCCTCCCGGCGAGGCCGCGGCTACGCCCCCGAGGCCACCCGGGCCATGACGGCGTTCGCCCTCACCGCGCCAGGCGTGCACACGGTGTCCGCCAACGTGGAACTGTCGAACCCGCCCTCGATCCGAGTGCTGGAGAAGGCCGGTTTCCAGCGGTGGAGCACTGAGGAACAGACCATCCGGTTTCGCGCCATGACCCCGGACCTGCTCTAACAGTTAGATTCACCGCGCCGAGTGCCGACGGGCTGCGGCTCCGGCACTCGGCGCGGTACAGCCACTCGCTCGCCGCGGACGAAAACTACAGTTGATCATGGACAATTCCCGCATGAACCCAGGGACGATTCTGATATAAAAGCACGGACGGTTAGTGCATTAGAGGTTGTTGTGCCAGGTCAGAGGGGGCTCGATGGATCCAGACGCCCTCGTGGACAGGCACCTCAAATCGGTGATCTGCCGTCGTCTCGCCAGCCGGCCGGTCGTTGTGCTGACGGGTCCGCGCACAGTGGGGAAGAGCACACTGCTGAGCGCCTGCGCACGCCTGCGCGATGTCCCGGTCATCGACCTCGACGATGTCTCGATCAGGCGTTCCGTGGACGCTGACCCGGCCCATTTCGCGACCACGCCGCTCGAACCGGTGTGCATCGACGAGTTCCAGCACGTGCCGGAGATCCTGTCCGCGATCAAGGCCGAGCTCAACCGCGATCTACGGCCGGGCAGGTTCCTCCTCACCGGCTCCACCCGATATGGAGCGCTACCGCGCCTCGGACAGGCGTTGACGGGCCGTGCGCACGTCATGACCATTTGGCCTCTGTCCCAAGGCGAGCTGAGCGGTCGTCGGGAGACCTTCCTGGACGCCGTGCTCACCGATCCGGAGAGCCTCCTGACCTCCGTCCCGTCGCGCACATCGCGCCCCCAGTACGAGGCCGCGATGCTCGCCGGTGGGTTCCCGATCGCCCTGAGCTTGCCGGAAAGCGAACGCGGGGCCTGGTTCCGCGACTTCGTCTCGATGGTGATCGAGCGGGACGCGCTGGAGATCCGCAAGGTGCGGCAGCGTCAAGTGCTGCCCGTCATCCTGCGCCATCTGGCCGCCCGCACCTCCAGCACCGTGAGCATGGCAGACATCGCAACCGTGGTCGGGCTCGATCAACGTCTCGTGGCTGACTATGCGGCTCTGCTCGAAGCGGTCTTCCTCACCCACAGGCTTGAGGCGTTCGGCCGGACGCTCGGCAGCAAGGTCGCCAGGTCGCCGAAGATCCATCTGATCGACAGCGGACTGGCGGCCCACGTTCTGGGCATCACACGCAGGAAACTGGACCGGCGTGACCCCGCCACCCTCACCGAGTTCGGCCGGGTCGTGGAGACCTTCGTGGTGAACGAACTGATGAAGCAGGCGGGTTGGTCGGAGGAGATGGTCGAGTTCAGCCACTTCCGCACCAGGGATCAGCGGGAGGTCGATCTTGTCATCGAGTCGCATGAGGGATCGGTCGTCGGCGTGGAGGTCAAGGCCAAGTCGTCGATCGAGGAGAAGGACTTCCAGGGGCTGCGGCTGCTCAGGGAACGGCTCGGGTCGAGCTTCGTCGCAGGTGTGCTGGTCAACCTTGGACAACAGTCCTTCCGCCACGACGACCGGCTCTACGTCATGCCGGTGGATCGGCTCTGGACGCCTGTCCCGGCAGCGCGTCCCAGGCCGCCAGCACCTGACCCACAGTGATCCCGATCGCAGAGCGACCTCTAAGGGGCCGGCTTCTTCGCCATCACCAGCTCCCGCAGTCCGTTCGGCAGCTCGTCGCCGATCTGGTCCGTGTCCTCGAACCCGTTCCGCCGATACAGCGCGATCGCCTTCTCGTTGAACGGCGCGACCGCCAGTTCCAGGACCTCGGCGCCCACCTCCACGGCCCACGACTCCACGGCTCGGATCAGCCGGTCGCCGACTCCGTGCCCCCGCGCCGCCGGGCCGACCCACATCGAGATCAGTTCGGTCACGCCTTCCCGCTCGCCCGGGATGCCGCTGGCCATCCCGGCGGGCTTCCCGTCGAGAAGGGCGATCAGGTTCCGTGAGCCGGGGATGCTCAGGCGGGCTCGCCAGCGCTCCTCACGGTCGCCGTCGCCCTGCCAGTCCGCGAGCGAGACTCCGAACGCGTACGGCGCCTCCTCCAGCGCGACGAGCCGAAGCTCTCGCCAAAGGGCCCAGTCATCAGCCGACAGCTCCTGCAATTCGATCATCCAGGCAGGTTGCCGCCCTGAACGTCCTGATCGCAACCGTATTAAGCGGCCGTTGAAGGCGACCACCGTTGCGGACCTGCGCGCCTGAGGCGGGCGTCATGCCGGTAGGGCGTCCCAGGCTGTCAGCGCCTCCAGCAGGCCGTCCGTGAGTACGAGGCGTACCAGGTCGTCCCGGGAACACCAGCGGGCGTCGGCGGCGTCGTCGCCCGCGGTGAGCGTGCCGTCCGTGACGGTGGCGCGGTAGTCGCGGATCTCGTACGTCACGTCGTCCGGCCCGGGGCGGTCCACGGTGCCCACGAGGGGGCCGATCGTGACGAGCAGGCCGGTCTCCTCCAGGACTTCGCGTCGCAGGGCTTCGGCATCGGTCTCGGCGGGCTCCACCCGGCCGCCCGGGATCGACCACAGGCCCGCGCCCGGCGGGTGACCGCGCTTGATCAGCAGGAGCCGGTCCGAGGCGTCGACGATGATGGCGCCCACGCAATTTACGCGCACACGGTCAAGATTACGACCAGACACTGGATGCGGCCTTGACGCGGTGGTACCCGAGGACGCAGCGTGAGTAGCTGTGAGAGCGGTTCCAACCTGCCCACGGTGTTTTGGTCCGCTTCACGGGCCGAGTGCCTGGTCGAGTGCGTGGCGATGCGATGCGCACGGCGATGTGGTGCCCTACCAGCCGCCTTGGCCGCCGTCCGGCAGGGCGGTCGAGGTGATGCGGAAGAGTTCGATGGTGCCCGTGTGGCTGCCCTGGCCGTTGCCGCCGGGCTGGCTCGTCACCGGCTTCGGGGAAGCGGGCGACGAGCGTACCGGGGGCCGGGCCAGCGTGGTCGCGCTCTGCGGGCCCTCGCTGACCCAGGGGCCAGCCGACCTGCTGGTCATCGCTGAGGAACCCGGCGTCGGGCTGGGCGCCGCGTTCGCCGGACTGGGCGGCCCCGATCCCGGAGAGGGGTTCGACGCCGGGCCGCCGAACGCGAAGATCGAGGTGCTCGGGCACCCGACGGCGCTGTGGTGCGTGAGCGCGGCGGCCGACCGGGCCGTCTACGCCGGCGAGGCGAGGGGCAACTGGCTGTGGACGATCGCCTGGCCCGCCGAGGCCGGATGCATCATCGCGTTCTCCGAACTGAGCCTCCACGACCTGCGCGACCTTGAGCTCGACCTGCCTTTCGGCGCCTTCTCGCCGAGGCTGGGGCACTAGGTACGAGCTCGGCGCCGGAGGGGTCACCGCCGGCGCGATTCGCGTCGTCACTCAGACGGACTAGAGTTTGGAGACGTGACAGCGCGTATCGAGCGAGTGGTGAGCGAGGGTGTCGTCGACGTCGACGGCACCGAGCACAAGGTCGAGAACAACATCTGGATCGTCGGCGACGACGATGAGGTGATTGTGATCGACCCGGCGCGTGACGCCGACAAGATCCTGGAGAAGGTCGGCGAGCGAGAGGTGCTCGCCGTGATCTGCACCCACGGTCTGCCCGACCATGTCGGCGCCGCCATCGAGGTGGCCAGCAGGGACGAGGCGGTGATCGCCCTCCACCCCAAGGACAAGCCGCTCTGGCGGGAGACCTGGACCGAGACCTGGCCCGACATCGACATGGAGGACGACGGCATCTTCGCCGTGGCCGACGTGCGGCTCGACGTCATGGAGACGCCCGGGGTCACGCCCGGCGGGGTCTCGCTCTACTGCGAGGGCCTCGGGGTGGTGTTCACCGGCGAGACGCTGCAGGCCGACGGGCCCGGCAAGATCGGTGGCGAATACCCCGACCTCAACTTCCAGCTCAACGCGATCGGCGCGCGGCTGTTCACGCTGCCCGCCGAGACGCGGGTGCTGGCCGCCCACGGCGACGAGGTGACGGTCGGCGACCTGGAGCCGCACTTCGGCGACTGGCAGCACAGCGAGTCCACCGACAAGGAAGAGGGCCCGCTCACCGACGGCACCAAGGCCGCCGGGATCAGGCTCGATCCGGGTGACGGCCGGAGTGTATGACCAGCTGCCGCTGGAAGGGATGCCGCGACGGCTCTATTCGTGTACGCCGTCGCGGCTGAACGCCTGGCTCGACTGCCGCCGCCGCTACCGGTTCACCTACCTGGATCGGCCGCAGCCGTCCAAGGGGCCGGGGTGGGCGCACAACAGTGTCGGGGCCAGCGTGCACAACGCGCTGGCGGCTTGGTGGCGTGAGCCGTACGAGCGGCGGACGCCGCTGACGGCGGCCATCCTGCTGACCAACGGGTGGATCACCGAGGGGTTCAGGGACGCGGACCAGTCGGCGCAGTGGCTCGGGCGGGCCCGCGACCTCGTGTCCGGATATGTCGGCACACTGGATCCGTCGGATGATCCGGTCGGCGTCGAGCGTACGGTGGCCACGCGCACCAAGATCATCGCTGTGTCCGGCCGCATCGACCGGCTCGACCGGCGGGGTGACGAGCTGGTGGTGGTCGACTACAAGACCGGGCGGCGGCCTCTCACCCAGGACGACGCGCGGTCCTCGCTCGCGCTGGCCATCTACGCGATCGCGGCCTCCAGGATGATGCGCACACCGTGCCACTCGGTCGAGCTGCACCACCTGCCGACCGGCGAGATCATCGAGTGGCGCCACACCGAGGAGTCCCTCGCGCGCCACCTGGGACGCGCGGAGGAGGTCGGGGTCGAGGCCGCCACCGCCGACGAACGCTACCGCGAGGTGATGGGCGCGCCGGGCCCCGTACGCGCCCGCTCCTCCGGCGCGGCGAGCGTCCGGGCATCCAGGGCGACGTCTGACCCGGGCTCCGGCACGGCCGGAAGTGGAGGCCTCGGTACGACCGGAAGCGGCGGACCTGGTACGACCGCCGGCTCTGGCGGGGAGCGCCCGCAAGTCGGGCCGCCGGCCATCTCGTCCGAGCTGGACGCGGTGTTCGCCCCCAACCCCGGCCCGATCTGCGGCTGGTGCGACTTCCGGCGCCACTGCCCCGAAGGCATGGCCGCCGCCCCCGAGCGCCGCCCCTGGGACGCCCTGGCCGAATGACGACGGCAACCCGGCCGTGACCATGGTTGGACATATCCGGTTATGGTCGGGTTGTGGGTCGGGTGGGGCGCTTGCCGGTGGCAGTGGCGCTCGGCGCGTTGTTCAACCCGCTGAACTCATCCATGATCGCCATAGCCCTGGCGCGCATCGAGACCGAGTTCCACGTCGGCGTCGTCGCCGTCACCTGGCTGGCCGCGGGCTTCTACCTGACAGCCGTCGCCGTGCCGCCGGTCATGGGCGCGCTGGCCGACAGGTTCGGTCCCCGGCGGGTGTTCTGCGCCGGGCTGGTCATGGTGGGACTGACCGGCGCCCTCGCCGCCGTGGCCCCCTCCTATCCCGTCCTGGTGGCGGCCCGGCTGCTGCAGGCGTTCGGGAGCTGCGCGACGCTCCCGGCCGGGATGGCGATCATCACGGCGACGGCGGAGCAGGGGCGGCCGCCTCCCCGCGTCATCGCGATGATCTCGATGGTGCTGACGGCCAGCGCGGCCGCGGGGCCGGTGCTGGCGGGGTTCCTGGTCAGCCTGTGGGGGTGGCGGGCCGTCTTCCTGGTCAACGTCCCGCTCGCGGCGGTGGCGCTCATTCCGGCGTTGCGCTGGCTGCCCAAGGTGGCTCCCGTCCGGCGGCGGCGGGCGTGGTTGCCCAGGCCGCGGCCGGCGCTGCTGGCCACCTACGGGCTGTTCGCGCTGGTCAATGTGGTGTTCTATCTGGCGTTCCTCATGGTGCCGCTGTGGGCGCAGCGCTCGGGCGGGCTGCCGCCGCATCTCGCGGGCCTGCTGGTGCTGCCCATGGCCGTGGCGGCGGTCGTCATGACGCCCGTGGCGGTGGCGCTGGCCTCGCGGGCGGGGCTGCGGGCCGTGCTGCTGGCGAGCGCGGCGCTGCTGCTGGCCGGGTCGTGCGTGATGTTCTGGGCCGGGCCCATCGGGTTGGTGCTGGTGACCACGTCGCTGATCGGCCTGGCGTCCGCGTTCAGCCAGTTCGGCCTGAACTCGCTGGTGTTCGTACACGCCGACCGGAACGAGACCGGCATGGCCGTGGGCCTCTTCCAGGCGTCGCGGTACATCGGAGCCGCCACGGCCGCCTCGATCACCGGCGTGCTGTTCGACCCCGCGGGCATGGGCCCCAGCGGCTGGGTCATGGTCACGGCCTCGACGCTCATCCTGCTCGCCGGATTTGTCATCCCCGTCGAGACATCGGATGAAGAATCTCGCCAAAACCATTAAAACCGGCTATGAGGCGAAATTCCCCGGCATAGCTCCGACCTAAGCCATTGACGGCGAGCGCCATGAGCTGTCATATCGGGTGTAACCCCCTACTGAAAGGCAGGTGCGCATGTCCCAGCCGAAGGAACAGGGCAAGCAACCACCCAGGATCCACGCGAAGAAGGTCAGGGCCCGCGGCGAGGAGACGACCTGGCACAAGCCCGACTACCAGGTCGTCGAGGCATCGATGGAGATGACCGCGTACTTCCTGGCCACCAGGTAACCGGACACCGCCATGCGACTGCAGGTGCTCGGCACCGCGGCCGGTGGCGGCGTGCCCCAGTGGAACTGCGCGTGTCCTGGCTGCTCCGGGGCACGCGCTCATCCGGGCCGCCGCAGGAGCCACGCCAGCCTGGCCGTACAACTGGACGACGGGTGTTACGTCGTCAACGCCACGCCCGACATCGCCGACCAGATCGAGGCGTGCGCGTGGCTGCGGCCGGGACCGGGGCCGCGCGAGTCGCCGCTGAAGGGCGTCATCCTCACCGACGCCGAGCTCGACCACACGATCGGCCTGCTCAGGCTCCGGGAGGCGGACGAGCTGGAGGTCCGCTGCACCCCGGTGGTACGGCAGGCGCTGCGGCCCTTCGCCGACATCCTCCGCCCCTACCTGCGGCTCTCCTGGGCCGACGCCGACCTCATCCCGATATCGGCCAAGCGCCCCCGGTACGCCGGCTCCCCGGAGGCCCCGGACTGGGTGTCCGCCCTGCGCCTCATGGGGGGAGCGGTGGTCTACGCGCCCGCCATGGGCGTGTGGCCCGCCGAGCTGGACGAGGCCGAATGCGCCATCATCGACGGCACGTTCTGGGACGACGAGGAGCCCCGCCGTACCGGAATCTCGGCGAAGACCGCCACCCAGATGGGCCACCTGCCGATCGAGGCGACCATGGAGCGCCTCTCCCGGCTGCCGGGCCGCCGCCTGTACACCCACCTCAACAACACCAACCCCCTCGTGGACCCGGCGGCCGAGCAGCACAAGGTGCTCGCCGAGCTGGGGATCGAGGTGGCCGCCGACGGGATGGTGATCGACCTGTGAACGGCTTCGAGGCCGAGCTGCGTGCCGTACCGGAGAAGCGCTACCACCACCTGCACCCCTTCAACCAGCGCATGCACGCGGGCGAGCTGACCCGTGACGAGCTGCGGGGCTGGATACTCAACCGCTTCCACTACCAGCGGCACATCCCGATCAAGGACGCGTTCATCCTCGGCAAGCTGGAGACGCCCGAGCTGCGCAGGACGTGGCTGCGCCGGATCCAGGACCATGACGGCACCGCGCCGGGCGAGGGCGGCATCGAGCGGTGGCTGCGCCTCGGCGAGGCGGCCGGGCTGGAGCGGGCCCTGCTGCTGTCGGGCGAAGGCGTGCTGCCGGGTGTACGGCTGGCCGTCGACGGCTACGTGAACCTGTGCCGCAACGGCTCCGCGCTCGAAGCCGTCGCCGCTTCGCTGACGGAATTGTTCGCACCGGACCTGATGCGCACAAGGATCGCCGCCTTCGAGCGGCACTACCCGTGGATCGACCCCGAGGGGCTGCGTTACTTCCGCGTACGCGTCTCTCAGGGCCGCCAGGACAGCGGCGAAGCCCTGGCCCTAGTCCAGGAGTGGGCACGGACCCGTACCGACCAGGAGAGGGCCATCACGGCCCTCGGCTACAAGTGCGACGTGCTGTGGGCGCTGCTCGACGCCGTGGACGGGGCCTACTGATGACCTGGCGCCCGGCACTGTCCCGCGCGGCCATGCTCCGCCACGATCCGGTACGGCAGGCCGACCTGCTGATCGTGCCCGAGCGCATCGTCGTGCTGAACGAGGAGGCGGCGGCCATCGTCGGCCTCTGCGACGGCGAACGGACGGTGGCCGACATCGTCGCGGAGCTCCCCGAGGGCGCGGAGGCGGATGTGGTGGAGTTCCTCGACCGGGTGCGCGCGGAGGGGTGGCTGCGGTGAGCGCGCCCTGGGCCATGCTGGCCGAGCTCACGCACGCGTGCCCGCTGCGCTGCCCGTACTGCTCCAACCCGGTCGAACTGGCGGCCAGGTCGAGCGAGCTGAGCACCGGCGAGTGGCAGCGGATACTCGCCGAGTCGGCGGCGCTCGGCGTGGTGCACGCCCACCTGTCCGGCGGCGAGCCGCTGCTCAGGCCGGATCTGGCGCCGATCGTGGCGGCGGCCGAGGGGGAGGGCGTCTACACCCAGCTCGTCACCAGCGGCGTCGGGCTCACCGAGCGACGGCTCGGCGAACTCGCCGGGGCGGGGCTTCGGAGCGTGCAGCTCTCGGTCCAGTCGGCGACCGGCACCGAGTCGGACCGGATCGCCGGAGTCGCCTCGTTCGCGTGGAAGGAGCGGGCCGCCGCCGTCGTGGCGGCGAGCGGGCTGCCGTTCGGGCTCAATGTGGTGCTGCACCGGGAGAACCTCGACGCCGTCGGCGAGATCATCGAGCTGGGACTGTCGTGGGGCGTGGAGCGCATCGAGCTGGCCAACACCCAGTTCTACGGGTGGGGGCTGCTCAACAGGACCGCGCTGCTGCCCACCAGGGAGCAACTCGCCCGCGCCGAGGCCACAGTCAGGAAATATCGGGAAAAAACGGATGTCGAGCTGATCTGGGTGATCCCCGATTACTTCGACGGTGTGCCGAAGCCCTGCATGGGCGGCTGGGGCGCGATCTCGATCACCGTCGCGCCCGACGGCCGGGTGCTGCCCTGTCCGGCGGCCTACGACCTGCCACTGGAGCCGCCGAACGCCCGTGACCACTCGATCGGCTGGATCTGGGAGCACTCACCCGCGTTCAACGCCTACCGGGGCACCGGCTGGATGCGCGAGCCCTGCGCGAGCTGCCCTCGCAAGGAGCTCGACTTCGGTGGCTGCCGCTGCCAGGCGTACGCGCTCACCGGCGACGCCGGCCGCACCGACCCGGCCTGCGGGCTGTCACCCGACCACCATCTCCTCGACGAGCTGGCCGGCGGCGGCACGTGGACCTTCAGGCGGCCAGCGCCTTCGGCCGGCGGCGCGGATCGGTCAGCCCCCTGAGCCCCTTGCCGGTGTCGTAGCCGGCGGCACCGAGCCGCTCGCGGGCGGCCCGCAGCATCTCCCTGGTCGACGGCATGAACGCGTGGTCGTGCAGCGGCTCGGGCAGGGAGTTCATGGCGAGCCTGAACGCCTTCAGCCCGGCCGTCACCGTGGCCCGCGGCACCTCCGGCAGCACGCCGTACATCCGCCTGGCCCAATCCGGCAGCGTGTAGTAGCACAGCGCGCCGAACGGGAAGTAGGCCGGTTTGCCCGGCGTGAGTGCCCGCAGCTCCTGCGGCAGCCTCGGCCAGAGCAGGAACCGCACGGCCGAGGCGGCCTCCTCGGTGACGCGCAGGGCGGGCCGTACCTGCTTGAAGTAGGCGTCCATCTCCGCGCACGAGCCGGGCACGTCCTCGGGGTGCAGGCCCACGTAGGAGGCGCTCCTGCGCTGCTCGCGCAGGTAGGAGTCGGCCTGGCGCTCGGTGAGCCCCAGCCCGCCGCGCCTGGCCACCTCCAGGTAGGACGAGACCTCCGCGCAGTGCACCCAGAGCAGCAGCTCGGGGTCGTCGACCCGGTGCGTCCTGCCGGTGTCGGGGTCGCTGACGCGCAGGCTCTTGTGGATGCCGCGCACCCGCCGGCCGATCTCGTCGGCCTCGGCCGGACTGCCGAACGTCGTGCGGCCCACGAAGTCGGCGGTACGGCGCAGCCGGCCGAACGGGTCCTGCTGGAAATTGGAGTTCTGCCAGACACCGCGCATCGCGATGGGATGCAGGGCCTGGAGCATCAGGCCGCGTACGCCGCCGACCCACATGGCGCGGTCGAGGTGCACCAGCCAGGTCGCGCTGTGCGGCGGCTGGACGACGATGTCTTCGATGCCCGTCATAGTAAGTAGATAATTACACGGCATTGGACCAGGTGTCCAAGTGCGGGCTCTCGGCGGCGTTCCAGAACCGGATCAGCGCCGCGGCCGTGGTCTCCGGAGCCTCCACGGCGGGCGAGTGGGCCGCGCCGGGCAGGACCACGCACTCGGCCTCCAGCCTGGCCGCCATCTCCGACTGCAGCTCGGCCGGCCAGCCGTCGTCGTGCTCGCCGTACAGGACGAGCGTGGGCACCTCGATCTGCCTGAGCTCGTCGGTGCGGTCGGGCGCGTTCAGCGTCTGCTCGGCCATCCGCGACAGGGCGGTCGGCGAGTTGGCGAGCAGGCGCTTGTGCAGAAAGGCGATGATCTCGTCGGGCACGCCGTTGGCCAGCGCCTCGGGCTCCATCTTGGTGGACCAGACGTGCTCGAGCCCCAGGACGGGAACTTCCTCCAGGAAGGTCTTGCCGTTGCGCGCCCGCTGGCCCACGATGCCGGACGGCCCTGAACTCATCAGCGTGAACGAGGCGAACTTCGTCCGGCCGTCGATGGCCGCCTCGCGCGCGACGAGCCCGCCGAAGGAGTGTCCGACCAGGTGCATCGGCTCGCCGCCGCTGAGCGTCTGGGCCAGCAGGTCGACGTCGGCGCCGAGCGCGGCGCACGTGTAGGCGCCGGGGTCGTCGGGGCCCGGCGTCTCATACTGCCCGCGCAGGTCGATGGCCAGCACCCGGCGGCCCGAGTGGGCCAGGGTCTGCAGGACCGCGATGAAGTCTTCCTTGCTGCCGGTCAGCCCGGGGACCAGGAGTGCGGGCCAGCGCTCCACCACACCGCTGACCGGAAGCGCCTCAAGTGCGGCAAATATGCCCTGGGGCGTTTCGATCTTGTGTGGGGCAACGCCAGGAGGCAGGTCGAGGAATCGCGGCGTACTCACGTGAGGCAACAATACCCAGAGGTCAGGGCCTCGACACCGGCATACTCGGTACGCTGGTGCGAGTTCGCGGAAAGTTGTTCAGGTATGGGGTGGAAACGACGCAGGCGCGCACCGCGGGATGCGGTGCGCGCCTGCTTTTGTCAGCCTTTGGTCCCTGCGTCTGCCAGGTGTCTAGCCGACGCGGCGGCGGTTGCCACCGCCGTTGTTGTTGCCACCACCGCCGCCACGCGGCTGGCGGCGCGCCTGCTTGCGCTCGGTGGCCGCCGACGGGGCGATGTCGTCGTCGTCCGTGGCCAGGTCGGGTGACTGGAAGATCACCATGAACGGGCTCGCGGGGACGATGCGGTCCGCCTCCTGGCGCACCGGGGGCGGCGGCGTGGAGAAGCTCGTCTCGGCGATCGGTGCCCGTTCCATGACCCGCTCTTCCACGACCTGCTCCTCCATGATCCGCTCCCCTGCGGGAGCCTGCTCGACGACCTGCCTGCGCTCGGCGGCGGGCTTGCGCTCCCTGACGGGCTTCCGCTCGGCCACGGGCTGCTGCTCAGCCACAGGCTTCTGCTCGGCCTTCTGCTCGACGACCGGCTCGCGGTCGGTGAGCGGGGCCTCCGGGGCGTCGGCGAGGGCGTTCTCGATGGCGGCCGAGGCGGCCCCCCTGCGAGTGCGACCGCGCCGCGGCTCGGTGGCCGCCTCGATCTCGTCAGCTGAAATGATGGCTGGTGTCTCCTCCGTCTTTCTGGCGGCCGCCTTGCTGGAGCGACTGGGCACGGGCTCGACCTCCGGCGTCTCGACGGGTGCGGTGCCCTCTTCTGCGGGCATTCCGCCGCGGGTGCGGCGGCGCTGGCGCGGCGTGCGCGGCGGACGCTCCTCGCGCTCCTCACGGCGGCGGCCGCCGTTGCGGGTGCGCGTCCTGCCGGTCTCCCCGAGATCCTCGATGCGCTCCGCCGACAGGCCCGCCCGCGAACGGCTGGCATGCGGCAGGACGCCCTTGGTGCCCTGAGGGATGTTGAGCTCGGTGAAGACGTGCGGCGAGGTGGAGTAGGTCTCCTCGGGTTCGGCGAAGTCGAGCCCGAGCATCTGGTTGATCATCTTCCAGCGGGTCATCTCCTCCCACTCCACGAACGTGACCGCGATGCCCGTGCGCCCGGCCCGGCCGGTGCGGCCGGTGCGGTGCACGTAGGTCTTGTCGTCGGTGGGGCAGTCGTAGTTGACCACGTGGGTGACGTCGTCGATGTCGATGCCGCGGGCCGCCACGTCGGTGGCGACCAGCACGTCGATCTTGCCGCTGCGGAACGCGCGCAGGGCCTGCTCGCGCTGGCCCTGGCCGAGGTCGCCGTGGACGGCCGCGACCGCGAAGCCGCGGGTCTCCAACTGCTCCGCGACCATGTCGCAGGCCCGCTTGGTCTCACAGAAGACCATGGTGAGCCCGCGGCCCTCGGCCTGGAGCAGCCGGGCGACGATCTCGATCTTGTCCATCCGGTGGGCGCGCCAGACGATCTGGCGAACCTGCGGATGCGGGATGCCCTCGCCGCCCTCGCCGTTCTCATGCTCGGCCCGTACGTGCGTGGGCCGGTTGAGGTACTTGCGCGACAGCGCGACGATCTCGCCGGGCATGGTCGCCGAGAACAGCATGGTCTGCCGCTCCTCGGGGATCAGCTTGAAGATCCGCTCGATGTCGGGCAGGAACCCCAGGTCGAGCATGCGGTCGGCCTCGTCGAGCACCAGCGAGGTGATCTGGCTGAGGTCGAGGTGCTTCTGCTTGACCAGGTCGAGCAGGCGCCCAGGGGTGCCGACGATGACGTCGACGCCCGCCTTGAGCGCTTCGACCTGCGGCTCGTACGCCCGGCCGCCGTAGACGGTCAGGACCCGCGAGCCGAGCTTGCCGGCGGCGGTGACCAGGTCTTCGCTGACCTGTACGGCCAGCTCGCGAGTGGGCACGACGACCAGCCCGCGTGGCTTCTTACGGTTCTTACGCGGTTTGCCGATGCCCTGGAGCATCGCGATGCCGAACGCGTAGGTCTTTCCCGTGCCTGTGCGTGCCTGACCGATCAGGTCCTGGCCGCTCAGCGCGAGCGGGAGTGCCATCTCTTGGATGGGGAACGGTGTGGTGATGCCCTCAGTCTCGAGGGCGTCAGCGATCTCAGGTGTGACTCCGAGGTCTCGGAAAGTCGTCAGCGTGGCCTGCCTCAGTCTCAAATGAAGGCGGGCCTGCCGGGACCGACGGGCAGAAAACAAATCCCGTGCCTGGGTCCTCGCGGTAGAGCCAGCCCTCTCGCGTCATCGCGACCGCAGACCCGGGAGTGGGGGGTTAACGGGGAATTCCCCCGAATTAACACAGTGCGGTCGCACTTTCACAGAGCAGTGTACTCGATACCACAACGTTGGCCGAGTTTCAGAATGTTCCCGAAGTACGCTGCCTTCCATGAACGAGTCTCCAGGAGTCGTCGATCTGCTCGGTGTGCTGGCTTATGCCGAGCTCAGCGCCTTCGCGCGGATGACCGAGGACGCGGCGTCCCTCGCCCCTTCCTTGGCCGATCAGGTCGCGCTCAGCGAACTGGCCGTGGCCGAATACGCCCACTTCCGCCTCTTGCACGACCGGCTGACCGAGCTCGGCGCCGATCCCGAACAGGCGATGTCCCCGTTCGTCGACGCGCTGGAGGCCTGGCACACCCAGACGGCCCCGGCCGACTGGCTGCAGGCACTGGTCAAAGCGTACGTGGGCGTGGGCATCGCACTCGACTTCTACCGGGAGGCGGCCAGGCACCTCGACCCGTCGATCGCGAAGCTGGTCGATGAGGTGCTCGTGGACGAGGGCCGCTCGGAGTTCGTGGTGGAGCGGGTCAGGGCCGGGCTCGTGGCCGACCCGACGGCGAGCGGCCGGCTGGCGCTGTGGGCGCGACGGCTGGTCGGCGAGGCGCTCAGCCAGGGGCAGCAGGTCGCGGCGGCCCGGCCGGAGCTGGCGCTGCTGCTGGTCGAGCCGGCGTCCGACGACCAGGCGCAGATCTCCCGGTTGTTCGCCAAGCTGACCGAGGAACACGGCAAGAGGATGGCCGCCCTGGGCATCTGAACGTCAGGACCGCTCCGCTCGAGCGAGGGTACGGCGCTTGCCGCCGCACCCCGCTCGAGCCGCTACAGGGTGCCTCCGAAGCCGACGGGCCTCGACTCGTCCTCGCCGATCTCGATGAAGCCGATCGACGCGACCGGCACGATCACGCGCCGCCCCTTCGCGTCAGTGATGGAGAACACGCCACGATCGGCGGCGAGCGCGTTTCTGATCTCCTCTTCGACCTGGTCGGAGGATAGTTCGGTCTCGACGACGAGTTCGCGGTGTACGGAGCGTACGCCGATCTTGACTTCCATCATGCTCCCTTTCGACGGGACTGGCTCATCCCATCGTGGCCGCTGATCGGCCCCGAAGAGTGGATGATCGCGCCCAGCGAACGGGTTTAAGCCGTACGCGGAAAACCGCTGATGCCGCGCCAGGCCAGCCGGGCCATGAGCTGCTCGGCGGCGTCCTTCGGAATGGAGCCCTGCGTGGTCACCCAGTAGCGGGCGCTCACCTCGGCCATGCCGACCAGTCCGACACCGAGCAGGTGCGCCTCGTCGCTGGTGCAGCCGGTGTCCTCCTGGATCACCGCGCTGACCATTTCCGCGCACTCCTGCAGCGAGCGCTCCACACGCTGGCGCACCGGAGCCACGTTGCGCAGGTCCGACTCGAAGACGAGCCGGAACGCCTCGCCCTGGGTGGAGACGAAGGAGTAGAACGCGCTGAACGTGGCCTGCACGCGGAGTTTGTTCTCGTGCGTGGACGCCAGCGCCTCGCGGCAGCGGTTGACCATGTCGTCGACGTGCAGGTCGAGTAGCGCGAGGTAGAGCTCCAGCTTGCCGGGAAAGTGCTGGTAGAGGACGGGTTTGCTGACCCCTGCCCGATCGGCGATCTCGTCCATGGCGGCCGCGTGATAGCCGTTCTCCACGAACACTTCCTGCGCGGCGCTGAGCAGCTGCCTGCGGCGGGCCAGTCGGGGCAGCCGGGTGCCCCGGGGCTTGGCGTCCGGGGTTGCGGTCACGCTGGTCTCCATGGGTCTCTGAGTCGGCTGTTCGGACATCCTACGTGCGGCTCAGCGGCTGATCAGCGATAGTCGTCATCATCGAGGTCCACCTCGCGGGCCTGCTCGGCGGCGTCGGCGGGATCGACCTCCAGCGGGGTCTCCCGGAGCATCCCGCCCCCGGCGCCGCGAATCAGGAGGTGCTGTTCGGCGGCGTCGGCCTCGGGGGCCCCGATCGGGAGTTCGTCCAACTCGTCGAAGGGGCGGTCGTCCCCACGTACGTCCATCTCCGACATTGCAGTCCCCTTCTAGGTGCGGACGGAACCAGACTACGCCTGACCGAAAAGGTCGCCGTGTTCCTCGACTCTGGCCAGCACGTCGTGTGTCGCGAACACCAGGTCCTCCGGGTGCTCGCAGCCCTCGACCTCCTTCCACAGCAGCGGTGTCGAGACCGTGGGCCGCTCCCCGGCCCGCAGTGAGTAGGGGGCCACGGTGGTCTTGGCCGGGTTGTTCTGGCTCCAGTCGATGAACACCTTGCCGGGGCGGGCCTTCCTGGCCATCACGCTGACCACCTGCTCGCGGTGCGCCTTCTCCAGCACCTGGGCCAGCCTCCTGGCGTACGCCGAGGGCTCCTCGCGGCCGTCCCAGTCCGCGTACAGCTGCATGCCCTTGTTGCCGCTGGTCTTCGGCCGGGCGGTGAGGCCGTCGGCGCGCAGCACCTCGCGCAGCATGAGGGCCACCCGGCAGCACTCCACGATGGTCGCCGGAGCGCCCGGGTCGAGGTCGAACACGAGCGTGTCGGGCGGCAGCGCCTCGCCGCCGGCGGACACCCGCCACTGGGGCACGTGCAGCTCCAGGGCCGCCAGGTTGGCGTAGTAGACGAGCGAGGGCAGGTCCTCGATGACGGCGAAGTCGATGGTCTCGCGGTTCTTGGTGCTGCCCGGCACCGGCAGTGTGACCCTCCTGATCCAGTCCGGGGTGTGCTCGGGCGCGTTCTTCTCGAAGAAGGACTGGCCGGTCACGCCGTTCGGGTAGCGCTTGACGGTGAGCGGCCGGCCTTCGAGGTGCGGCAGGAGCGCGGGGGCGACGCGGCTGTAGTAGTCGATCACCTCGGCCTTGGCGAAGCCGGTCTCGGGATAGAGCACCTTGTCCAGGTTGCTCAGCGTCAGCTGCCGCCCGCCGACCTTCACCGGCACCTTCTGGGGACTCACAACGTCACCTCCGAAGGGAGTTTGTCCGGGCGCAGCCCGCGCCACACGGGGTGGCGCAGTCGCAGATCGTCGGTCCACATGGTGTAGGCCACCTCCCCGACGAGATCGGGTCTAACCCATCGGTTGCGCCACGGGACGACGTTCCGGAAGGGACTGTGCGGGATCTCCAGCGGGCGCAGGAACGCGTCGAGCTGGTCGAGCACGTCCTCGGTGAAGCCGGTGCCGACGTGCCCGACGTAGGTCAGGCCCCGCTCCGCGAACACGCCCATGATCAGCGAGCCGACCCCGCCCGACCTGCGGCCCTTGCCGGGTTTCCAGCCGCCGATCACGACCTCCCGCGTGCTGAGGTGCTTCACCTTGATCCACCATGGCGAGCGCGTGCCCGGCCGGTAGGGCGAGTCGAGCCGTTTGGCGACCACGCCTTCGAGCCCCTGCTCCTTGGTGGCGGTGAGCAGGTCGGACTCTCCAGGGAAGTACGGCGGGGCGCCGACGTCCAGCTCGTCGAGGAGGCTGCGCCGGTCGCGGTACGGCAGGTCCAGCAGGGTGATGCCGTCGAGGTGAAGCAGGTCGAAGGGCAGGTACGTGACCGGGTACAACTTCAGCATCGTCTCTTCCGGGTCGGTGAGATGCATGCGGTGCTGCAGTCGTACGAAGCTGGGGCGGCCGCGCGGGTCGAGCGCGACGACCTCACCGTCGATCACCGCATTCTTCACTCCGAACTCCGAAATTTCGGGATACCGGCGGGTGTAGTCGACTCCGTGCCTTCCCGTCACCTTCAGGGCGCCGTTCCGGTGGAGGATGGCGCGGATGCCGTCCCATTTGACCTCCAGGCCATACCGCTCGCGATCCTGAGGTAGCTGCCCAGGTACAGCGAGCATTGGTTCGATTGGGTATGGCATTGGTTGCCCCATGGGGGGTATGTGCCCATATGGCGAGCCCGCTAGAGCCGAGGAGTGCCCATGCGCAGCATCTGGAAAGGGGCGATCTCCTTCGGCCTCGTCACGATTCCCGTCAAGCTCTATTCGGCGACCGACCAGAAGGACGTCACCTTCCACCAGGTACACCGCGAGGACGGCGGCAGGATCCGCTACAAGCGCGTGTGCACGCTCGACGGCGAGGAGGTCCCCTACTCCGACATCGCCAAGGGTTATGAGCTGGCCACCGGCGAGATAGTCGTGCTGACGGACGAGGACTTCGAGGACCTGCCGCTCAGCACGTCACGCAGGATCGACGTGCTCCAGTTCGCGCCGGCCGAACAGATCGACCCGATCTACTTCGCCAAGTCGTACTACCTCGAACCGGACGCGCAGGGCGCCAAGCCGTACGTGCTGTTGCGCAACGCCCTGGAGAGCTCGGGGCAGGTCGCGGTGGTCAAGGTGGCACTGCGGCAGCGGGAGTCGCTGGCCACGCTCAGGGTGCGTGACGGGGTGTTCGTGCTGGAGACCATGTACTGGCCGGACGAGATCCGCGTGCCCGACTTCGGGTTCCTCGAGGAGGACATCGAAGTGCGGGCCCAGGAGCTCAAGATGGCCGAGTCGCTCATCACCACGATGGAGGCGGACTTCGACGCGACCGAGTACCACGACGCCTACCGCGAGGCACTGCAGCAGGTGATCGAGGCGAAGGTGGAGGGCAAGGAGGTCGTCGCGCCGCCGGTCGGCGAGGAGGAGGCGGGTCCCGCCGTCGACCTCATGGCCGCGTTGCGGGCGAGCGTCGACGCGGCCAAGCGCGAGCGGTCCGGCGCGGCCGCCAAGCCCAAGAAGACCGCCAAGGAGGCGGGGGAGGCGGGGGAGAAGGCCGCCCCCAAGCGCAAGGCACGCAAATCCGCCTGATCGGGCGGTGCGCCCGGCAAAGGCAAGGCGCCTTCGGCTTGCCTGCCGAAGGCGCCTTTATGTTCACGCATTCAGGAGGGAAGCGACTTTATCGGCCGCTCCCCTCAATGCCATGGGGAACGAATTCCCGCCGAGTCCGTACGCGTTGGCGTGGCGACTTTTCTGAGTGCCTGTATTCCTTTATGAGAACACAGGCACTCAGTACGCGTCCGGAACTCACCCAAACCGGAGAACCGGTTGCATGACTATCTCCTCGGACCGTATCCGGCGACCCTTATTGGAGCGTCCCCGGACGGGTCGTCTCCGCGTTGTTACTCAACCCCGCGCTGGGCGAGCTGGCGCGCCAGCTCACGCTCGTGCTCGAACTGGGCCTGGGCCTGGAGCTGGCGGGCGTCCGCGTCAGCGTCGTTGCGGTTGAAGTTGCGGGCGTCCGCGTCCGCGTCATTGTCGCCGCGGACGCTGTTGGTGTTGTTGTTGTGCAGGTGGATGTGGACCTTCACCCGGCCGCCGCGGTTGTGCCTGCGGTGACCCCAGCCACCCCAGCCGCCCCAGCCGCCGCCGCCACAGCGGCGGTGGCAGCCCCAGCCGCCGGCGACGACGCCGGCGTTGGTGGCGGAGGCGGTGGCGCTGGCGGACGTTGCGGTGGTCACTGCGCCCAGGCCGATGATGCTGCCGGCCGCTGCCGTGCTGAGTGCAAGCCCTGCGAGGACACTCTTGAACTTGGGCATTGAATTCCCCCCTAAAGGATCGGTTGCCCCGTTCCAGATATTTACCGGACTGAACGGTAAATATCTTGGATGTCGACTAATGCGTCATCCGTGCGGATTTATTTCCGGCGGGCCAGCGAATAAACGGGCCTTGTTCTGTTTTGCTATACGCTAACTCTCTCATTGCTCTCATTAAGCATTTATGAAGTGAAATGAAATGATTTGTCCGTTTTGAAGGGCGGCGGCTCCGCACGGTTATGCGTGAATCGCGTGCTCATAAATGCTAATAAAGGAGCATTTGTCGTAAATGTAGACTGGAAGGCGAGGGCGGCTATCGTTGAGTGAGCGAGGAGGGCGCATGGCAGTAGCACCGATCCCGCACTGGCCAGGACGCATGTTCGGGTCGGTGCACGTACGAGCGACCCCGGAAGGCGCCCCCGAGAAGGCGGTCTTCGTCCACGGCCTGGCCGGTGCGGCCACCAACTGGACCGACCTGATGGACGAGCTGAAAGACCTCGTCACCGGCTACGCCATCGACCTGCCCGGAGCGGGGTTCTCGCCCGAGCCCGACGACGGCGACTACACCATCGCCGCGCACGCCCGCGCGGTGATCGGCCTGCTGCAGGAGACCGGTCCCGCGCATCTGTTCGGCAACTCGATGGGCGGCGCGGTCGCCGTCAGAGTGGCCGCCACCCGCCCCGACCTGGTCCGCTCGCTCACCCTCATCTCGCCGGCACTGCCCGACCTGCTGCCCAGGTACGGCCCGGTACGCATCGCCGCCGCGGCGCTGCCCAGGCTGGGCGAGTGGGTGGCCGGCAAGCTCCGGCTGATCCCCGCCGAGCAGCGGATCAAGGCCTCCTTCGCCATGGTCTGGGCGGACGTCGCCGCGGTCCATCCGGTACGCCTCCGCGACGCGGTCGAGGAGCAGCGCAGGCGCGACGCGCTGGCCTACGCCGCCGCCGCCATGATCGGCTCGGCCCGGGGCATCGTGGCCGAGTACTTCCGCCGCGGCGAGGAGAACCTGTGGCGTCAGGCCGCCCTCATCGAGGCGCCCACCCTGATCGTCCACGGCAGGCACGACCGGCTGGTGCGGCCCGCCATGGCCGCCAAGGCAGCCCGTACGTTCCGGCAGGTCAGACTGGTGCTGCTGGCGCGCGCCGGGCACGTGGCGATGATGGAGACGCCCCGTGTGGTGGCCGCGGAGGCCCGCCGTCTGATCGGTGAGACGCGGTTGGGGAATGCCCGACTCGCCAACTAGGTTTCACAGGGGGATAGGTCCCCCTGGAACGGGAGCGTAGAAAGTGTCGTTGCCACCACTGGTCGAGCCGGCCGCAGAGCTGACCGTCGACGAAGTGCGCCGCTACTCACGTCACCTGATCATTCCCGACGTGGGGATGGCCGGGCAGAAGCGGCTGAAGAACGCCAAGGTGCTCTGTGTGGGCGCCGGTGGCCTGGGTTCGCCCGCGCTGATGTACCTCGCCGCGGCGGGCGTGGGCACGCTGGGCGTCATCGACTTCGACGTCGTCGACGAGTCCAACCTGCAGCGCCAGATCATCCACGGCCAGTCCGACGTGGGCAGGCCGAAGGCCGAGAGCGCCGCGGCCACGGTCCGCGAGATCAACCCGCTGGTCGACGTCGTCATCCACAACATGGCGCTGACCAACGACAACGTGATGGAGATCTTCTCCGGCTACGACCTCATCGTCGACGGCACCGACAACTTCGCCACGCGCTACATGGTGAACGACGCCGCGGTGCTGCTCGGCAAGCCGTACGTCTGGGGCTCGATCTACCGCTTCGACGGCCAGGCGAGCGTGTTCTGGGCCGAGCACGGCCCCTGCTACCGCTGCCTCTACCCCGAGCCCCCGCCTCCCGGCATGGTGCCGTCGTGCGCCGAGGGCGGCGTCCTGGGCGTGCTGTGCGCCTCGATCGGCTCCATCCAGGTCAACGAGGCGATCAAGCTGCTCACCGGCATCGGCGACCCGCTGGTCGGCCGGCTGATGATCTACGACGCCCTGGAGATGAAGTACCGCGACGTCAAGGTCCGCAAGGATCCCGAGTGCGTGCTCTGCGGCAAGAACCCGACGGTCACCCAGCTCCTCGACGACTACGAGGCGTTCTGCGGCGCGATCTCCGACGAGGCCGCCGAGGCCGCTTCGGGCTCGACGATCACCGCCCGCGAGCTCAAGGCGATGCAGGACAACGGCGACGACATCTTCCTCGTCGACGTCCGCGAGATCAACGAGTACGAGATCGTCTCCATCCCCGGCGCCACGTTGATCCCCAAGGGCGAGTTCCTCAACGGCTCGGCCCTGGAGAAGCTGCCGCAGGACAAGCGGATCGTGCTCCACTGCAAGTCGGGCGCGCGCTCGGCGGAGGCGCTGGCGATCGTCAAGAACGCCGGTTTCTCCGACGCGGTGCACCTCGGCGGCGGGGTGCTGAGCTGGGTCAAGACCGTGGACCCCAGCCTGCCCTCCTACTGAGTCCGGTCCCGGAGGTCCTTTCCCTGAGGGTCCGGTTTCTGCGGATGGCGCCCGGTCGCCCGCATTAAGGTCGATGGCGTGGACGACGCTCGCCCCTGGCCCGCTCTCGTGGTGGCCTCCGTGCTGACGATGGTCTGCGCGGTGGCCGCCGGGGTCTCGGCCAGTGCGGCGGGCTCGGAGCTGTCACGCGGCCCGAGCACCGCCGAGCTGCACGCGGCGGCCAAGCGAGAGGTCGCCGAACGCTGGCGCACCTGGGCGACCGGGCGCATCTTCCCGGCCAGCCTGCCCTACTCCGCCGAGCAGGGCGGCCAGGAGCGGGCCAGCCGGGTCGGCATCTCGCCCGGTTTCGCCTGCGCCGGCTCCGTCGACTCGAAAGCCGCCAAAGCCCTGCGCAAGGCGGGTTGCCGAGGGGTGCTGCGCGCCACCTACATCGACGCGCTGCAGGGCGTGCTCGTCACGATCGGCGTCGTGGCCCTGCCCGACGAGTTCGAGGCCGCGCACGCCAAGGCCGCCTTCTCCGCCGCCGGCGCTCCCGTGCCCGGACTGCGGCCGCTGGCCTTCAAAGGCACGGTCTCCAACCGTTTCACCCCTTCCGTACGCCAGGCCGGCTCCGTTCGCCAGGCCGGCCCGTACCTCGTGCTGACCACGGCGGGCCAGGTCGACGGCCGGCCGGCGCGATCCGTCGGCGAGCAGCGGCCGGCCATCTTCGCGTTCGCCAGTGAGATCTCCGAGCGGGTCCTGGCCGACCTGAGCACGCCCCGGATGCCCGACTGCGCCTCCCAGGAGTGGCGGTGCTGACCCGTGCGGTGCTGAGCCGTGCGGCGCTGACCCGTGCGGTGCTTAGTCGCGCGGCCGTGCTCATCGCGGCGGTGGTGCTTTTCAGCGCTGGGCCAGCGCTGGGCGTCTTGGGCGCCGGGTCCGCGCCGGGCCTCCTGAGTGCCGAGCCGGCCCTGGCCGACGACGTGCGCGGCGGTCAGCAGCCGGTGATCAGCACGCTGGAGCTGAACAAGGCGTGGCGGGTCAGCAAGGGCGCGGGCGTCACCGTGGCCGTGCTCGACTCGGGCGTCGATCCTCGCCACCGCGACCTGGCCGGCTCCGTGACCGTGGGCCGGGACTTCACCGAAGGCGCAAACCCGCCGGGGGTACCGCCGCGTCGCCTGCACGGCACGTACATGGCCTCGCTGATCGCCGGGCACGGCCACGGACGCCAGAACAAGCTCGGCGTGATCGGCGTGGCTCCCAAAGCGCGGCTGCTGTCGGTCCGGGTGATACTGGAGGACGAGGAGCCGGGGTTCCGGGAGTTCAATACCGCCGCGCGCTTCGAGAACGTGGTGGCCAGGGGCATCCGCTACGCGGTCGATCGGGGGGCGCGCGTGATCAACATGTCGATCTCCAAGGAGCTGGCGACCCAGGAGGAGCGGGCGGCCGTACGCTACGCGATCTCCAAGGGCGTGGTGCTGGTGGCCGCCGCGGGCAATGACGGCGCGGGCGAGCCCGACGAGACGGGATTCGCCCCCTATTCGTACCCGGCCGCCTTCCCCGGCGTCGTGTCCGTGGGCGCGACGGACCGGCGGCTGCGCCGGGCGACGTTCTCCAACTGGAACTCCTCGGTGCTGGTGGCCGCGCCCGGCGTCGACATCATGGGCGCGGGTCCCGGCGACGAGTACTGGGTCGGCAGGGGCACCTCACAGGCCACCGCGCTGGTCTCCGGAGTGGCCGCCCTCATTAAAGCCAAATATCCGGAAATGTCGCCGCCGCTGGTCGCGCAGGCCATGACCGCGAGCGCGACCGACCGGCCCCCGGGCGGCTACGACACCGGCACCGGCTTCGGCGTGGTCAACGCCGCCAAGGCGCTGGCCGAGGCGGGCCGGCTCGCCAAGTACACCGAGACGGCCGCGGGGGCGCAGGCACAGAACCCGGCCCGGCCGCTCGGCGGCGGATCGGCGGGCCGGATCGAGGTCGTCAGCAGGGACCAAGCGCGGGTCAAGGTCTATGGCACGATCGCCTTGGCGGCCGCCCTCGGCGCGCTCTCCTCCATGTGGGCGATATTCACCCTGGTCAGGCGCGTGCGCCGCGGTCAGAGCGGCCAAGACGCATGATCCGTCCGCTAAGGGGGACGAAATAGACACAAACCGAGCCTGGGAACGAGGCGGTGGTGAAGGCACGTAGGTCCACCTCAGGGTTGCCGCGCGCCGGGGGAGCCACATCGGGACGGAAGAACCCGCTCGGTGCTCCAGCCGGCCGCCGATCTCGCGTGCGCGCGTGGCCGGCGGCCAAGGGCCGCGACAGGGCGGCGTCCAAGGAGCGCATGGAGCAGGCCATGCTCCAGCAGGGGGTACGTTTTCGCCGCCTGTTCGTGGTGCTCGTCGGCATCGTCGTGGTCATGTCGGCCGTCCTCGTGCTCCTCGGCACGATCGGGCTACTTGAGGAGACCAGGTCGCGCCCGCTGACCGCGGCAGAGCAGAACCAGTACAAACAGGAGGAGATCGCCAGGCGCTGGCAGGCGTGGCCCGCGACCGGCGTCTTCCCCGAAGAGGTGAAGTACGTCGGGCTCGACAAGGCCCAGCAGTACGCCCGGCGCGTCGGCATCGCACCCCAGACCGAGTGCGGCAAGGCCGTAGACCCCTCCGTGGCGGGCATCCTCGACGACCACGGATGCGTGACCATGCTCCGTGCCACCTACGTCGACCAGACGGCCACGTTCGTCTTCACGGTCGGCGTGGCCGTACTGAAGGACGAGGAGTCCAGGCTCTCGGCGACCGAGCAGCTCACCCAGGACGACCGGGTCGGCGTGCTGCCCGTGGCCTTCCCCGGCACGGTGACCGAGCGGTTCGGGGTGGATCAGCGCCAGCGCACCGGCTGGGTGGGCGCCGGGCCGTACATCGTGTTCTCGACCGCGGGCTACGCGGACGGCAGGACCCGGGCGGCCATCCCGCCGGAGGAGATCCTGCACAGCGAGCTGTGGCCGGCGGCCAAGTCGATCGGCAACCAGATCGCCTACTTCCTGGCGGACCCCCCGAAGGTCCCGCCCTGCACCCAGGGGAACGTGTGCTGACCGTTGTACGCGCGCTGACCGCCGCCCTGGTCATGCTGCACGCTCCGGCGGCCCCGCCGGTCAGGGACCAGCAACAGTGGGTACTCGACGCGCTCAACGTCGAGCAGGCGTGGACGGTCAGCAAAGGCAAGGGCGTCACCGTGGCCGTGGTCGACAGCGGCGTCGACGGCACGCTCAAGGAGCTGCGCGGCCGCGTGATCGCCGGTCCCGACATGGCCGCGGGCACCGTCGAACGCGTGGCCAAGCCCGGCAAGCACGGCACCGCGATGGCCGCGCTCATCGCCGGGTCCGGGGCCGACGGCGGGCTGGTCGGCGTGGCGCCCGAGTCGGGCATCCTCTCCCTGGCCCTGGCCCTCGACGACGACCCCACCGGCGACGTCATCGACCCCCAGCAGCAGGAGCGGACCTCGCTGGAGAGCCCGCTGGCCCGTGCCATCCGCTACGCCGCCAACCACGGCGCCAAGGTCATCAGCATGTCGATCGGCACGTACGGGCCGCTCAAGTCCGAGCGCGAGGCCGTCTCCTACGCGCTCGACAAGGGCGCCGTGCTGGTCGCCGCCGTCGGCAACGACGGGCAGACCCAGTACGCCAAGGACAACGGCACCTCGTTCTGGAGCTTCCCCGCGGGCTACTCGGGGGTCATCGGTGTGGCGGCCGTCGACAAGCAGGGCAAGGGCGCGACGTTCAGCAGCGACAACCTGTCCGTCCTCGTCTCCGCGCCGGGCGTGGGCGTGCCCATCGCCAAGCGCAAGGGCGGCTACGAGCTGTCGGAGGGCACCAGCGCGGCGAGCGCGCTCGTGGCCGGGGTGGCCGCGCTGGTCAAGTCGCGCTATCCCGCCATGGCGCCCGAACAGGTCGCGCAGGCCCTGGCCGCGAGCGCCAGGGGCCGGCCCGCCGCCGGATACGACGACAAGACCGGGTTCGGCGTGGTCGACGCCGGTGCCGCGCTCAACGCGGCAGAACGGCTGGCGGGGGAGCAGCGCGACGTCGTCGTGCCCGAGGACCGGCACTTCGGCGTCGGCGAGGACTCACCCGTGCCGTCGCGGCCGGGGCCCGATCCGTGGCGGCTGTGGCTCTACGGAGGGGGCGTCCTGGTAGCGTTGATCATGTTCTGCGGAGCCATCGTAGTGCTCAATCAGCGTAGAGAGTAAAGATCCGCTATGGTCGCGCGTCATGGGATACGAGCTGCGCGTAGTTCGTGAGGCGCCCCTGGCGTTCGCCGAGCTCGCGAAGGCGATCGCGCCGGCCGGTTTCGGGCTGCGCAGGCCGGACGAAATCGTCGCCGGACACGCGGGTGACACGCACGTCGTAGGGCACTGGCGCGATCAGGTGATCGGCGAGCCGGGCTCCGACTGGCAAGTGGCGCAGCTCATCCGGCTGGCGGCCGTGCTCGGCGCCAGGCTCGTCGGCGAAGACGGCGAGAACTACACCGTGCGCGACGGCATCGTGGAACTGGTGGCCGGCGGTACGGTAGTCGAAATCGGCAAATACCACGAGATCATCGAGGCGGGGCCCAACGCATGGAGTCCGTGAACCCGTTCGCCGAACGGGTCCTCGAGGTGGTGGAGTCCATCCCGCCGGGCATGGTGATGTCCTACGGCGACATCGCCGAATACCTCGGTGAGGGCGGCCCGCGTCAGGTCGGGCAGGTCATGTCGACCTGGGGCGGCGGCGTGCCGTGGTGGCGCGTGGTGCACTCCGACGGCACCGGCGCGGCCCCTGACCACGTGCGACGCTGCCTGGAGCACTGGCGCGACGAGGGCACACCGTTGCGCGGCGAGCGGGTCGACATGCGGCAGGCCCGCTGGGACGGGCGTTCAGCCGATTCTAAGAAACGAGTTTGACCTGCGGATTCGCTCGTTAGGCGAATCCGTTGCACGTTAGTCCCCTTACGATGGCATGAACCAGTGATGGCGGTTCGAAAGGCGGTGCCTTACCGATGGCAACCGGCGTCACAGCCCTGAGTCAGGGCGGCGATCAGATCGCCGAACGCCTGAAGGCTGTCCAGGATCTCTGTGACCGGGGTGAGCCGCTCGACGCGGTCATGCGGGCCGTCGGATCGGGCGGCCAAGACTCGGCGTTCGACGCCGAGGTGCTCAGCGGACCGCTGGGCGCCCGGATGGATCTGGCGGTCAAGCGTGGCGCGGCCCGCAGGCGCGAGCTCGTCACTCTACTGCGCCCCTACCTGGCGGCCGTGGACGCGGGGGTCAAGCGTGACCTGCCCGTCGCCCGGCGCCTGATCTGTCACCTCATCGAGCACCGCCCGGACGACGAGCTGGTCGACGGCGACACGCTCACCAAGGTCGTGGCGGCGGCGAACGAGCCGTCCAAGCGGATCCGCGCGGGCCTGCGCTGGTACGCCGACCTGCCCTTCCGTGACGAGCTCCCGGCCGGCCTCTACCGGCTGCGGCGCGCCGACATGGTGCCCGTGACCCACATCGACGACATCGTGTGGGTCAACGGCAAGCTGCGCGTCACCGGCTTCGCCTACCTGGCGGGCCTGTCCGTGCGCAGCCGCCGGTTCAACTGGGCGACCGTGGTGCTGCGCGGGCCGCGCTGGCTGCCTCCTGTGCGCATGCGCACCCGCCGGGTGCTGGCCCCCGAGGCCACACACGGCGCGCGCGAGCCGGGCTGCAACTACGACTGGTCCGGGTTCACCGCCGAGCTCAGCCCGTGGTCCCTGCGCTGGCGTGGAGCCGTGCGCGACATCGTGCACGCCGTACGCAGGCGGCTGCGCCACCGGCCCGCCGTGCACGACACCACGACGTGGCGGGCCGAGATCGTCTTCTACAGCCGTGGCGCGCGGGCCACCGGCCTGCTGCGCGGCGCGTCCCCCGGCCGCACCGAGCGTCCCGCCGGCCTCAAGCTCCAACCGGGCCTGTGGGTCAGACCTGTGTGGACCTCCGACCGGGCGCTCCAGGTCGTCCTCCAGCCCAACCGCGCCGAGCTCGCCGGGGTCTCCATCGAGGGCGAGCGCCTGGAGCTGAAGATCTTCCTGGCCGGCCGTACGGTGACCAAGGGCCATGCCCGGCTGGGCGGCCACCGCATGGCCGCCGAGTTCACGCCGGTGGCCGACGGCACCGAGGTGCTGGTCAGCCAGGCCGTACCCGCGCTCTTGCAGGAGAAGGACGGGCGGCGGCTCTGGGTCGAGCCGAAGGGCGACCCTGCCGCGTCCGTCATGCTCGGCGACCTGGTCGAGACCAGGGCGCCCTCTGGAGACCGCGAGATCACCGTGCTGGGCGACCGGCGCGACCGCGTGCTCGTCTCCGCCCACCGCATCCGCCCGGTGATCACCTCGGCGGTGTGGGAGGGGCCCGCGCTGGTGCTGCGCGGCGACTACCCCGACGCGGCCGGGTCGCGCGTGCTGACGCTGCGCCACCGGTCGGGGCTGTCCTACCACGTGCCGATGGACCGCACGGGCGAGCAGTTCTCCGTACGTCTCGAGCCCGCCTCGATGGATCGCTTCGGCGAGGTCGTGCCGCTGTCGTCCGGCACCTGGAACATGTCGGTCCGGCACCCGTCGGGGGAGATCGTCCCCCTCCGCATGGACCACGCGGCGCTGCCCGGCCTCGACGAGGAGCCGCGCGTGTTCGAGGGGCGGTCCTTCCGGATGCTCTCGACGCGCTTCGACGTGCCGGTGGTGGCCGTCGAAGAGGAACGGCCGGCCGACGAGAAGGGCGTCGCGGGCACCCACGTACTGCGGCGGGTCTTCTACCCGGCGCAACGCACCGAGCCGCTGACCGACGCGACCGTCTACGTGGTCAACGACGGGCGCCTCTACGCCGACAGCGTCCGGGCCATCTACGAGGAGCGGGTGCGGCGGGGCGACGACCGCGAGCACATCTGGATCGTCAAGGACGGCGCGTTCACCCCGCCTCCGGACACGACGTCGGTGCGGGCCGGCAGCCGTGAGCACCACGCTGCGCTCGCCCGGTCTCGATTTATCGTGACAAATGCGTTTTTGCCAGTCTGGTTCCGCTCCCGCGAGGACCAGGTCGTCCTCCAGACCTGGAACGGCACCCCGGTCAAGCGCATCGGCAACGACCAGCCTCACATGACCCGCGATCCCCGGCCGCCGATCTGGCACCGGCAGGCGGCCGAGGTACGCGGCTGGGACGTGCTGCTGTCGCAGTCGCCGTGGGCCACGCCGGTGCTGCGGCGGGCGTTCGGCTACCAGGGCGAGATCCTGGAGAGCGGGCTGCCGCGCAACGACGTGCTCTGCTCGCCGGACAGAGACTCGCTGGCGGCCGCGGTGCGGGCGCGGCTGGGCCTGGTCGAGGGCAAGCGCGTGGTGCTGTACGCACCGACGTGGCGCGACTACGACCGCAAGAACGCCATGGTCAAATTCGACCTGGCCAAGGCCCGCGAGGCGCTGGGCGCGGACCACGAGCTTTTGGTCAGAGCCCACCCCATGCAAGCCATGCCCGCCGTCCCCGACATCGCCCACGACGTCACGACTTATCCCGACATAGCGGATTTGCTGCTCGTCGCGGACGTGCTGGTCACGGACTACTCCTCGGTCATGTTCGACTTCGCGGCCACCGGCCGGCCGATGGTCTTCTATGGGTACGACCTGGCGAAATACTCGTCGAAGCGGGGCCTGTACGTCGACCTCCCGGAGCAGGCGCCGGGACCGGTGCTGTCGACGTCGGCTGAGGTGATCGACGCACTACGCTCGATCGACTCGGTGGCAGCGGCCCACACGGACCGCTACGACGCCTTCCGCGCCACCTTCGCCCCCAGGGACGACGGCAAGGCCACAGCCCGAGTCGTGGACCGCCTGTTCTCCTGAGGCTCGTAGCTCTTCTCCTGAGGCCCCAAGGGCGCTTGGCCCTGGGGCCTCTGGCGTTGCCGCCTCCCGGCCCCGGCCGCCAAAGGGCTTCGTAGGGGGCGCTTCGCGCGCCGGGCTCAGACGCATTCCCAGTCGGCGCCGACCCCGCGATGGTCCTCGCTCCGCTCGGGCGCCCTTCCGGATGCTTCGCCGCCTCCTTGGCGAACTACGAGAGGGCGGCGGGTGGGCAGGAGAGGGTCGTTTCGCTGACTCCGAGGGCGCGGTGGCACCCGCCGCAAAGCGTGACCGACTGTCCTTCACCCGGATGGTAAACGCGGAACTCACGGCTCTCCCGCTTCAGCGTTGAGAACCTCAGATCGACCGGGCTGAGCAACTCTTATCGCGGCAGGTCGATCTGGTACTTGATGAAGCCACGGTTCTCGGCCACCTTGTCGTACAGGCGGCGGGCGGTGGTGTTCGACTCGTGGGTGTTCCAGTACACCCGGCCGCACCCATGGTCCTTTGCCCAGTCGGCCACGGCCGCGATCAACGCGCGCGCCACGCCTTTGCCCCGAACGTCCTCAGCGGTGAACAGGTCCTGCAGGTAACAGACGTCGGTGTCGGGCGCCGACGTGCTGGGGTGGGGGAAGAAATGCGTGATGCCCACGAGCCGTCCGTCCAGCGTCGCGCCAAGGGCGTGTAGACGCGTGTCGGCCTGGAACTCCTGCCAGGCACTCTCGTACATCTCGTCCGGCTCGACGCGCTGGTAGAAGTCGATATAGGCCCGGAACAGGCCCTCCCAGGCGATCCGGTCAGACGGGAGGAGCTTGCGGATGCTGATCATGTTGCTCCTCCTGGGATGACCGGTCGTGGCACGCCACAGGCTAGGGGCAAGTGGTCTGCTGTGTTACGGCCACTTTTGAGGGAAAGCCAGGGGCCACTTCACACCGTGGCAAGACCGGCGAGCAGGTCCTCGACCCCGTCGAACGCGATCGCGCCGTCGAGTGGGTTGGAGTAGCTGCGGGGCCAGGTGATCAGCCCGTCACGGACGCGGGCGACCATGATGCTGGAGAGGGAGTCGAACTTCTGGACCTGGGCGCCCTCCTTAAGGGGGTGCCGGCCGGTGGGCCGCCGGCGAAGATTCGCAGCAGGCAGTGCGCCGTCACCCCGACCACCTGCGGTGTGCGGGGCAACTGGCCCAGCAGCAGCGCATCGCGCTCGCGGAAGCTGCGTGCCCGCACCACGCAGACGATCTGGGTACCGCCGGTGAGGCTGACCCAGGAGGTGTCCGCTCGGCGAGCCAGTGCCTCGGCGATGGGCACGACCTGGATCCGGACGAACCACTGCGCCCAGCCCAGCCGTCGCGCCTGGACCTGACCGATCACCTTCAGCAGCCCTGCGGAGCGGAGCTTGTGGTAGCGGCGTGCCACTGTCTGGTCGGACACCTCCAGCAGCGGTCAGGCCAGCGTGATGTGCTCGACGTGAGGGAAGGTGGGCCAGCCGGGCGAGCCGTCGTGGACGAAGGCCGTCCAGGCGTCCTGCACCTGCCTCACGAGCTGCTCAAGCTGCGCAGGTTCGGCGCCGGCCAGCATCGCTGAGGCATGCCAGGCGTGCAGGTTGCCGAAGACGAACGGCAGTTCGATGCAGTGGCAGGCGCCGAACGGGCTGCCCGGCGGTGACCAGTCGAACTGGTAGACGTGGGCCGAGCGGGTCTGCTCGGCCAGGCGCATGCTGCCGTCGCGGAACAGCCGCGCAGTGAGCTCGGCCCCAGCCTGAGGGAAGAACGCCCGCGCCTCGTCCCGGGTGGTGCCGATCAGCATGGGCATCTCCTCCCGGGTGCCGGTGGTCAGGTCGGCCGGCACGGCGTCGGCGGCGACCAGCTGGAAGGGCGGCGTCGCTCCCATGGGCTGCGCGGTGCGGTGGGCGACCTGCTCCTGGGCGGCGAGCAGGTCGGCAAGCGGTAGGGTGCGCAGCCGTTCGGCGTCACTCGGGCGCAGACCGAGGACGTCCAGGAAGATCTGGCCGATCTCCGCGGCCTCGCGGATGCTGTACGGTCTTACCCCGGCCGGTGTGCTCTGCAGGATGACCTGCCGGAACAGGTCACGGCCCGTGGAATGACCGGGCATGGCCAGCGCGGACAGCGCTCCGGCGGACTGGCCGGCCAGCGTGATGCGATCCGGATCACCGCCGAAAGCCGAAATGTTCTCCCTGACCCAGTCCAAGGCGGCGATCTGGTCGAGCAGCCCGAGGTTGGCCGGGGCGAACTGTGACGTCAGGTACAGGTAGCCCAGGGCGCCCAGCCGGTAGTTGACGGTGACGACCACCATCCGGCCGCGTTCGGCCAGCAGCGCGCCGTCGTACCAGGCTTGGGCGCCGGAACCGGTCATGAAGCCGCCACCGTGCAGCCACACCAGGACCGGCAGCTCGCTGCCGCCCGGTGTCCACACATTGAGTGACAGGCAGTCCTCGCCCTGGCCAAGATCGCTGCCGGGGCCGAGGGCGCGTTCGAGCCGGGACGTGCGCGGCTGCGGGGCTGCCAGGCCCGGTCGGACGGCATTCAGCACGCCGTCCCACCGCGTCGGCCGCGGCGCGGCGAACCGCTCGGCGCGAGCATAGGGGATGCCGAGGAAGGCGGTGACCGCGCCGCCCGCGGGGACGCCGCGCAGCGTCCCCGCGGGTGTGTGAATCAGGACGGTCACCGGTCACACCTCCAGGAAGGCCAGCGCGGCGCCGCGGGCCTGGGCGGCCCCGACGAAGAACCCGCCGGGCATGTCGCCCGTGGTGAACCCGTTACCCTCCACCAGGTCGCGGGCCGCCCGCACGTCACGTACCGACACGGCTTGCCCGGCCATGTACGGCAGGGCGGGCACCGGCTCGCCGGGCATCATCGCGCGGAAGGCGGACACCGCGACGACCTGCACCCGGCCCAGCGGCAGCGGCAGCACGTGCACCGGCCCCTCGATCACCGGCTCGGTGTCCAGGATGAGGGCGTAGCGGGCGACGGTGGGCTCCAAGTCGGCCTCGTCCACCACGAGCAGCACGCTGTACAGGCCGGTGGCGCCGTTGGCGTGCTCCAGGTAGCGCGGCTGGTGGATCAGTTCAGGGGTCAGGTGGTACGCGGCGTGGATCAGGCCTTCGGGTGTGAGTGCGCGGTCGAGGTGGACCGCCTGAAAGCGGGCGCTCTCCACACCGTCAGGGGTGTCCACGTCCCGCTGCAGCGGCAGCACGCCGGAGGAGGACAAGCCGGTCGCGCGCAGGCGCTTTTCGGCGGATTCGATGTCGGTGCAGCCGAAGGAGTAGCCGTGCATGCCCTCGTACTGGGCGATGAGCGGGCGGATGTTCCAGGGGTCGACCGAGCCGTCCCCGTACAGGCCGAGCAGTTCCAGGTAGGTGCGGCCGAACAGGGCGCACCGGTTGCCGGCACCCATCGGCCGGCGCTCGCCGCCGGGGCGGTCGGAGCCCATGTGCATGGACAGCGGGCTGAGCGTGAAGCCCAGCGCCTCGTAGGCCGCCGCGGTGGCGTCCATGTCGGTGGTGTAGAGGACGGAGTGGTCGATCCGGTCGATGTCACGAGTAATCACGGGTGACAGGCTGCCGCCCGGCGGCCGCCGGTTCCAGCCAACGGGGTGGGATCGACGTCTTTCGACATTCAAGGCCCCATAGTGATGGAATCCCACGCGTTAGCGCCAACCTGCCGCTTCACGGGAGCAGCCTCGGGTTCGGCGACGTCGCTGCGGACGATCATCACTCCGCCCAGTGGCATTTGAGTGCGGCCGACTCGGCCGGCACCTGTGGGATCGTGAGCCGGCCGGGCGCTCAGGCGGCCAGGTCGACGTCGGTGAAGTCGACCTCCTTCAGCAGTGGGTCGAACGGGTCGGGTCGGCGGTGCAGGTCGTCGGTGGCGTAGGCGCCGAAGCGACTGATGTGGGCGCGCAGGTAGGGCGCGATCTGGCCGAGCTGGTCGGCGGTGATCTGCGGGGTTACTTGTTCAGCTCGATGTCCAGTGAGAGGGGTGTCTCCTGGATGTCGAACGTTCTGAAGTCCGTGTGGGAGATGATGGCCGTGAACTGCCTCTTGTCGTACGCCCGCCTGGGCAGGACCGAGCGCAGGATGTACCGGGTGATCGCGCGGTTCACCGGGCCGAGGCGCATGCGGGCGACGTCCGCGTCGACCGCCTCCTTGGACAGGTCGCGGCGCAGGTCGTTGATGTAGGCGCGGCCGCCGGGCCGGAGGACGCGGTGCATTTCCCGTAAGGCGCCGACCGGGTCGGAGAAGTTCTTGAAGGCGGCGCAGCAGACGATGAAGTCGAAGCTCGCGTCTTCGAACGGCATGGCCGAGACGTTTCCGTGACGGAAGTCGACCTGGACACCTGCCTCGGCGGCCTGCTGCCGGGCGATCTGGACGAACGAGGCGCTGATGTCGAGGCCTGTGACCGTGTAGTCGCCGGTTCTGGCCAGTTCGATGGACGAGTAGCCGGGGCCGGGGGCCACCTCCAGGATGTCGGCACCGGCCGGGGCGCGTTCCACCACGGATCGGGTCTGCTCCGCGAACCTCGACCGGTCCTTGCCGGTGTTGCTCGCGTACCAGCGGGCGACCGTTCCTTCCATGCCGATGCCCTTGTAGCCCTTGTCGGTTCGAGTCATGACCCCTCCAGGGTGCTGGGATGTTGTTGCGCTACAAGTCACGATATATCGCATTAGCCGTCAGTCAAGATATGTCGCGAGATTGACGCCGAGGCTGCGGCGTGTCGGTGGGTGCCGCGACTTTTCCGCCGATAGCGTTGGCCGATCGCGTGGTAGAGAGGTCAACTCGGCACGATCTACCCCTGTGGTCTGGTGGAATCTAGTGTTGTGAGTGCTCAGACCTGGCGGTTGGTGCGGCGTGGGCGCGGGGGACCCGTAGCGGCCCCTGTGCTCGATGAGCACCAGCGTGCCGTGGTTCAGCACCGACGCGGACCGCTGCTCGTCCTGGCCGGTCCCGGCACCGGGAAGACCACCACGATCGTCGAGAGCGTGGTCGACCGGATCGAGCGACGCGGGATGGATCCCGAACGCGTGCTCATCCTGACATACAGCCGCAAGGCGGCCGGTGAGCTGCGCGAACGGGTCACCGGGCGGTTGCGCCGCACGACCAGGACTCCGCTGGCACTCACCTTCCACAGTTACGCCTACGCGCTGCTGCGGCGGGAGGCGGTGCTGGCCGGTGAGGCGCCGCCGCGGCTGCTCACCGGGCCCGAGCAGCTCCTGGAGATCCGGCGGCTGCTGCACGGCGAGCTGGAGGACGGTGCCCGGGAGTGGCCGGTCGCGTTGCGCGAGCCGCTCAAGACGCGCGGGTTCGCCGAGGAACTGCGCGACTTTCTGTCACGCGCGGGCGAGCGCGGGCTGAGCGGCGAACGGCTGCAGGAGCTCGGCAGGCAGTACGGCAAGGCGGACTGGGTGGCGGTCGGCCGGTTCCTGGAGCGGTACGAGGTGCGGTTCGACCTCGATCCCGAGCCGGCGCTCGACTACGCCGAGTTGATCAGGGCGGCGGCGGGCGTGCTCGCCGACCCGGAGGTGCGCCGGAGGGAACGCGCGGCGCACGACGTGGTCTTCGTGGACGAATACCAGGACACCGATCCGGCGCAGGAGTTCCTGCTGCGGCAGCTGGCCGGTGACGGGCGCGACCTGATCGCGGTGGGCGACCCGGACCAGTCGATCTACGGGTTCCGGGGGGCCGATGTGCGGGGGATCCTGGGGTTCCCGCAGCGGTTTCCGACCCGTGACGGGCGGGACGCGCCGGTGGTGGCGCTGCGGGTGTGCCGCCGGAGCGGCGCCGATCTCCTGACGGCATCCAGACGGGTGGCCGACCGGCTGCCCGCAGCACCGACGTCCGACGCCGTCGGGGCCGGGCAGCGGCGCTCGCACGGGCATCGGGAGTTGCTGTCGCTGCCCGAGATGGAGGCCGGCGAGGTGCGGGTGCTGCTGGCCGACGGCACCAGCCAGGAGGCGGCCGTCGTCGCCGACACGCTGCGCCGCGCCCACCTGATCGACGGCGTGCCGTGGCATCGGATGGCGGTGCTCGTCCGGTCGGCGGCCCGTCAGGTGCCGTTGCTGCGGCGCGCCCTGGTCAGCGCGGGCGTGCCGACGATGGTGGCCGGTGACGAGGTGCCGATCGCGCAGGAGCCCGGGGTACGCCCGCTGCTGACGATGCTCAGGATCGCCATCGACGCGGCCGAACTCGACGAGGGAGTGGCCGAGGAACTGCTGACCGGCCCCCTCGGCGGCACCGACATGATCGGCGTACGACGCCTGCGGCGGGCACTGAAGATCGCCGAGAACGAGGCGATGGCCGCGCTGGGAGACGAGACGACGGCCGAGCACACGGAGACGACGGACGACGAAGCCGCACCGCCGCCGCCGTACCCTTCCCTCCAAGCGCGCACGTCCGGAGAGCTGCTGGTCGCGGCCCTGAAGGACACACGGGAGCTGACCCGGATAGAACCCCACGTCGCCCTCCCCGCCGAACGCGTCGCCAAGCTGCTCGTCGCGGCCCGCCAGGCCGTACGCGACCAGACCGGTGCCGAGGAGGTCCTGTGGGCCGTCTGGCACGAAAGTGGCCTGGCCGAGAAGTGGACCGAGCTCAGCCTGTCGGGCGGGGCCAGAGGAGCGCAGGCCGATCGGGACCTCGACGCCGTGGTCGCCCTGTTCGACCACGCCGCCAGGTTCGTGGACCGGATGCCCAAGGCGGGGCCTGAGGTGTTCCTGGACGACCTTGCCGCGCAGGAGATCCCCGGTGACACGCTGGCCGAGCGGGCGCCCGACGGCGACGCCGTCCGGGTGCTGACCGCCCACCGGTCCAAGGGCCTGGAGTGGGACGTGGTGGTGGTCGCGGGCGTGCAGGAGGGCGTGTGGCCCGATCTGCGGTTGCGCGGCTCGATGCTGGGCGTGGAGGACCTCGTCGAGCTGGTCGAGGGCGGGCAGCCGAACGCGGCGTCGCTGGCCTCCAAGCTGCTGGCCGAGGAGCGGCGGCTGTTCTACGTGGCCGCCACCCGGGCCCGCCGCCGGCTGGTCGTCACGGCCGTCGGCGGGGAGGACACCGACGAGCGGCCGTCCAGGTTCCTCAGCGAGCTCATGCCGGGTGCCGTCGAGGCCGCCACGGTGGACGACCGGGCGCGGTGGCTGAACATGTCCGCGCTCGTGGCGGACCTCCGCAGCGCAGTGACCGATCCCACTAGATCGGCAAAAATCAGGAGCAAGGCCGCCCACCACCTCGCCCGCCTGGCCGCGGCCGGAGTCCAGGGCGCCCACCCCAACGACTGGTACGCCCTCACCCCCATGACCGACGACCGCCCCCTGAGCTGGCCCGACGACATCGTCAGGATCTCGCCCTCGGCGGTCGAGAGCTTCACCAAGTGCGGCCTGAGATGGCTGCTGGAGACGGCCGTCGGCGCCGCGGGCACCAGTTCGGCCCAGGGCCTCGGCACCGTCATCCACGCGCTGGCCGTGCTCGCCGCCACCGACCTGCCCAGCGAGGACCTGCTCGGCAAGCGCCTGGACGAGATCTGGAACGAGCTCGACTTCGGCGGCGTCTGGTTCAACCGCAAGCAGCGCCAGGTGGCCGAACAGATGATCACCAAGTTCTGGCGCTGGCACCAGGAGAACCCACGCGAGCTCGTCGCGCTCGAAGACGCGTTCATCGCCACCGTCTCCGACGGCGTGCAGATCAAGGGCCGGGTGGACCGCGTCGAGCGCGACTCGGAGAACCGCGCGGTGATCATCGACCTCAAGACCGGCAGCGCGAAGCCCAAGGCGGGTGAGCTCGACCGCCACCCGCAACTCGGCGTCTACCAGCTCGCCGCGCTGCTCGGCGCGTTCGCCAGGCACGGCATGACGGAGCCGGGCGGCGCCGCGCTGGTCCAGGTCGGCAAGGCGGCGGGCAAGCACGACGCGCTGGAGCAGGCACAGGGCGCGCTGGCCGACGACAAGAACCCCGGCTGGGCCAAGGACCTGGTCGACACCGTGGCGATCGGCATGTCGGGCCCGTTCTTCCAGGCCAAGGTGAACGACGGCTGTCGCACCTGCGCGGCCAGATCCAGTTGCCCCGTCAACGACAACGGGGGACAGGTGTGCTGAACCCGGTCGAGCTGGCCGAGAAGCTCGGCATCCTGCCCCCCACCCCCGAACAGTCCCGCGTCATAGAGGCCCCGCTCGAACCCATGGTCGTCATGGCCGGAGCGGGCTCGGGCAAGAGCGAGACCATGGCCGGCCGGGTGGTCTGGCTGGTGGCCAACGGCCTGGTCAGGCCCGAGAACGTGCTCGGCCTGACGTTCACCCGCAAGGCCGCCGCCGAGCTGGCCACCCGGGTCCGCGAACGGCTCAACGGCCTGGCCGAGGCGGGCCTGGTCGAACCCGGGCTGCTCGACAACGAGCCGACCGTCTCCACCTACCACGCCTACGCCGCGCGCCTGGTCACCGACCACGCCCTGCGCGAGGCCCTCGAACCCACCATGCGCCTGGTCACGCCCGCCGTCTCGTGGCAGCTCGCGTCCAGGGTGGTGGCGATGTACGACGGGCCGATGGACAAGATCGAGCTCGGCCCGCCGTCGGTCACGGCCGCCGTCCTGGAGCTCGCGGGCGAGCTGTCGGAGCACCTGCGCACCGCCTCCGACGTGCGGCGGGTGGGCGAGTGGCTCGATGACAGGTACGCCGGGCTGAGCGGCCGCACGACGGTGGCCCAGCGCAAGCCGATCACCGTCCAGGCCGCGAGGAGGCAGCTCCTGCCCCTGGTCGAGGCGTACGAGCGGCTCAAGCGCGCCCGGGAGGTCATCGACTACGGCGACCAGATGTCGCTGGCCGCCAGGATCGCCGCCCGCCACAAGGAGGTCGGCGAGATCGAGCGGTCCCGCTTCTCCGTGGTGCTGCTCGACGAGTACCAGGACACCAGCCACGCCCAGCTCGTACTGCTCAGATCCCTGTACGCGGGCGGCCACCCGGTCACCGCCGTGGGCGATCCCTGTCAGTCCATCTACGGCTGGCGCGGCGCCTCGGCGGGCAACCTGCGGCGGTTCGCCCAGGATTTCCGGACCAGCTCCGGCGACCTGGCCCCGGTACGCCAGCTCGGCGTCAGCTTCCGCAACGGCGACCGGATCCTCGACGTCGCCGCCCGCGTCCAGTTGCCCCTCCGCATGGAGGCCCGCGAGGTGCCGGTCCTCGTCCCCGGTGCCAACCGCGTCGACCGGGGCCGCGTCACCTGCGCCTTCCACGAGACCGCGGAGGACGAGGCGAAGTGGATCGCCGACGGCATCCACAAGATCCTCGGCCAGGAGGTCGCACCCGACGGGCTGCCCTGGGGCGAGAAGGAACGCAAGAAGACGCTCGCCGTACAACCCCAGGATGTGGCGATTCTCGCGCGTAAGCGGTCGCAGTTCCCCGCGCTGCGCAGAGCGCTCGAAGAGCGCGACATCCCGGTCGAAGTGGTCGGTCTCGGCGGGCTGCTGACCGTGCCCGAGGTCAACGACATCGTCGCCACGCTCCGGGCCCTCTACGACCCGACCGCCGGTGACGCCCTGGCCCGGCTGCTGGCCGGGCCGCGCTGGCGGATCGGGCCCGCCGACCTGCGGGTGCTGGGCGAGTACGCCAGGGAGCTGACCCGCGAGGCCCGCGAGACGCGCCGCGAGCGGGACCCGCTCGACCAGGTGGTCGCCGACCTGGCGGAGGAGCGCGGCAGCCTGATCGACGCGCTCGACGAGCTGCCCGACCGGGAGGCGTGGCTGGAGTCGTTCTCGCCGCTGGCCAGGACCAGGCTCGTCGCGCTGGCGTACGAGCTGCGGCAGCTCAGAGCGCACACCGCCCAGCCGCTCCCCGACCTGATCACCGAGGTCGAACGGCGGCTGGGCCTCGACATCGAGGTGGCGGCCCGGGGCGGCACGGTCAGCGCCTTCGCCGCCCGGGCCGACCTCGACGCGTTCCAGGACGCGGCCGCCCGGTTCGCCGGTGACGCGGAGGATCCGACGCTCGGCGCGTTCCTGGCCTACCTACAGGCGGCCGAGAGTGAGGAGTTCGGGTTGGAGGCCGGGCGGGTCGGCGAGAGCAACAGCGTCAAGCTGATGACCGTGCACGCCTCCAAGGGCCTGGAGTGGCCGATCGTGGTCGTGCCCGGACTGTCGCAGCTGGTCAGCTCGAAGGGGACGATCGCGACCGGCAGCATGTTCCCCGCGACGCCGGTCATGAACAGCCGCTGGACCGACAACCCGCGCAAGCTCCCCTACCCGCTCCGCGGCGACGCCGCCGACCTGCCGCGCCTGACCGGGCTCACCAAGGAGGAGCTGGCCGCGTTCGACGAGAGCTGCCGCGACCGCGACCTGATGGAGGAGCGGCGGCTGGCCTATGTGGCCGTCACCCGGGCCCACTACCACCTGATCGCCTCCGGTTACCGCTGGGGGACCGCCTCCAAGCCGCTGGAGCCGTCGGACTTCCTGCTGGAGATCCGCGACACCAGCGACCGGGTCGCGTTCTGGGCGCCGGAGCTCGCGGCAGGGGTGACCAACCCGCTGCTGGCCGAGCCCGCCGAGGCCGTGTGGCCGGTCACGCCGGAGGGCCTGCGCTACGAGTCGGTGCTGGACGGCGCGCGCCTGGTCGAGGACGCGCTGGCGGGCACGCTCGCCCCCGCCGAGGACGAGACGCTGCGCGCCTTCGAGGAGGAACGCGTCCGCGCCTGGGAACGCGACACCGACCTGCTGCTCCGCGAACGCGAGCTGCACCGCAGACGCGGCTCCACCACCGTCGAGCTGCCCTCGAAGCTGACCGTGTCGTCACTGGTCACGCTGGCGGCCGACGCCCGCGAGCTGGCCCGCAGGATCCGCCGTCCCGTCCCGGTCAAACCCGCGCCGCTGGCCCGCCGCGGCACGTCGTTCCACAAGTGGCTGGAGACGCGCTGGGACCAGCAGCGCCTGCTCGACGACTTCGACCTCGACCTGGTGGACGAGCTGGAAGAGGCCGATGTACGGCTGGCGGAGCTGCAGGAACGCTTCGAGGAGAGCGAATGGGCCGGACGCCGGCCGCTCGACCTGGAGGTGCCGTTCGAGACCATGATCGCCGACCGGCTGGTGCGCGGCCGGATGGACGCCGTCTTCGAGCTGCCCGACGGGCGCTACGAGGTCGTCGACTGGAAGACCGGCGCGCCACCGAGTGGCAAGGCCGCCCGCGCCGCCTCGGTGCAGCTGGCCGCCTACCGGCTGGCCTGGTCGCATCTGGCGGCGGTGCCGCTGGAGCGGGTGGGGGCGGCCTTCCACTATGTCCGGGCGAACCAGACCGTACGCCCGGTGGACCTGCTCGACGCCGACGGCCTGGTCGCGCTCATCGAGGCCGTGCCCGTCTCCTCCTAGCCCCGCAGATAGTGGAAGCCGGGCTTGGGGTGCATCAGGAAGTCGTGGTGGGAGATGTTCCAGGCATAGGCCCCGGCCATCTCGAAAACCACCACGTCCCCCACCCGCACCGAAGTCACGATTTTTCGGGCGAAAACGTCTTTCGGGGTGCACAGTTGGCCGACCACGGTCACCGGCTCGTCCGTCAAGGCGGGGCCGTCGCCGGTGGGCAGTACGGTGAAGGGCTGGTCGTGGCCCTTGGTGACAGGAGTGCGCAGGTGATGCGTGCCGCCCAGCACGATCGCGTACGCCTCGCCGCGTACCCGCTTCACGTCCACGACCTTCGTGACGTAGTAGCCGCAGTACGCGGTCAGCGCCCGGCCCGGCTCGACCCGCACCCGCTGCCCGGCCCGGCGCAGCGCCGCCAGACCGGCGCCGTAGGCCCGCCAGTCGAACCGGGACTCCGGCGCGGCGTAGGAGACGGCCATGCCGCCGCCCAGGTTGACCTCGTCGTGCTCGGTGTCCAGCAGCGTCCCGGCCAGCCGCAGCAGTCGCGGCGCGTCCAGGCCGCTGGCCAGGTGGCTGTGCAGGCCGCGCAGCCGTACGCGATCGGTGAAGAGCGGCAGGCACTCGCGTACGTCCGCGTCGTCCATGCCGAACGGCCCGCTCATCGTCAGCGCCGCGCCCTCGACCGGCAGGTCCGGGTTGAGCCGGAGCAGGACGTCGGCCTCGCGGCCGGTGGCGAGCAGGCGGCGCAGCTCGTTGGGCGACTCGACGTGCAGGCGGTGGCAGGGCAGGAGCAGCTCGGCGTCGGTCTTGCCGGGGCCGCCGAGGGCCAGCGGCTTGCCCGGGAAGAGGGCCGACACGTGTGCGTGCTCGCCGCCCGACGACACCTCGAAGCCGTCCACGTGCCCCGCCAGCGTCTGGAGCAGCTCGGCGGCCGGATTGGCCTTGACGGCGTAGTACAGCTCGATGCCGGGCAGCGCCTGACGTACCCCTGAGACGTGCTCGTGCAGCGCGGGCAGGTCGTAGACGTAGGCGGGCACGTCACCGAGCCGCAGGGCGGCCTCGCGGATTCTCGGGGAGATCGCGCGAGCGGGTTGGCGATCTCTCGGCGTGATCGCGCGAGCGGGTTGGCGATCTCTTGGGGTGATCACGCGAGCGGGTTCGCGATCGGGACGTATCCGGCGGTCCGGTCGGCGGCCCTGGCCCAGCGGACGGTCAGGTTCGCCTTGGCCGGGAGCGGCGCGCCGGCCAGCAGATCGGACAGCGGGAGCGGCCAGCCGAGCGCCCCGGCGTGGCGGGAGAGCACGTCCCGGGCGATCCGCCACAGCTCGCGCAGCAGTTCGTCGTCGTCGCCCGCCAGCGTGGCGGCGATCTCGGTGAGGTGGTTGACCAGCAGGCAGTAGACGACGCGGGCCCAGCCGCGCTCCGCGTCGTAGCTCAGGGCCTGCGCCACCTTCGCGGGCACACCGTCGAGCGAGTGGCGGCCGGAGACGAGCTTGGTGCCTTCCAGGTCGCGGAAGACGGCTTCCACGGGCAGCCCCGAGGCGTCCAGGCCGACGAGGACGTTCTGCAGGTGCGGTTCGAGTATCACGCCGTGCGTGAAGTACAGCTCCAGCACCGGTGGCGCCACCACCGATACGTAGGCGGTCCACCAGGCGAGCGGATCGCCCGCGGGCGCCTCGAGCGCGAGGGCGCCGGACAGGACCGGAGTGACGCCGGGGGAGCACACGGCCCATGGGCTGGCCCGGACGATCACGCCGAGCCCTTCGAGCAGGCGGGTGCCGAGCGCGGCGGAGCGGTAGCCCGGCTCGGGCAGCCAGCGGGTGCCCGGATGCGCGGCCGAGACCGCGTCGAACACCGGCGCCAGGCGTGAGGTCAGCTCCACCGCGCCGGCCAGCTCGTACCAGGCGTTCTTGCGCACGCAGTTGGTGATGCGGACATCGAGGCTGAACTTCAGGCACGACTCCGCCGCGGGCGCGTAGACGGTCCGCACCGACGAGGTGGGCACGGCCACCGGGCCGGGACCCAGATCGATCAGCTCCTCGCCGAAGGCCGGGCGCAGCAGGTCGAGCTGCCACGGATGGGCGGGCAGCAGCCGGTAGCCGGTCGGCGCCTCGCCCAGCAGGTCGAGGGCCGACGCGTCGCCTTCCTCCGCGACCACGTCCGCGCGGACGCCGAGCAGCCGGACGGGGAACTCGGCGTGCGCCTCGGGCGCGTACCGCAGCCAATCGGCGCCGCCGCGCGACTTGGGGCTCGGGTGGAACGGATGCCCGTAAACCAGCGCCTGCTCGGAGGCCAGCCACGGGTCGGCGGGCGCCACGGCCTCGGCCCGGGCCGCCAGGATCGCGGCGACCGCGTCCCTGCTCGCGGCCACCTGCCCGGCGAACTCGCCATTGGACTCGGGTGCCGCCTGCCCGGTCAGGTCGGCCTCGGCCAGGCCTATCAGCTCGTCGGTCGCGAGAGGATGCCAGGTGCCGCCGTCCAGACGCTCGGGCGGCCCGGCGAACCGCAGCGCGGCCCCGCCGTGCGTACGGACCCGCAGCAGCGTGCCTCCGACCCGCAGCAGCAGGTACGGCGGCGCGGGCCAGACCAGGCCGCGCGGCCCGGCCACCTCCCGCACGCAGCACCGCAGCAGGGCGCCCAGCGTCGCCTCCTCGGCCAGTGACACCGGTGAGACCGGCGAGACCGGTGAGTCGAGGACCAGACCGTGCATTCAAGCTCTCCTCAGATAGTTGGGCCCGCTGGTGCCGTAGAACTTGTTGATGTCCCGCGCCCCGGAACGTTCCTTGGCCACGAGAGTCCCCGCGGTGATCATCGACTTGCCGGTGAGCCGGGCCGCGTCGAGCGTCCTGGCCCGCAGCAGCCTGGCCATGGGGTCGTCGCCGTACTCGTCGAGCGCCTCGGCCAGCGTGTCGCGCAGCAGCGCGGACGCCTGGGCGGGCGGCAGGGCCCCGAACACGATCGCGGCCGCCGCCAGGTGCAGCGTGATGGTCACGAACACGTCGGCCAGGGCATGCGGATCGTCGGTGAGCATCCGCTCGTCGTGGAACGCGGGCACCTCGATGCCCGCCGCGGCCAGCCTCGCGGGAGAGGCCAGCAGCCCGTCGTTGTCCTTGACCAGCAGCTTCATCCGCCCGTCCCGGAACACCAGTGACAGGTTCTGCTGATGGGCCTCCAGCGCGACGCCGTACCGTACGAAGAGCCGTACGTTCCAGCGCAGCAGCAGGCGCAGATAGCCGGGCAGCACGTCGCCCACCTCCTGGAGCACCCCGGGAGCGTTGAGCGCGGCGACGGGCACCATCCGCCCCTCCGGCAGCCTCCTGACCATCCAGGCGAGATACTCGTACCCGGCGTGCGCGTGGGTCTGCTCGTCGGCGACCAGCACCTCGGGATCGGCCAGGCGGCGCAGCAGCAGCTCGGCCAGGGCGCCGTCGTGGAGGGTGCCGGGCTTGATCGAGCGTCGGTTCCGCGCCCCCAGCGTGCTGGCGGGCAGCGGCAGCTTGAGGTGGGTGCGGGCGTCGAGCTCCACGGTCCGCATCGACAGCGTGGGCCGTACGGTCAGCCACGGCTCGTCGAACAGCCGTACCCCGTCGATCTTCCGCACCTCGCCGACGGCGAGCGGATGGACCGGGAACAGCGCCTCGCCGGCCGCCACCTCATGGACCGCGTGCGGATGGACCGGGAACGGCGCTTCGCTCCATGGCCGCACCGCGGAGCCCGGCGCCAGCAGCCGGTGCGGCACCGCCGCCCAGCGCAGCTCGAACGACGGCGCGAACTCGGGCGCGTACGCGGGCAGCGCGGAAGAGGGCACACCCAGCCGCGCCCGGGAGGTCGGATAGACCGGATGGTCGACGAAAGCCGCCAGCGACTCGTAGGACGGCCCCCTGCCGAGTACCTCGGCTCTGTGCGCGTCGTGCAGCTCCAGCGCGGCCAGCGCCTGCGCGCACTCCTCGGCGAACGCCGCCACCCCCTGCGCGTCGGCCGGATCGGCCACCTCGGCCAGCGTGCCGAGCACCTCGGCCAGCCCCAGCCGCTCGCCGGGACCGACCACGAAGTCCTGGAACAGCAGCCCCGGCACCAGCCGCACCCGTCGCCCGCCGGCCAGCTCCAGGTCCACGCCGTCACGGCTCCTGGCCACCCGCGCGGACAGCCCGCCGTAGTCCTCGCGCAGCAGCGCGTCCAGCACCCGCGAGGCCAGGTACGCCTCCCGCGAGCTCATCCCACGACCCACGGCCTGGCCGCCCGGAAGCCCTCGATGGCCGCGTCCACCCGCGCCCGGTCCGGGCCGACGGCCCTGATGACGCCGAGGTAGTCGCGGTTCGTATGGGTCTGTTCGACGACGTCACCGATCGCCCGCAGCGGCCGGTGCCACAGCCTGACGCCTTGGGAGACCAGCTCCTCCGCGCCGGGCGCCGACGTGATGGTCCCCGACCGGTCGGCGACCAGGCTGACCGCACTGCCGAACCTGGACGTATCCGGCACGGCAGGCACCGTCTCACCCAGGTGCACCCGCAGGATCCACTCGAACACCGGCACCCCGAGCACATCGGCCAGCAGGAAGTCGCAGTGGTCGCCGATCACCCGATAGTTCACCTCGACGATGCGCGGCCCGGCCGGGGTGACGACGTACTCGGTGTGGCACGCGCCGAACCCCACCCCGAGCGCCGCCAACGCGGCCAGAACATGCTCACGAGGCCCGTCCGGCGCCCAGTCCAGCCGTTCCTCGACGAAGTACGGCAACGGCCCGAGCGTCGTCCCGAACCCGCCGAGCACCCGCACCCCGTCGGCGTCCCCGAGCGTCTCCAGCGTGCGCAGCGGTCCCTCTAGGTACTCCTCCACGACCAGCGCCTCGCCGGGCCGCCGCTTCCTGACCGTCGCCACCGCACCGGCCAGGTCCCGCTCGACCAGCAGCACGTCCTCGCTCGCGACCCCCTCGCGCGGCTTGACGACCAGCGGGTACGGCAGGCCGCCGGGCACGGGGTCGCCGGGCGCCAGGCGTACCGACGAGACCCGTTCGACCCCGGCCTCGGCGAGCCGGCGGCGCATCAGGAACTTGTTCTTGGCCGCCAGGCAGGCCCGCCAGTCCTTGCCGGGCAGCCCGAAGTAGGCCGCCGCCAGCGCGGTCTCCACCTGTAAGTGGTCGGAGTTGGAGAAGATCGCGTCCGGCCGGCCGAGCTGCTCGATCGCGTCGATCACCGCCCGCGGATCGCGTACGTCGCACGCGACGGCGCCCGGATGCCGCTCCGGCCGGTCAGTGAGAATCGTCACACGACAGCCGAGCGCCTCGGCAGCGGGCAGGAACCCGTCGGTCACCGAATCGGTCGGTTTGAGCGCGGTCAGGTAGAGCCGCAACGCGAAGGCACCCCCGAGAATCAGGTAAGGCTAACCTAACCCGCCGATCCTAGCCCGTGGGCGATCATCCCGGATACCAGACCCCGCATTCGGTGGCGGTCATAGGATGACATGGGATTTGGGAAGGGTGGGGCCCGTGGAGACGCGAGCGGAAGAGCAACTCATCGGACCGCTGCTCCTCGCACGCGGCACCATCGACAGATCGTCCGCGCTGCGGGCGAACGCCGGTTGGCTGGAGCGCGCTTGGACCGATCCGGCGACCAGGGTGCTGGTGATCGACGACGGCCAGACTCTGGTCAGGCGCGCCGGCGACGAGGTGCACGCGGTCCTTTACGGCACGGCTGAGGCGCCACCGGGCGAACGGTACCTGCTGGGAGTCGAGGACGACGTCGCCTACTTCGCGGTCGCCGCGCCGCTGCCCGGTTCGCGGGCCGGCGACGCCAACGGCCGCGTCACGATGCCGATGAGCCTGCGCGACGCGGGCGAGGGCGAACTGGTCGTCGCGGGCCTGCGCCAGGTGGGCGGCCTGCTGGGCGACCGCGACGCGGGCCTGCTGGTCTACGCGGTGGCGCTGGAGGCCTGGCACTCGACACACGAGTTCTGCCCGCGCTGCGGCAGCCGTACGGACGTGCAGGCGGGCGGCCACATCCGGGTCTGCCCACGCGACGCCAGCCAGCACTTCCCGCGCGTCGACCCAGCGGTGATCATGCTCATCCGCGACGAGGACGACCGCTGCCTGCTGGCCCGCGGCCCGCAGTGGCCGGAGGGCCGGCTGTCGATCCTGGCCGGGTTCGTGGAGCCGGGGGAGTCGCTGGAGCACGCCGTCATCCGCGAGGTGGCCGAGGAGGTGGGCGTCACCGTCGTCGAACCGCGCTACCTCGGCAGCCAACCGTGGCCTTTCCCGCGCAGCCTGATGCTCGGCTTCTTCGCCCGCGCCACCACGACCACCCTCACCCCCGACACCGAAGAGATCGCCGAGGCCCACTGGTTCTCCCGCGAGCAACTGGTGGAGGCCCTGCAATCAGGCGAGCTCCGCCTCCCCCCACCGGTCTCGATCGCCCGCCGCCTCATCGAGACCTGGTACGGCGGCCCGCTTTCCGGAGACTGGTAGATCACTTAACGTAAAGGCGAAGACGCCTTCGGTAATGCCTGGCTATGCTCCCGGCCATGGAAGAGACAGAAGTCCAGCAGATCCTGGACCTCGAACGCCGGAAGCTCGCCACCCAGATCGCCGCTACGGAGATGTGGATGGATGACAAGGCCAAAGCGTCCGAAGGGCGCATCGTCGATGCGGTGAGCGGCGCCATCCTCAGCGCGGTGCTTCAACTGAAGATCGACATCAAGCGCCTGGAGCACAAGCTCGACAGCCACCTGAACTAGGAGACCTGGGCGCCCCAACCGCCCAGGCCGGCGTGGCCACGCTCCTCGGGCCCCATTCTCTCGCTGGGACCCGAGCGCGTTAAAAGACCTCAGGCCGCCTGGAGGAGCGCCTTCACCTCGCGGGCCGACGGATTGGTGCGGACAACCCGCCCCGCGGGCGTCTCGATCACCACGGTGGGCACCACCTGGTTGCCGTTGTTGACGCTCATCACGAACTCGGCGGCATCGGGATTCCGCTCGATGTCTATCTCGTCGAAGCTGATCCCTTCGCGGGTGAGCTGCGACTTGAGTCGCTTACAGGGACCGCACCAGGTGGTGCTGTAGACCGTGAGCGCCATGTGGACATCCCTTCGAGGCAAAAGCAGGCGGTCGGTGCAACAACCTGGAAGGCTCCGGTAATCCCTACCCGATGCGCTCGGCGATCCACTGCTGCACACGCTCGGCGACGCCCATCTCGCGATAGAGGGGCGCGCTGTGCGCGACGCCCGGCGAGGTGAAGATCGTCACCGGCACCCCCACCTGGCCCAGCATCTCCTTGAGCAGCTGGCTCTGCGACGGCGGCACGAACTCGTCCGTGGAGTGCACGGTCAGCACCGGCGCGTCATTGTGGCTGGCGTGCCAGGCCACCTCCATGCTGGCCCAGACGCGCGAACACCTGCCCCTGGGCAGACAGCCGCCGGCGAGCTGGATCGCCGAGTTACGGAGTTTGCGCTTGTACGGGTCCGGGGAGTTGGCGCCGTCGGCGTAGGCGCGCAGCGGCGAGATGATCGGCGAGAGCCCGACCACTCCCTTGAGCCCCCGCTGCCCGTCGCCGTACGTGCCGATCGACGCCGCGATGTGCCCGCCCGCCGAGAAGCCCACCACGACGTACTTGTTCGGGTCGAACGACCAGCGCTCGGCGTGCTTGCGCGCCAGAGCGATCGAGGCCATCGCGTCGATCCGCTGCGCGGGCCACGCCGCCTCGCCGGAGAGCCGGTAGTTGATGTTGAAGACCGTGTAGCCGAGGTCGGCATAACTCCGGGCGATCTCGGTCATCTGCTTCTTGTCGCCGCTGGACCACCAGCCGCCGTGGATCAGGAACACGCCGGGGCGCTTGGTGCCGTCCGAGGTCCACCAGATGTCCATGTCCTGGCGGCGGCGCGCGCCGTACGAGATGGTCTCGGTTGACAAACCGCTCAGCCCGTACGGGTCGGGAGATGTGGTCGCCACGGGGCCCGGGGTGGGGTCCTTCGTCGCCTGCGCCGTCATCGGCGTCAACGCGACGGCAGCGAGCGCGCAAACGCTCACGAAAACCGCTGTTCGCACGGCCTGCCCTTTCCCCCATGCAGTTGGTCGGGCCCCATTGTGGGGGAAGAGACCCGTTCTTCGCATCTCGGCCACGATTCGGACGACGGGCGGCATGTTGCCAGAATGGAGCCCTTCACCGCCACTGGCTGGGAGGATTGACAGGTGACCAACGTGGACGATGTCCTGTCCGGCCTCGACCCGGAGCAGCGCGAGGTGGCCGAGGCCGTACGTGGCCCCGTGTGCGTTCTCGCAGGTGCGGGCACGGGTAAGACCCGGGCGATCACCCACCGGATCGCCCACGCCGTACGCAGCGGGGTCGTCGACGCGCCGAGCGTGCTGGCGGTGACGTTCACCACACGGGCGGCGGGGGAGCTCAGGCAGCGGCTGCGGGCGCTGGGGGCGCCGGGGGTGCAGGCGCGTACGTTCCACGCCGCGGCGTTGCGGCAGCTCACCTACTTCTGGCCGCGGGTCATCGGCGGCGAGGCGCCCTCGGTGATCGAATCCAAGCTGCCGATCCTGATCGAAGCCTGCCGCCAGATCCGGAAAAATCCGGATCGGTCCGAGTTGCGGGACATCGCGGCGGAGGTCGAGTGGGCCAAGGTCACCCAGGTCGGTCCCGAGGACTACGCCGCGGCCGCCGCCAAGTTCTCTAGGACGCCCCCGGTGCCCGCCGAGGAGGTGTCCCGGCTCTATGAGGCCTACGAGCGGATCAGGCGCGAGCGGCACCTGGTCGACTTCGAGACGATCCTGGAGCTGACGGCCGCGGTGATGACCGAGCACCAGGAGGTCGCCGCGCAGATCCGCCAGCAATACCGCTACTTCGTCGTCGACGAATACCAGGACGTCAACCCGCTGCAGAAGCTCCTGCTCGACACCTGGCTCGGCGGACGCGACGACCTGTGCGTGGTCGGCGACCCCAACCAGACCATCTACTCCTTCACCGGCGCCTCGCCGCGCTACCTCACGGGCTTCGCCGTCGAACACCCCAAGGCCGCCGTCATCAAGCTGGTCCGCGACTACCGTTCCACTCCTCAGGTGGTCAACCTGGCGAACCTGGTCATCGCCAAAGGCCGCTCCGCGCACCGCCTCGACCTCGTCGCCCAGCGGCCCGACGGCCCCCGACCGGCCTTCGTCGACTACGACGACGAGCCCGCCGAGGCCGCCGGCGTCGCCAGGGCGATCAGGAAGCTGCTCGACCAGGGCGTCCAGTCCCGCGAGATCGCCGTGCTGTTCCGCGTCAACTCCCAGTCGGCGGCCTACGAGGAGGCCCTGTCCAAGGCCGAGATCCCTTACGTCCTGCGCGGCGCCGAGCGCTTCTTCGAACGTCCCGAAGTACGGCACGCGGTCGTGCTGATGCGCGGCGCGGCCAGGTCCGCCTCCGAAGAGCCCCTGGCCACGGAGGTCCACCACATCCTGGCGGGCATCGGCCTGACGCCCACGGTGCCGGGCGGCGGCAAGGCACGCGAGAAGTGGGAGTCCCTCAAGGCGCTGGCCGACCTCGCCGAGGACATGGCCGCCGACGGCGCCGACCTCGCCGCCTACGTCGCGGAGCTGGAGCGGCGCGCCTCCGAGCAGCACGCCCCGCCCGTCGAAGGCGTGACCCTGGCCTCCCTGCACGCCGCCAAGGGGCTGGAGTGGGACGCGGTCTTCCTCGTCGGGGTCACGGACGGGATGCTGCCCATCGTGTACGCGGAGACGCCGGAACAGATCGAGGAGGAACGGCGGCTGCTCTATGTGGGGGTGACGCGGGCGCGCGAGCACCTGTCGATCTCGTGGGCCCTGGCGCGCGCGCCAGGCGGACGCAAGGGGCGCCGCCCGTCGCGCTTCCTCGACGGCCTCACCGGCCGTCCCGCGCGGGCCGGCGCCGTCTCCGGCACTGTTTCCGGCACTGTTTCCGGCTCTCCTTCACGGGAGCGTCGCCCGGTCGCCGTTCCGGTCAGTTGCCGGGTCTGCGCCAAGACGCTGGTGGCGGCCACGGAACAGAAGCTGGGGCGGTGCGCCACCTGTCCGGCCGACTATGACGAGGGGCTGCTGGAGCGGCTCAAGGCGTGGCGCGCCGCGACGGCCAAGGAGGCGAAGTTGCCGTCGTACGTGGTGTTCACCGACGTGACACTGCAGGCCATCGCCGAGCGCGCGCCGGTCACCGAGCAGGACCTCCTGTCCATTACGGGAATCGGCCGCGTCAAACTCGACCGCTATGGGGATGCCGTCCTCGCGCTGTGCCGCTCCTGAAACCCTTCATCCAGCGCGACATCGACGCCACCTGGGCCTCGTACAACGTCGACCAGATGGAGATATGGAGATACCGTCCTGCACCGTGGAGGCCGACCTGACCAAGGTCGAGACCAACGGCGACGCGTCGGTGTCCGGTGTCCGGCTGCTCGACCCGGTGCCGGTCTCCGCTCTTTCTTGTACGGCAGGCACGGGAGGGCGCCAACCGCCGTGCGTGGCCGAGGGCCTTCCAGGGATACGGTTACCAGCTTCCCCGGCCGGCCGCCGTCACGTCGCGTCGATGGGCCATGTCCGTGGGTTCTCTGCCCGGTCGCTTCGTCCCCTCAGCCGGTTGCCCCTTCCCGTCAGATGCGGACCCCGGCCCCCGGGGAGGTCCGCTGTCCCGGCGTGCCTCTCCCCAGGGAGCCGGAGCGGTGGTGAGGTGCCGGGTTGGTGGGAGGTTGGGGGGCACGCCAGACTTGGGGCCAATGGTTGTTGTTTGGGGGGACTGTGAACGAGGCGTTGAAGGAGCTGCTCGACCTGCTGGACCTGGAGCAGATCGAGCTCGACATCTTTCGCGGGCGTAGCCCGGAGGAGCGTATCCAGCGTGTCTTCGGTGGTCAGGTGGCCGCGCAGGCGCTCGTCGCCGCCGGCCGTACCGTGCCGTCCGACCGGCACGTGCACTCGCTGCACGCCTACTTCATCCGCCCCGGCGACCCGTCCATCCCGATCGTCTACAACGTCGAGCGGCTGCGTGACGGGCGGTCGTTCACCACGCGCAGGGTCCAGGCGATCCAGCATGGCAAGGCCATTTTCACCATGTCCGCGTCGTTCCACATCTTCGAGGAGGGCGTCGAGCACCAGGCGTCCGTGAAGCCGGCCGTACCCGATCCCGAGACGCTTCCGACCTTTCAGGAGCGGATGACGGAGATCGCCGGTGTCAACGCCGAGTACAAGGAGTGGCTGAGCCGGCCGCGGCCGATCGACGCGCGTTATGCCTCGCCCCTGACGTGGGAGGCGTTCCAGAACCCCGAGCTGCGCAGCGCCGAGACCAACGTGTGGTTCCGGTACGACGCGGAGCTCGGCGACGATCCGCTGCTGCACGTGGTGCTGGCCGCCTACGCGTCCGACTTCACGCTGGTCGACACGATCCTGCTCGCGCACGGCATGGCGTGGGGCGCGTCCGATGTCGTGGGAGCCTCGCTGGATCACGCGATGTGGTTCCACCGGCCGTTCAGGGCGGACGACTGGTTGCTCTATGCACATGAGTCACCCTGGTCTGGAGGAGCGAGGGGGCTCGCGCGGGGTGAGATGTTCACTGCGTCCGGTGACCTCGTCGTGTCGGTCGTTCAGGAGGCCATGATCCGTGTGAAAAAGTAACAACATCGCAGGTAGAAAATATGTTGCCGGTTCTCCGGTTCCCGGTTTAGGGTCATGGTCAAGCGAGTCGGACAGGTCCTGTCCGACGATCTCATGAGTGGAGGTGAGTCCCAGTGATCAGCATCAAGATGTCGGCCACGCAGTGGCTCGCCTTCGCATGCCGTGACCTGGTGAGGCTCGTTGATGAGCCGGCCAAGCTACGGCACCAGAAGTCTGCCCGTCGCCAGGAGCCCGCCGCGTTCACGCACGCCCACTATGGCGTGGCCGCCCCGAGCGCTCCCGTCTACGTCGCAGGCAGTGAATTGCCGACCCAGCAGAACCCCAAGGGTGGACTGCGCGGTCCGCATCCCTGGAGGGATATACCGGTCACAACCTGACCGGTACATAACCTCCAGGCCGCGGATCCGCAAACAGGATCCGCGGCCTCTTTGTTTGTCCGTGATCCCCCAACCACCCACGAGGTGCCCGACCAAGATCAAAAAGATCGACCAAAAGGAGAACGTGATGGGGGCGAAGACGATCATGGACCTGATCGACGAAGCCAAGATCCCCTGTCGTACCGACCCTGACCTGTGGTTCGCAGAGTCGCCGGAGGACGTGGAGTTCGCGAAGGCGCTCTGCGGCGGCTGCCCGATCCAGAGGGCCTGCTTGGCTCGCGCGCTCGAGCGCGAGGAGCCATGGGGCGTCTGGGGCGGCGAACTGATCCTCCGGGGGACCGTCGTTCCCCGCAAGCGGCCCCGCGGTCGTCCGCGGAAGCACCCGGTCGCTGCCTGACCCCTAATCCCCCCAACCCCCCCAACCGCTACGAGCAGAAAGCAGACAGACAGATGAATCCGTTCTCCGCAGGGAGTCTTAAAGTGCCGTATCTTTCCCATGAACTGGTAAACGACCGAATACAAACGCTCCACCGCGAGGCCGAGGAGCAACGTCTCGTCGCGCGCATCCGTCGTGTGCAGCGTGCGCGCCGCAGCGTCGAGCGGGCGAATGAGCGCCTCATCCGGGCTCTGAGCCAGGAGGTCTGAGACGGAAGATCCTGCCGCCGGCGCAGGATCTCCCGTTGATTCGCACCGCGTGAGTTACGGTCTGAGTAAGTGAGCGGCCGGGCGCATCCAGCGCCCGGCCGCTCTTTTGGTGCTCAAGACGGAGGTAGTCCGCGATGGGCCGTGCTGGAACTGCTTCTGCCCGCCGCAGCGACGACGGGCAGGCCGTCCAGGTCGAGTCAAGGTCGAAGCGGATGCCTTCGCCTGCCGCTTCGACAAGCTCGCCGTCCGATTCCAGACGACCGTGCTCGTCGCCGCGAATCGGCGAGTGGCTGTGAGGGGCCGCCGTCCTGTCGCCCCGGCATGCCGTCCTGTCCCGCGACAGCAATCCGTGTCCCTCGGAGGTTTCGCGGCCGCCACCTACCACCGCGCCGCCACCTACCACCGCGCCGACAGCGAGAACGGTGACCACATCGACGACCCGTCCGATGCCGCCATCTACATGCTGATCGACGGCCTGAACGACAGCGACAACACGTTCGTCGTCATCCAGCCCGACGAGAACGACCCCGCTTGGTAGGTCTCAGTGGCCGTCCTCAACACCAGGCGAGGGCTACGAAGTAGTCCGCCGTGACACCCGTAGCCGCGAGCGCGATGTCACCACCGGCGACGAAATCAGCGACATCGCGCACGAGATCGTCTCGTGGCTCCAGGGTCGGAGCCGCCCAGCCCAACAAGCTGAGGCGGCAGCGTTCTAAGACACGGCCTGGCGCGCCACGCGGTAGCGGAGGTAGACGACTCTCGAGCTGAAGGTGCGGGTCTCGACGAGTTCGAGATCCACCCGGCGCTCGCGCTGGGGAAAGAACGGAATGCCACCGCCGACCAGCACCGGGTAGACCCTGGCCCGGTACTCGTCGATCAGGCCCAACGCGGCCGCCTCGGCGGCGAGAGTCGCGCCGCCGATCGCGATGTCACCCTCTCCCGGTTCGGCGCGCAACCGCTCGATCTCCTCCGCCAGGCCGCCGGAGGCCAGGCGGGCATGGCCCTGCACAGCTGACAGCGTGGTGGAGAACACCACCTTGGGGAGCGGCTTCCAGAGCGCGGTCCACTCGAGCATGGAGTCGTCGAGCGATGGATCCTGGTCGGCGGTCTCCCAGTACAGCATCGTCTCGTACAGCCGTCGTCCCAACAGGTGGACGCCGACCTCTCGTATCTCGTCGATGGCGAAGCGAAAGACCTCCTCGTCGGGCGCCGTCCAGTCGAAGCCGCCGTCCGGCCCGACGATGTAGCCGTCAAGTGAGACGCTCATCGAATAGGTCACGCTGCGCATCAGAAGTCCTCCTCGGTGACGGGTTCGACAGTACGACCGCAGGACGCCGCAGAACTCATCGCGGCTCGCGTAATCCCCTGAGCCAAGGCGGTTCCTTGTGGGCCTGGCCGTCCCGGTGTGCCCCGGCGGCGTGCTGGTGAGTCCGGCAGATCGTGGAGTCGACGTTCACCGTCCACCCGATGCGACCGCGCGCGTTGGCTCGCGCCTGGAGCTTGGTGAGCAGCCCTGCCCACACTCCCAGGCGCTGCCAGCGGCGGAACAGTCCGTTGACCGTCTGCCAGGGCCTATAGCAGGGCGGGAGGTCCCGCCACGGAGCCCCGGTTCGCGCTCGCCATCGGATTCCGTCGATCAGCATCCGCTTCGACCTGGACAGCCTGCCCGTCGTCGCTGCGGCCGGCAGAAGCGGCTCCAGCACGGCCTATTGATCATCTGACAGATCTCCCCGCCCCACGCGAAGATCATCACGAAGGGTGGCGATCTTTCAAAACACGGTCTCTAGCCGGGCTCGGCTTCGAGGTAGGCCAGGACCGCCATCACCCGGCGGTTGTGGTCGTCGGAAGGGGGCAGCCCCAGCTTGGCGAAGATGTTGTTGGTGTGTTTGCCGATCGCCTTGTCGGTGACGAACAGGCGGGCCGCGATCGCGGCGTTGGACATGCCCTCGGCCATCATCGCGAGCACTTCGCGCTCTTTCGGGGTCAGCTCGCCGAGCGGCTCGTCCCGCTCCCGGCGGACGAGGAGCTGAGAGATCACCTCAGCGTCCATCGCGGTGCCGCCGGCCGCCACCCGGCGCACCGACTCGACGAACTGCTCCACGTCGCCGATCCGGTCCTTCAGCAGGTAGCCCACCCCGCCGGAGTGGTCGGACAGCAGCTCACGGGCGTAGAGCTGCTCGACGTACTGCGAAAGGATCAGAACCGGCAATCCCGGCAGTCTCTTGCGAGCCTCAAGAGCGACCCGCAGCCCCTCGTCCGTCAGCGTCGGCGGCAGCCGTACGTCGATCACCGCCACGTCCGGCTGGTGCCGGATCAGCGCGTCGAGCAGCATCGGCGCGTTGTCGACGGCCTCGACCACCTCGAAGCCGTGTGCCGACAGCAAGCGGACCAAGCCGTCTCTCAGGAGTACGAGATCTCCGGCGATGACAACACGCACGGTAACTCCATGATGAGTTGGCTCGGGCCGCCGGGGGGACTGGATATGGCGAGTGTTCCGTCGAAGGCTGACAAGCGGCGCCGGATGCCGTCGAGGCCGGTGCCGGCCGCTGGGTGGGCGCCGCCGCGTCCATCATCGCCCACGGTCAGCCGCAGGACGCCTGCTTGGTGGCATAGCCGTACCCACGCCCTGGTGGCGCGGCTGTGCTTGGCCACGTTGGTCAGGGCTTCGGCGGCCGCGAAGTAGACCGCGGACTCGACGGGGGCTTGCGGGCGGGCGACCAGGTCGATGTCGATCTGCACCGGGATCGGGCAGAGCAGTGCGGCGGCCTGGATCGCGCCGGCGAGCCCTCGGTCGGCGAGGACTGGCGGGTGGATGCCGCGCACCAGGTCGCGCAGGTCGATGAGGGCTTGCCCGACGGATTCCCACGCCTCTCCCACCAGCTCGCGGACTTGATCGGGGTCGCTTGCGCTCTTGGCCAGCCCGAGGTTGATCCGTACCGCGATCAGCCTGGCCTGCGCGCCGTCGTGCAGGTCACGCTCGATCCGGCGTATCTCGGCGGCCTGCGCGTCGATGGCCGCCGCCCTGGACTCGGTCAGCTCCTTGACCCGCCGGGCCAGGGAGGGTGCCGGTCGTAGCAGGAGCGCTGCCAGGCGGGCCTGCAGCGTGTGCAGCAGCGGGATCGCCGCCACCGCGATCGCCAAGAAGGTCAGGATCGCCAGCGAGAGAGTGATCGTCTGCCACGGGCTGTTCTCCAGCGGGCGCAGATTGAGGATCACGCCGACGAAGGACAGCAACGTCCCGATGGTGATCACGCAGGACGGCCCGACGAGGGCGTGGACGGCCAGCCAGATCAGGTCGCGCCCGGTCCGGCCGCGCCGGTGCGGTTCGGGGATCTCGTGGCCGAGCACGCGCGCCGCCCAGGCGCGCTGATAGCGGGTCATGGCCTGGACCGGGGTCAGCGCCCGGGTCAGCAGAGGAAAACCGAGGCCGCCCACTGGGATCAGCGCCGCACAGCCTGCCAGCAGGGCGAGCAGCAGCCAGGCCGCCACGCCCGTGGCGGCGTTCAGCAGCAGCCCGGCGGCTGGTTGGAGGAGGTGGCGAAGCCTGGTCACGCCAGCATTCTGCCTGTTCGGCGGCGCGAGGACGGTAGGTCCAGCCCTACCACGGCGGGGGTGAAATCCCACCTTCGAGGGTGGGCGCAGGCCGATGGAGGAGTGCACGCCGCGCCTCGAAGCTGGATGCCGGCACCCGACGACGAGGGGAATCTCATGATCGAAGTAACTGGCCTGACGATGCGGTACGGCGAAGCGCCGGCGGTCGATGACCTGACCTTCGCGGTGAAACCGGGCTTGGTGACCGGCTTTCTCGGAGTCAACGGCGCGGGCAAGTCCACCACGATGCGGGTGATCCTCGGGCTGGAGGCGCCCGACAGCGGGACCGCGCTCGTGGGCGGCCGGCCGTATGGCTCGTTGAAGGAGCCGATGCGGGAGGTGGGCGCGTTGCTGGATGCGGGCGCGGTGCACGGCGGGCGGACCGCCGCCGCGCACCTGTGGTGTCTGGCCCGCAGTAACGGCATCGGCCGCAGCCGGGTCGGTGAGGTGCTGGAGCAGGTGGGGCTGGCCGAGGTCGCCGGACGGCGGATCGCCGGGTTCTCGCTGGGCATGCGCCAGCGGCTCGGCATCGCCGCCGCGCTGCTGGGCGATCCCGGGGTGCTGATGTTCGACGAGCCGGTCAACGGGCTGGATCCCGAGGGCATCCGCTGGATCCGCGAGCTGATGCGCCTGCTGGCGGGCGAGGGCCGCACCGTCTTGGTCTCCAGCCACCTGATGGGCGAGATGGCGCTCACCGCCGACCACGTCGTGGTCATCGGACGCGGCCGGTTGATCGCCGACACCACCATGTCCGAGATGCTCGAACGGTTCCAGCGCGGCGTGCTGGTCCGCGCGGCCGCCCAGCGGACACTGGCCGGTGTGCTGCGGGCGGACGGCGCGAGCGTGTACGAGGAGGACGGTGGGCTGTCGGTGAGCGGCCTTTCCGCCACGCGGATCGGCGAGCTGGCCCTGTCGCGTGGGATCGCGCTGAGCGAGCTGACCCCGCGCAGCGCCTCGCTGGAGGAGGCGTTCATGGAGCTGACCGAGGAAAGCGTGCAGTTCGGCGCGGGGAGGGACGCCTGATGCTCGACACCGTCGTCTCCGAGTGGCTGAAGTTGCGCTCGCTGAGATCCAATCTGTACCTGCTGGCCTTCTCAGTGTTGTCCGTGCTGCTCTGCGCCGGGGTGGCGTTCATAGTCTCCCGTAGCTTCGACAATCAGGCAGGCGACGACAGGCTGGTCTTCACCAGCATCGGCGCGGGGGTGGGCACCGGGCTGCCGGTCGCCTACTTCGTGATGGCCGCGCTCGGCGCCCTGTCGATCACTTCCGAGCATGCCACCGGCCTGATCCGCACGAGTCTGGTGGCTGTGCCGAGGCGGCAGCTGTTCCTGTTCGCCAAGATCCCGGCGCTGGCGGCCGTCACGCTGGTCGCGGGCGAGGTGCTGGTGTTCGCCATGCACGTGGCCGCGCAGGCCGTGCTGGGAGATCGCGCGGGGCAGGTCCTGCTCGACGGCCGGACGCTGGGCGTCTCCCTGACGGATCCGGGAGTGGCGGCCGAGCTGCTGATAGCCGGGGCGGTCATGCCGCTGGTCGCCATGGTCGGGCTCGGCCTGGGCGCGGTGATCCGCTCCACGGCGGGTTCGCTGGTCGCGCTGATCATGATCCTTTTCGTGCTGCCGGTGGTGGCGCAGACGCTGCCGTCGCCGTGGAGGTCGCGGATCGGCTCCTTCATGGTGGAGAACCTGCCGAATCAGATCGTCGCCGGGGACGGACCGGGCATCCTCCCTCCGCTCGCGGCCTTCGCCCTGCTACTCGCCTACCCGGTCGTGGCGCTCACCGCAGGGGCGGTAGCGATCGCCGTCCGAGGGCGCGGAATCCGGCCGCTGGTCGTGGGCGGGCTGCTGGCCGCCCTGCTGGCCGCGGTGACGGCGATTCCGTCCAGCGCCGCGGCGTCCGCGCTGTCATGGACAGCGTGTGGCGGCGACCTGGAGTGCGCCTCGGTCCAGGTTCCGGTGAACTGGTCGAAACCGTCGGGCCGGAAGATCTCCATCCGGATCGCCCGCCTGCCGGTCACCGGGACGCACCGCAGGATCGGCGCGGTGTTCGCCGTCCCCGGCGGGCCCGGCGGTTCGGGCATCGAGGACTTGAAGAAGAAAGGCGGCAACTTCACCCAGCTGCGTGACCGTTTCGACGTGGTCACCCTCGAGCCTCGCAATACCACCGACCTGGGCGTCATCCCGTTCGACTGCCTCGCCACCGGTGCCTGGATCACCGTGCCCGACAATCGTGCCGAATACGACAGGCTTGCCGCGAAGAACCGGAAATACGCTGAGCAGTGCCGCAAGGCCGACCCTGAATACTTCGACAACCTCGACTCGGGCTCCGTCGCCAGAGACATCGAGGCGATCCGGGTGGCGCTGGGCGAAGCGAAACTGAGCTTCTTGGCCACCTCCTATGGCGGGGTCGTCGCCACGACCTATGCTCGGCTGTTCCCCGGCGCCGTCCGCGCGCTTTACGTCGACGGCGGCGTCGACCACCTCGCCGACCATGCCACGGACCTGTGGATGAGGTACGCGGCGATCGAGGGCCAGTTCACCCGGCTCAGCGCCTGGTGCGAGTCCAGCGATGCCTGCGCTCTGCGGGGGCGTGACGTAGGCGCCGTCTGGCGTGGCCTCACCGCGGCCGCGGACCGTTCGCCTGTGCCGGTGGAGGGGACACAGGTCGCCTACAGCGGGTTCGACTTCAAGGTCGCCGCCGCTCCCGACGTGATCACCCCCGGCCCCGCGCCCGACTTCCCCAACTGGCAACGGTTCGCCAGGGTCGTCGACCAAGCCGTGAAGGGAGACGCCTCGGGCTTCGCCGACTACGTTGAGCAGGCCACGAAGAGCAAGAAGGTCCCCTCGTTCAGGAGTATGGACGCGACTCACTGCACGGATGGACTGGGCTTCGCCAGTTACGAGGAGTTCCAGCAGGTGAAGGCGCTCGATCAGCAGCTCTCACCGAACTTCGCCGGAAACGAGCTCTGGCATCCGCTCGGCTGCGTGGGCTGGCCGGCCCCGGTCACCAATCCCGCCAAGCCGCTGCCCGCCGACCGGCTACCGCCATTCCTCGGGGCCGGCACCTGGACCGACCACGCGGACGTCGCCGACACCGTGAGCCGAGTGCCCGGCTCGTCCACGGTCCGTTACAACGGATCTGGACACGGCCTCTACCTCACCGGCAACCAGTGCGCCATCTCATACGCCAACCGGTACCTCATGTTCCTCCGCCTGCCGGCAAAGGGGACCGTCTGCGAGCCACCGGCCGTCAAGTGACTGGTTCCAGACAGGTTCGTGGTGAAACGGGAGAGCCTGATCGATCTCCGGCCTACGGCAGGGCCGGTCCGGCGCGTTCCTATTCCGCGGCGGCCGTACACCGCGAAGCTCCCGAGGTGCCCGAACGGCGCCTCGGGAATCGCGTCGACAGTGAAGCCGGTACTGGCGAGCTAAGCGGTCACTCGCCGTTGGGAGGGGAGGGGCGCGGCTTCCTCCTGGGCCGACCAGAGGCGGGCCGACATCCAGGCGATCCCCGCCGCCGCCACTGCCAGGCCGATCAGGTAGACGGGGAGCGGGACCATGTTCCGCAGCGCGCCGGGGATCATGCCGACCGCGTAGAGGATGACTCCAAGGGGCGGCAGGGTGCCCGCACGCAGGGCCGCCGCGCTGAAGGTCACAACCCCCGCCAGCAGCACGACCGAGGTGACGAGGAACGCCCGCCCGGTGCCTCCGGCCAGCAGCTCGGTCACCTTGGCGCCGTCCAGGAGCGGGAAGACGTAGTGCAGGATGTACTCGATCGCGTAGGCCCCGGCCAGCCCGGCGGCGTTGAGCAGGTAGCCGATCAGGCCGAGGGTGCCGGCCGTACCGCGAATGAGCAGGTAGAGGCCGGTGATCGCGAGTAAACCGGTCAACGCCCCGAAGGGGGCGATGGCGTGGGTGAGCGTGGTTTCCGGCAACAGGCCCGCGCGGCGGAAGACGTTGATCACCAGCAGCACGGCGGAGGCGAACCCGGCCGTGGCGCTGGCCCGGTAGAGAGCCGATGGACGCATATCGGAGTCCCCTTCTCGAAGGTGATAACGCTCGTTATCATGCGCGTTATGGGCCGTTAGGGTGAGAGGGTGCCGAGAGACGTAAGCACCTCGAAAGAAGTCGGCGAGCTGCGTGGCGACCTGCTGGAGGCGGCTGTTCGCGTCCTCCGCGAGCAAGGGGCGCCGCACCTGACGCTCCGGCGCGTCGCCGAGCAGGCGCGGACGTCCACGATGGGCATCTACACGTGCTTCGGCGGCCGGGCGGGGCTGCTGGAGGCGGTATATCGGTACGGGTTCGACGTGCTGCAAGAGATGCTGCTGGGCTCGCTCGACGGTCACGCGGAGCCGCGTGATCGGATCATGGCGGTGGCCTGCGGATACCGGGAGTTCGCGCTGGCCGATCCGGCGCTCTACGCGTTGATGTTCGAGCGGCCGCTGCCCGACTTCGATCCCTCGCCCGAGCTGCGGCAGGACGCGCTCGGGCGGACGTTCAGCCTGCTGACGGAGGCCATCGGGGCGACGGGATCGGAGGATCCCACGCGGATGGCCTATCTGGTGTGGACCACGATCCACGGCCTCGTCAGCATCGAGCTCACCTGCTCGGGGCGTAGCCCGCTGCCCGGTTGGTTCGTCGACTCGCGGGAGGAGGGCGGCCGCGTGCTCGCCGACGGGGTGAGCACTCTCCTCAGAGGGATGCGCCAACCGGACGGGGATCTGCCGCTGTCCGATCGGACGTGATCGGCCTCCGCAGGAGCGCCTGTGCCTGACCGGTCGTGATCGGCTGAGCGGGAGTGCCCGTGCCCGGCCGATCGTGATGGACCCGACCCGACGCCTGGGAGGTTCTGACCGGTCTCTGCTGGACAAGCCTCCTATGCCTCCAGGCCGCCGCTGTCCTTGACGCGGTCGACGAAGCAGCTCATGTGGTTGCGCAGCAGGGCGGCGGCTTCAGGGGCGGAGTCGGACTGGGCGGCCTGGAGGATCTGACGGTGTTCCTCGGCCTCCGACTCCCAGGTCGGCACCCGGACCCAGGCCGCCGCGGAGATCAGGGCGGTCTGGTCGCGGAGGGCGTCCAGGGTGCTGACGAGCAGGGGGTTGCCGCAGCCCGCGTACAACGCGCGGTGGAAATCGCGGTTGGCCAGGCTGCGATCGGCCCGGTCGGCGGCCTCGTCGGCGCGGCGCAACGCCTTGGCGGCGGGGGTGAGATCCGTTCCGTGCTGGACCGTACGCGAGAGCGCCTCCGGCTCCAGCAGGAGGCGCAGGTCGTAGACCGATTCCATCAGGGCGGTGTCGACCGCCGTCGTGGACGTGGATCACGACGGCGGGTCCCGCTCTCAGCTCAGCTGACCGGCAGTGCCTCGTCCTCGGGGTCGTCGGCGAAGCCCGGAACCCAGCGGATCGCCTCGTCGCGGAAGCGGGCCGTGGTGCCCAACTGGCAGAGGACGCCGACCCCCGCCGCGTGTACGCGGTGGATGAGCACGTATGAGACCGGCAGGTTGAGCTGGCGGATCACGTTCGTGGGGCGAAGGTCGGTGACGCTGGCCGCCTGGGCCTGGAACCATTCGCGGCTGAAGGTGAACTCCTCGACCGCCGTCGGCTCGACGTAGGGGGAGAGGAACGAGCGCAGGGCGTCGCCGTCCACCTCGATGTCGGGGCGGATGAAGCCCTCGGCGCGCAGGCCCGCGACCACGTTGTCCATGTCGCCTTGGTTGAAGATGCGGGTCAGCTGGCCGAAGGACCTGGGATAGCCGTCAGGCAGGCGGTTGACGGCGCCGAAGTCGAGGACGCCCAGCTTGCCGTTGTCGAGCAGGCGGAAGTTGCCGGGGTGCGGGTCGGCGTGCAACATGCCGACCCGGGCCGGTGAGCAGAACAGGAAGCGGACGAAGAGCAGGCCCGCGTGGTCGCGCTGCTCCTTGGTGCCGTCGGTGATGACGCGGGACAGGGGAGTGCCGTCCATCCACTCCGTGACCAGCACCATCTCGTTGGCGGCGACCACGTCGGGGACGTGGAAGTCGGGGTCGTCCTTGAAACCGAGCGCGAAGGCGTGCTGGGCCTCGGCCTCGCGCAGGTAGTCGAGCTCCTCGGCGATGCGCTCACGGAGCTCGGCCAGCACCGCCTTGATGTCGAGGCCGGGCAGCACCACGCCGAAGAGCTTGCCCAGCCGCGCCAACTGGGTGAAGTCACCGAGCAGGGCCTTGCCCGCACCCGGGTATTGGATCTTCACCGCCACGTCGCGGCCGTCGTGCCAGACCGCCCGGTGCACCTGTCCAATCGAGGCGGCGGCAGTCGGCCGGTCGTCGAACGACTCGAAGTAGTCCCGCCAGCCGTCACCGAGCTGCTCGGTGAGCACCTTGTGGACCGTGGCGACCGGCAGCGGCGGGGCCGATTCCTGCAGCTTGGTGAGCGTGGCGCGATAGGGCCCGACGATCTCCTGAGGAAGGGCCGCCTCGAAGATGGACAGCGCCTGCCCGACCTTCATCGCGCCGCCCTTGAGCTCGCCGAGAACCTTGAAGATCTGTTCGGCGGTGCGCTGCTGGATCTCCTGGGCGACGATCTCGGCGGACTTGCCGCCGATCCGCTTGCCGAGCCCCAGAGCGGCACGGCCGGCGAAGCCGAGTGGAAGGGTGGCAAGCTTGGCGGAACGCGTAACGGCGCGGCGCGGCAGATCGCTCACACTGATGCGCGGCATCCTGGCTGAGACACCGCTTCCCCCCTTCGAGGTTCCCCGGACCCATCGTCAGCCCATCGCTGGTGACTGACATGACCATTCTGGGCGATAGGGATGGTTTCGCATACAACGACATTGCGGTTGCTGTGTCCATGACCTGGTTTTCCATCGCCAATCAGGCATGATGTCCAATGTGCCGTTGGTCACAACGGGGTCGCGCCCGTCGATGTGAGCGAGCGCGTGGCCCGTGGCAGAGGCCGCCACCAGCGTCGCCATGGTCGTGTCGCAGGCGATCTCGCCGGGCGGATAGCCGCCCAGTCGCGCGGTGACGATGGGCCACGCGGGGTCGGCATCGCGCCGGGCCAGGTCGAGGCAGTGCAGGCAGGCCGTCTCGCCCGGAAGGACGAGCGGCCCCACGGACCCGTGGCCCTCGAAGGCGGACACGAGCAGGTGGGGGATGCCGAGAGCGGTCAACTCGTTGACCAGCACGCCGTCCAGCGGGGCGACCGGTGCCAGGACCACCAGATCGGGACGGTCGTAGCCGTCGCCCAGGTAGGGGCCACCGGCCTGCGCGTTCGTCGCCGGCATCGAGGGCGTCCCGGGAATCGCGGAGTCGCCGGCCGGAGCCATCACTTCCGGGCCGCCGGAGGTGAGGCGCCGGGCGAGTGCCACCGCCCCGTCCTGGCGGCTCATCCCCAGCTCCGACCACGTCAGCCCGCCAGGCGCGAGGTCACACGGTCGTACCGGACCTTCGTCGAAGACCCGGACCGCCCCGATCCCGCACGCCGCCAGCAGCCCCACCACCTGCGCCCCCACCCGCCCGGCCCCGTAGACCCGCACCCGTGCCCGCCGCCGCCGCGCGAACACCGCCGCCCCGTCACCGGCCAGATCGAGGACATCCAGATCGGGAGCCAGACGATCACGCTCACCGAGAGAAAGCCGAAGGGGCGGGATCGCCGCGTCATCCAGCACCCCCTGCGCGGCGAGCCGATCCAGCAGCGCCCGGCAGTCCGCCTCGCCCAGTCCCGCGGCGGCGCCGTCACGCAGAACCTGCCCCAGGTCGCGGGTGCCGTCGAGCCCCGCCACCCATTGGTGCTCCGAGCCCGTCACCAGGACGGAACGCAGGGGGTGTGCCCCCAACTGCAAGGTCTGCTCGTCACGGACGATCCGCCGGAGCGCGGGTTTCACACGTGGCCTCATGGCGCGCAAGACTGCCACCTCGATCCAAGATCCCGAGTGCCTTACGAGCCGCCTGTGGATAACCCTCCGCCGTTACGCTCCCCCCATGAGCGAACTCCTGGTGGACCGCAGAGACGACGGGACCGTACTGATCACCCTCAACCGCCCCGACATACGCAACGCCATGACGGACGGCATGACCGGCGAGTGGCGCGAGACCATGGCCGCACTGGCCACCGACACCGGCGTCCGCTGCGTGATCGTCACGGGCGCCGGCACCGCGTTCTCCTCCGGCGGCGACCTGTCCTGGCTGGGCGAACGCGGCACGGAGACCGTGCCGAAGCTGCGCGACCGGATGCTCGCCTTCTACCGCACCTGGCTGGCCATCACCGGATTGGAGGTGCCGACCATCGCCGCCGTCAACGGCCCGGCGGTGGGGGCGGGCCTGTGCGTGGCGCTGGCCTGCGATCTCGTGTACGCCGCCGACGACGCCAAGCTGCTGGTCCCGTTCACGAAGCTCGGTCTGCATCCCGGGATGGCGGCCACGTACCTGCTGCCGAAGAGGGCGGGCGCCCTCGGCAGGGAGATGCTGCTGACTGGCCGCACGGTCACGGGACAGGAAGCCGCAGTTAAAGGTCTGGTAAATCAATCTTTCCCGGGAAATGACCTTATGGCGGAAGTAGAGGCCCTCGCCCAGGCCATCGCGCAGAACGCCCCGATTGCCACAAGACTCACCAAGGTCGCCCTGAACCAGGACCATCCACACCTGGAAGCCGCGCTGCGCTGGGAGTCCCTCGCCCAGCCGGTGACCATGGCATCCGCCGACATGATCGAGGGACTGGTCGCGCATCGGGAAAGGCGCATGCCCAAATTCACCGGGTCTTAATCATCTGACCAGCAGAAACAACGACTCCCCCTCTGTGGAATTTCGCCAGTCTCGGCTACCGTGCATATGTGCCCCCCGAGACAGTCGAGGTCCGTCGCAGTTCTCGTCGCCGGCGTACGGTCTCCGCCTACCGCGACGGCGACAAGACGATCGTGCTCCTGCCTGCCTGGCTGAGCGGCGAAGACGCTGATGAATGGGTGAGCCGGATGCTCGATCGGCTCGCGGCCAAGGAGAGCCGGCGAAGACCGACCGACGAAGCCCTCCTGGAGCGGGCCAAGGAGCTGTCGGCGAAGTATCTCAACGGCAGGGCCATGCCGGACAGCGTGCGCTGGGTGGACAATCAGCAGCATCGATGGGGATCATGCACCCCGGAGAACGGCACGATCCGGATCTCGACCCGCCTCAAGGGTCTCCCTGAGTGGGTCATCAACTACGTGATCATCCACGAGCTCGTACATCTGCTCGTTCCCAGCCACGGCGCCAGGTTCTGGGCGCTGGTCGAACAGTATCCCAAAGCAGAACGGGCGCGCGGGTTCCTCGAAGGATTCTCCGCCGCCGCCCATACGGCACCGGAGGAGTGTTGACGCGCATCGCCGCGGTTCTCGTACGGCAGAGCATGGCGCGGGCGGCCCCCGAGGGCATGGACCCGGACGAGTTCCTGGAGGCCATGGCCGAGGACACCTACGAGATGGTCGCCGGCCTCGAACTCGTCACGCCGGTCCTGGTCACCAGCGTCCCCGGCCTCGACGCGATCGTCTGGCCCGGCACCGAAGTGATCATGATCGACGAGGACGAGCCGCTCAAGGTCATCATGGGCCGGTTCGCCGGCGACCAGGCCGTGGTGATCGGCGCCGACGCGCCCGACCTGCCGCCCCTGCTGGTCGGCAAGCTCTTCCGCGAGCTCGGCCGGGCCCAGATCACGCTCTGTCCAGCCGAGGACGGCGGAGCCGTGGCCCTGGCCTGCGGTCTGCCCATGCCCGGATGGGCCGATCCCGATCTCGACGACCCCGACCCGGTGACGACTCTGCGCGCCCAGGCGCCCGGCCGTCGCATGGTGGCCACCGGCCCCGGCTGGCACCGCCTGCGCACCCCCGAAGACGTCACCCGCCTCGACCCCGGGCTGGAGGGCTGGGACAACCTCAGGGCACTGCTCAAGGCACGCTGAGCTCCGCGAACACCGCCCGATGGTCGGTGTCGGGCACGGTGTGCACGCTGACCTGCTTCACGCCCACCCGCTGGTCCACCAGCACATGGTCGATCGTGATGATCGGTGGCACCCGCTTGTTGGCCGGCCAGGTCGGGATGAGCCCGGCCCCGACCTGATCGGCGGCGTCCTTGTAGCCGCGCGACAGCAGCCGGCGCATGGGCGTGTGGTCGAGCGTGGCGTTGAAGTCGCCCGCCAGGATCCGCACCGTGTCACTCGAAGCGGCGGGGAGGTCGTCCAGGGCTTCGACCCAGTTCGTCACCTGGGGACCGAGCGGCGGAAAGGGATGCACGTCCACGAACTCGATCGGCTTGCCACCGGGCAGCGAGACCATCGCCGCGGGCATGTTGTGCCCGACCGGCGGTATCAGGTGGTAGATCGGCTTGAGCGGATGCTTGGAGTAGAGCCCGCTGCCGCTCGCGGACCATTCATCCTGGAGCACCCGGTGCGGCATCAGAGCGGACAGCCCGGCCGCGTCGAGCGCCTCGACGCCTGGGGGCGTGAGCTCCTGAGTGCTCAGCACGTCCGGGTCGAACCGGCGCACCAGGCCGATGATCGTCTCCGGGTCGGCCCTGCCGAAGAGCATGTTGATGGTGAGCACCCGGAACGGCCGGCCCGCCGTGGCGTCCGCCGTACCCAGGGCCCGGGGGAGGACCGCGAAGCCGAGAGCGGTCGTCGTGAGCAGCGCCACCGCGGCCGCGGCGCGCTTGCGGGTGAGCGCGGCGATCATCAGGGGGACCACCGAGCCCGCCGCGGCGTACGGCGTCGCGGTCATGAGCTGGGTGGCCAGCGAGCCGCGTTCGAGCCCCGCCACCCTGGTCGCCGCCCAGGCAGCGAACGGAGTCACGGCCAGCCAGGTCAGCGTGGTGCCGGGGAATTTGCGCCGTTTCCGAGGGGGCGTAACGATCGTACCGCCGACCGAGTTTTCGGCTGAGGTGTGCACATTGCCCCCTTGGAACGGTACAAGCCCAGGCGGACTCTAACCGAGCGCGCGTGTATTTGCGGTAAGCGCCACGCGGCCACGTGCCGCCAGCCGGCGGGTCGCCTCATCGGAGAGCTCCGGGATCTCGTCGAGCGGGAACCAGCGCAGGTCGAGGGACTCCTCGCTGATCACCGCCTCGGCGTCCGCGGGCGCCACGGCCGCGTACTCCACGTCGAGATGCCAGCTGTGCGGGGGGTGGCACCAGACCTGGTGCTTGTCGACGGCCAGCGGGCCGGGCAGCAGCTCCAGGCCGGAAATGCCCGACTCCTCCACCGCCTCGCGCAACGCGGCAGCCGCAAGGGAGGTGTCGGAAATTTCACAGTGACCGCCCATCGGCAGCCACATGCCTGCCTTGGGGTGGAGTGTCAGCAGTACCCGCGCGCCGTCGTGCGACAGCACCGCGGTCGTAGCGGTGAGATGCCCCGGCACGCACTCGCGCAGCATCGCGTCGTCGTGCGTGCGCAGGTGATCGAGGAACTCGGCGCGCAGTGACTCCTCGCCGGGCGTGGGCGCGGCCCAGCCGGAGAGCACGGCCACCGCGTTGTGGCGCAGGCTCAACTCTGGTCGTCCTCGTTGGGCTTGACGTCCAACTGGGAGATGTCCCAGGCGGCCTCGCCGCGGACGAACGCGTCGGGGTCGTCGAGGTCGTCGGCGTGCGGCAGCAGGTCGGGGTGGCCCCACAGCGCGTCGCGCCCGTCGATGCCGCGCGCCTCCTTCAGCGCCCGCCACAGCGTCGCCGCCTCGCGCAGCCGCCTGGGCCGCAGCTCCAGCCCGACGAGCGTACCGAAGGTCAACTCGGCCGGGCCTCCGGTCGCGCGGCGCCGTCGTACGGTCTCGGCCAGGGCGACGGCCGAGGGCAGCTTGCCGTCCGCGGCGTCGTCCACCACGGTGGCCACCCAGCCCTCGACCAGGGCGAGCATGGTCTCCAGGCGGGCCAGCGCGGCCTTCTGCCGTTCGGTCTCCTCGGGCTTGAGCAGCGCGCCGCCGCTCAACGCCTCCTGGATGGCCTCGGGGTTGTTGATGTCGAGCCCGCGGATCTGCTCTTCGAGCGCCGAGGTGTCGACCGTGATGCCCCTGGCGTACTCCTCGACGGCGCCGAGCAGGTTGGCGCGCAGCCACGGCACGTGCTGGAACAACCGGTGGTGCGCGGCCTCGCGCAGCGCCAGATAGAGCCTGATCTCGTCGGCGGGGTGCTCCAGGCCCTCGCTGAACGACGCGATGCCACCGGGCAGCAGCGCGGCGGTGTCGGACAGCGGCAGGCCGATGTCGGTGGTGCCGATCACCTCGCGGGCGAGCGAGCCGAGAGCCTGGCCGATCTGCTGGCCGACCATCATGCCGCCCATCTGCTTGAGCATGCCCATCAGCGGCCCGGCCATCTGCTGGGCCTCCAGAGGCAGGCCCCCGCCGCCGAGCGCGCCGCCCATGGTCTCGACCATGCGTGCGGCGATCGGCTCGCAGAGCGTGCGCCACACGGGCACGGTGTTCTCGATCCACTCGGACCGGCTCCACGCCTGCGGGTTGGACACGCCGCTGGGGAGGGTCGTCGCCTCGTTCAGCCACAGGTCGGCCAGGCGCAGCGCCTCCACGATCTGGCGGCGCTCGCCTTCCATGACGCTCGGATCACTCTCGGCGACCACGGCGTGGCGGGCGATGTTCTTGGCCATGTCCCAGTTGACAGGGCCGGAGCCCTGGGGCGCCGACAGCATGTCGGCGAACTGGCGCATCGCCTGAGCCATCTGCTCAGGGTTGCCGAACATGGCGAACGGGTTCTCGTTGGGGTCGTTTTCGCGACCTGGCAGGTCAGTCACCGCTCTACCTCGTGCAGGATGGAGGAGTCCACATCCGCCACGTTAGTCGTCCTACGGCGGATCAGTGCAAAGTGAGGACCTGGTGCCTACCTCGAAACGCCCGCGCCACCCCGTCGTCGCCGTCACCGGGGCCGCTTCAGGCATAGGCCGGGAGCTGCTCGCAAAGCTCGTGTCCTCCGCGGATTTCCGCAGGGTGGTGGCCATTGACGAGGAGCGCGGTGACGTCCAGGAGGCCACCTGGAGAGTGATCGACGTGCGGGATCCGCTCTTGGCGAACCGCATCTCCGACATCGACGTCCTGGTCCACCTGGCCGGTGACTACGCCGTCGACGCGAACCCCGCCGAGCGGCGCGCGTACAATCTGCGAGCTGCGCAAACGGTGCTCACCGCGAGCGCCGCCGCACGCGTCCGGCGCGTCGTGCTCGTCACGAGCGCGATGGTGTACGGCGCAGCGCCCGACAACGACGTGCCCCTGCCCGAGGTGTCCCCGGTCGCGGCCGAGCCCGACACGGGGGTCGTGGGCGACTATCTGGAGATCGAGGCGCTCGTACGCAGGTCGTCGCGGAGCCACCCCGGCCTGGAGGTGACCGTGCTGAGGCCCGCGGCCGTGGTCGGTCCCGGCATCGACACGGTCATCACCCGCCATTTCGAGTCGCCCAGGCTGCTCACGGTCAAGGGCTGCTCGCCGCGCTGGCAGTTCTGCCACGTCGACGACCTGGTCTCGGCGCTCGAACTGGCCGCGCGCGGTGTGGTGACCGGCGTGGCCGCCGTCGGCTCCGACGGCTGGCTGGAGCAGGAGCAGGTCGAGGAGCTGTCCGGACTGCGACGCTTCGAGCTGCCCGCGGGCCTCACCTTCGGTACGGCGCAGCGCCTGCACCGGCTGGGCATCACCCCGGCCCCCGCGACGGACCTGCACTATGTCGTCTACCCGTGGGTCGTCGACTGCACGGCGCTGCGTGAGGCGGGCTGGAAGCCCGTCTGGACCAACGAGGCCGCGTTCGAGCAGCTCCTTGAGCTGCGCGAGAACAGGACCACCGTGGTCGGCAGGCGGCTGCCGGTCAAGGAGGCCACGCTCACGGCCGCCGGCGCCACGGTCGCGGTCATCGGCACCGCCGCCATCGTCCGCCAGGTACGCAAGAAGCGCCGGCTGTGAATATGTAGGCTCTTTTCGTGGATGTCATCCGGTTGCTCGGGATTCGCGAGACCTCGCTCTCCGTCGACGAGGTGCTGGCCGCCGTGGGGGACCACGCGGCAGGAGGCACCACGCTCTTCGTCGGTACCGTGCGAGAGCAGGACCACGGCAAGCCCGTGACCAGGCTCTCCTACTCGGCGCACCCCTCGGCCCTCGACGCGCTGCGCCAGGTGGCGGAGAAGGTGGCCGCCGACTTCCCGGTCACCGCGCTCGCCGCCGTCCACAGGATCGGCGATCTGGAGCTCGGCGACATCGCCGTGATCGTCGCAGTCGCCTGCCCCCACCGGGGCGAGGCTTTCGAGGCGTCACGCAGGCTGATCGACGACCTCAAGTCGCAGGTCCCGATCTGGAAACACCAGATCTTCGCCGACGGGTCGGCCGAGTGGGTCGGTGCCTGCCAATAAGCTCGTCCTCATGTCGCGACGCGCCTTGACCCTCCTGGTTGCGGGCTTCCTCGTGCTGGCGCTCGGTGTCGCAGGGGCTTTCCTGCCCGTCCCGTACGTCGTACTGAGTCCTGGACCGACCGAGAACACCATCGGCGAGGTCGAGAAGAAACCCGTGATCACGATCAGCGGGCACCAGACCTATCCGACGACCGGTGCGCTGAGGCTGGTCACGGTGGCTTACCAGGGCGGGCCGAGCAGCCGGATCGATCTGCTGACCGCGTTGCGCGGCTGGGTCGATCCGACGGTCGCGGTCGTCCCCGAGGAGACCATCTTCCCCAAGTCCCGCTCGCCCAAAGAGGTCGAGGAGGAGAACACGGTCGAGATGACCAACTCCCAGGACTTCGCCACCGCGGCCGCGCTGACCGAGCTCAAGATCCCCTTCGGCATGATCGTCACGGTCGCGTCCACGGTGAAGGGCAAGCCGGCCGACGGCAAGCTGCGCAAGGGCGACGAGATCAGCGCCGTCGACGGCAAACCGGTCGCGGACGTCAAGACCATCAGCGACACGGTCAAGGCGCACAAACCTGGCGACAGCGTTGCCTTCACCGTCATCAGGGGCAAGGACAAGACCGACATCAGCCTGTCGACCGTGGTGGGTCCCTCGGGCCAGGCCCTCGTGGGCGTGGACATGCAGGAGAGCTACAAGTTCCCGTTCAAGGTCGACATCAACGTGGGTGACGTCGGCGGGCCGAGCGCCGGGCTGATGTTCTCGCTCGGCATCCTCGACAAGCTGACCCCCGGCGAGATCACCGGCGGCAAGGACATCGCCGGCACCGGCACGATCCAGGCATCGGGCGAGGTCGGGCCCATCGGCGGCATCGCCCAGAAGATGGTCGGCGCCCGCAAGTCCGGCGCGACCGTGTTCCTGACCCCGGCCGGCAACTGCGCCGAGGCCATGAAGGCCATCCCCGACGGGCTCCGCCTGGTCAAGGCCGAGACGTTGCACGCGGCGGTCAGCGCGCTCGACGCGTTGCGCACGGGTAAAGGCGATGTGCCCGCTTGCGCTGCCGGATGAAACTTCTGGCGATCGCCATGCGTTAGCCGTAGGGCTGGCACAGCGGTGTAGGTTGCCAGACACGGACCGTTTGTTCATCACGACGAGGGGTTGGCCTTGAGCTTCCGGACCCCAGGAGCCGGCGGCAGGGCAATGCGTTTGCCCCGCCGACCGCGACTGCTTCTTCCGGTCGCGATCGCACTCGTGGCGATTGTGGCGCTATTTTTCCTATTTTCCGGTATTTATACCGATTTTTTGTGGTTCGACACGGTCGATCTTTCCATCGACTACACGTCCGTCTTTTCGGGCGTCCTGCTGACCGAGATCGTGCTGTTCCTGGTCGGAGCGGTGCTGATGGTCGGCATCGCCGGCGGCAACATGCTGCTGGCCTTCCGGATGCGGCCGATGTTCGGCCCCGCGATGTTCGGCGGCGGCAGCGGCGCGGACCGTTACCGGATGGCGCTCGACCCCCACCGTAAGCTGATCTTCATCGTCGGCATGGGCCTGCTCGCGCTCTTCGCGGGCTCGTCGTTCGCCGGGCAGTGGAAGACCTGGATGGAGTTCATCAACGGGGTGCCCTTCGGTAAGACGGAGCCCCTGTTCGGGATGGACATCTCGTTCTTCATGTTCGACTACCCGTTCATTCGGATGGTCCTGAACTTCCTGTTCACCGCTGTGATCATTTCGATCATCCTGGCGGGGATCACGCACTACCTCTACGGCGGCTTCCGGCTGCAGTCACCGGGCGTGCACGCCTCGCGCGCGGCGCGTGCCCACCTGTCGGTGCTGCTCGGCGTGTTCGTGCTGCTCAAGGCCATCGCCTACTGGATCGACCGGTTCGGGCTGGTCTTCTCGGACCGCGGCTTCGTGCACGGCGCCTCCTACACGGACGTCAACGCGGTGCTCCCGGCGAAGACCATCCTGGCGATCATCGCGCTGATCTGCGCCGCGCTGTTCTTCGCGGGTGTCATACGGCCCGGCGGCATGCTGCCCGGCGTGTCCTTCGGCCTGCTCGTGCTCTCGGCCATCCTGATCGGCGGCGTCTACCCGGCGCTGGTCGAGCAGTTCCAGGTCAAGCCGAACCAGCAGCTCAAGGAGACGGCCTACATCCAGCGCAACATCGACGCGACACGAGCCTCGTACAACGTCGACCAGACGGAGATACTGCCCTACACCGCGGAGGCCGACCCGACCAAGGTCGAGAGCAACGGCGACGCCTCGGTGTCCGGCGTCCGGCTGCTCGACCCGGCGCTGGTCTCCGCGACGTACGAGCAGACCCAGCGCATCCGCGGCTTCTACGGCTTCTCCGACCAGCTCGACGTCGACCGCTACCCCGACGCCAACGGCAAGCAGGTCGACCACGTCGTCGGCGTACGCGAGCTGCTCGGGGTGCCCGAGGGCCAGAACAACTGGATCAACAACGCCCTCGTCTACACCCACGGTTACGGCATCGTGGCGGCGCCCGGCAACGAGGTCGACCCGGGCGGCCTGCCCGACTACGACGCCAAGGACATGCCGGTCATGGGCCCGCTGGTCAACACGACCAAGCTGAAGGAGTCGCGGGTCTACTTCGGCGAGAGCCCGGCGTCCTCCGAATACGTCATCGCCGGCGGCAACCCGAACAACCCGCAGGAGCTCGACTACCCGGAAACGGGCGGCACCGGCCAGAAGAACACCACATACACCGGCAAGGGCGGCGTCCCGGTCGGCTCGTTCCTCAACCGGCTCGTCTACGCGGCCAAGTACGGCGAGAAGAACATCCTGCTCTCGGGTGACATCAACGACAACTCCAAGATCCTGTACGTGCGCAACCCGCGCGAACGGGTCGAGAAGGTCGCACCGTTCCTGACCCTCGACGGCAACCCCTACCCGTCGATCGTCGACGGGCGGATCACCTGGATCATCGACGGTTACACGACCTCCAACGAATACCCGTACGCGCAGAGCGAGAGCCTGGGCGACATGACCAGCGACACGACGACCAACCGCCGCGTGGTCGCCCAGCAGCCGCAAGACAAGATCAACTACATCCGCAACTCGGTAAAGGCCACCGTCGACGCCTACGACGGCACGGTCACCCTGTACGGCTGGGACGAGAACGACCCGGTGCTCAAGACGTGGACCAAGGCCTTCCCCGGCATCATCCAGCCGAAGTCGAAGATGAGCGCCGACCTCCAGGCGCACGTGCGTTACCCGGAAGACCTGTTCAAGGTGCAGCGCTACACCCTGTCGCGCTACCACATCACCAACCCCGCCGCCTTCTACAGCGGCCAGGACTTCTGGAACATCCCGAGCGACCCGTCACAGGGCGAGAACACCAAGCAGCCGCCCTACTACGTGACGACCACGATGCCCGTTCAGAACCAGGCGCCGACGTTCTCGCTGACGACGACGTTCGTCCCGAAACAGGGACCCAACCTGGCGGCCTTCATGGCGGTCAACTCGGTGGCCGGTCCCGACTACGGCAAGCTACGCATCCTGCGAATGCCGTCCAACACCCCCATCCCGGGCCCCGGCCAGGCACAGAACGCCTTCCAGAGCCGATTCGCCGGCGAACTGAACCTGCTGGGCGTCGGCGCCTCCTCGGTCCGCTACGGAAATCTGCTGACTCTGCCCTATGCGGGCGGGCTGGTGTACATCGAGCCGGTGTACATCCAGGTCGCCGCAGGTGGCGGGCAGGAGCCGTACCCGATCCTGCAGCGCGTCCTGGTGTCGTTCGGCAGCAAGATCGGCGTCGCCCGGACCCTTCCTGAAGCTCTGAAACAGGTCTTCGGCGACGGACAACAGCAGCAGACGCCACCCAACAACGAGCAGGTGAAACCCAACCAGAACACCACGGCTCTGAAGGCGGCGATCGACAACGCCCAGAACGCCTACAGCGAGGCCCAGAAGGCCCTGCAGGCCAACCCGCCCAACTGGGAGGCCTACGGCAAGGCTCAGAAGCAGCTGGAAGCGGCACTGAAGGCTCTGGAAGGGCTGGGCGCTCTGCCGAGCACCACCACCACTCCGACGCCGTCACCAACGGCCTCTCCGTCGTCGGCACCGTCGTCGTCACCCTCGGTGTCGCCGTCGGCGTCCGGCACCCCGACGGCGACACCGACGGCCAGCCCGTAGTTCCTCGATTTGCGTCCACCCCGCGCCACCTATAGTCTTTAGACACACACCGACGCGGGGTGGAGCAGTTCGGTAGCTCGCTGGGCTCATAACCCAGAGGTCGCAGGTTCAAATCCTGCCCCCGCTACCAAGCCGAAAAGGCCCTCCAGGATCATCCTGGAGGGCCTTTTCGCATGCTCTGCCACAAAGGGCTTCGTAGGGGTACGCTTCGCGCTTTCGGGGCTCAGACGCTTCTTCCAGCCGAGCCAACGGCTCGACCCCTGTAGGACCTCGCTTCGCTCGGACTGCCTTCCTCAGGCGCGCCTTAGGCGCGCAACCCCCACGACTGGCGCTTCGCGAGAGCGGGCAGTCCATTGGGGCGGCCCACGAAGTTTGCTGAGTCGGTTGCCTCTCCAACCACCGAGACTCCGGTTCTTGCTTCCAGCGCCGCGCCGAACCGACCCCTGGCGGGCTGGACCCCGCAGAGGGCCGTAGGGACTGTGCGGTACCCATTCGGACATCGCGATCTGGCTCCGTCCCGCCCTAATCGCCGGTGACGATCACGGTCGGTGAGTTGGCCTTGATGCGGCGCAGACGCAGCAGGGTCCTCCCGTAGATGTAGGAGGGTTGCGGTCGAGACGCACCAGCCGGACCGTCCCGGTGGCACCAGGAGCCAACAAGCCGAGCGCTTCGGTCAGGAGTGCGGCAGCCCGAAACGGCTCAGCGGTGATGCCGCACGCTCCCCGGCCGGAGCAGTCGGTGGCCGCCCACGAGAAGAAGGCATCGGTGTCGCGGTGCATGAATACATCAGAGCCGTGCGCGGCAGCACGTCAGAAGAGGACACTAGGAGGCGCAGCCGGATGTCCGCCTTCATGTCCGCCCGTCTCTGGAGGTGCGCTGGATGACCGACCACGTCCCAGCGGTTCCTGTCTGGGCCACCCGGCTGCTGGCCGCCCGTACCACCCGAGGTTGGTCGCAGCGCGAGTTGGCCCAGCAGCTGATCAAAGCCTCTGCCAAGCCGCTCCCTGAGCCGGCGAACCTGATCCGGCGCATACGCGGCCACGAAACCGGCGAGCACCGGCCGGACGCCTTCTACACCAAGCTCTACTGCGCTGCGTTCGGCGCCACAGAAGATCAGTTGTTCGGCACCGTCATCAAGCCGGTCCCCGCCCTCGCCCTTCCGTCGCTGGCGCCCGACCCTGACCTGTACGAGCGCATCACCCGCGCCATCAAGAACCCGCCCCGGGTCGATCTGGAAACCGTGCAATGGCTGGAACATTGCCTGGCCGAGCACCGCCGCGTCGAAGACACCATCGGTAGCCGTCCATTGCTGCCACTCGTCCATGCTCAACTGTCCACCGTGGCAGATCTCGCAAGGGGTGCCACGGGGCCGCTGGCTGACCGCGCGATCGCCGTCCTCGCCCAGTACGCCCAGTTCATCGCATGGATGTGCCAGGACTCCCATGACCATCCGGCCGCGCTGGCCTGGTACGACCGCTCCCACGCCTGGGCCCTCGAAGCCGGAGACGCCTGCCTCGCTTCAACCACCCTGAACATGCGCGCCCACCAGGCATGGAGCCTCGGCGACGCACACCGATGCGTACGCCTCGCCGAGGCCTCCCGCTGGCAGGACGGCCGGACAACACACGGCGTGCGAGGCATGGCCGCCCAGATGGCCGGCCGGGGGCACGCCCAGATGGGCGAGGCCAACCAGGCACGTACCAGACTTGGGGAAGCCGAAGAACTCATCAGAACCGCGGCCGAACACCCCGCCGACGAGCCGCCCTGGATGTACTTCTACGGCGAGGGCTGGTTCCTCATGCAGCGAGGCATGGCCGAACTGGAACTCGGCGACGGCCGCCGCGCCACCGACTACATCGAACGAGGGCTGTCGACCCTGCCCGAGTCTTACCGGCGCGATCGAGCATGGTTCGGGGCCTGCCTGGCGCGAGCCCACATCATGCAGGGCGATGCCGAAGCCGCAACCGCCATCGCCTTGAACGTGGCTTCGGATGCTGCGGCGGTCAACGCCTACGCCGTGGCCGAGCTCCGACATGCCGCGCACGAACTGGCGGAGGCAGGCGCGTCCGGTGCACAGGCGATCAGAGACTCGCTCCTCGCCAGATAGTGGTGGATTTGTCGGCGGGCCTGGTTCACCTTCATTGAGCGGCCGAAACGTGCTGGTGCTGTGTCATCGGTTCGGCACGACGGACTGGTGACCGCGGACGTGGCAGGGGTTCGTCCCGTGGTGCTGCAGCGCGGAACGCTAAGCCCAAGAGTCAGGGTGTCCTGCCGTCGTCCGGCACAGGATTCAGGATCGGTGACTCGGCGAGCGGCTGGTCCCCGAGGGGACCCGGCCGCGCCTTCTCATGCGCTGCCGTTGCCGATGCGGAGCGCTTCCTTCAGGAACACGCGGTAGACACTCGGCGTGCCCTCGGTGGTGATGACCTCCACGATGGAGCGGACGTGGCGGCCCTCGACGGCTTCCCGGACGAGCGCGTCCGCCAGATCGTGCCGGGAGGTGAACCGGCCCACCATCTGCGGCGGGCCGACGGTGTAATGGGTGACCCTGCCGCCGTCGAACAGTCCCGAGGGGCGGATGATGGTCCAGTCCAGGTCGCTGCCGGCCACGATCTCCTCCATGCGGCCGGCATCCTCGTACAGCGGACGCCCCATCCTGAGAAGCAACGGCACGACCACCTTGCGGTAGACGAGCGTCTCCCCGGGAGGGGGTGTCATCGGCACGCCAGTCGAGGTCACGCACACCAGACGCCGGATGTCATGCGCGGCCATGGCCGCGACGATGTTCTTGGCGGACTCGGAGAACGTGGTGGGCGCCTCGGAACCGTAGGGGACGCCGAGCGTCGAGATGACGGCGTTGTGCCCGGCCACCGCCCGATTTACCGCCTCGGGGTCCAGGGCGTCCGCCTTAACGACGTCCAGCGCGGGATCGCTGAAAGGGAACGCCTCCGGACGCCGGGTGACTGCGGTGACGGTGTGGCTCTCGGCGAGTGCCTGGGCGGTGGCGAGCCGCCCTGTCGGGCCATTGGCCCCGAAGATCACGAGCTTCACATGCCTGCCTTTCACGAGCCTTTTGGGCTGAACGTCATGACGCACATACTATTCATTATAAGTAGCGTAAACCGAAAACTTGCCGGCGGGGGACGATGGAGGCCGCGCGGGGGCGAGCGCGGGATCCGAGACCGGCGACGACGTGGGAAGCCGCGCCGGAAAGTAGGTGGGCCCCGCCGCCTCCAGCGCCATGAAGGTGGGCCGGAGTCAGCCACATATCGGGCGCTGTCATGATCAACAAGATGGCGAAGGCGATGGCGGCGATGCGGCTATGGTGCACAGGATGGGAGTACAGGTGGAGCGACGTCGTTACGATTCGATACGCCGTACGGCACAAGCGCTGGAGACGCGGGCCGAGATTGCCGACGCCGCGCGCCGGCTCTTCGTCAGACGTGGCTGGGCCGCCACCACCGTGCGCGACGTGGCGCGGGAGGCCGGGGTCTCGGTGCCGACGGTCTATGCCGTGTACGGCAACAAGGCCGGGCTGACCCAGGCGCTGGCCGATGCCGCCGACCTGTCGGCCGACCCGGCCCAGCAGCTCGCGGAGCTGGAGGCCGCCAAGGGCGACCCCCAGCGGCAACTGGGCGCGATGGCCGGTTTCGACCGGCGCCTGTATGAGCGCGCCGGAGACGTCATCACGCTGCTGCGTGAGGCCGGACGGGCCGAGCCCGAGCTGGCGGCGGTCTACCGCGACGGCCGCGGCAGGGCCGACCAGACCCGCGTCACGGTGTTCTCCTCGTGGCCGGCCGGTGTGTTGCGCGAGGGATTGGACGTGCCCACGGCCGTCGACGTCTATGCGGGCCTGTGCAGCGTCGACGTGTACCGCACGCTCACCGACGAACGAGGCTGGTCGCCCGGTCAGGTTGAGCAGTGGTGGGCCGAGACGCTGGCCCGGGAACTACTGAAATGACCCCTGGCGCCGTCGGGCGCGCCCGCCCCTGTCAGGGAATCCTGGACAGGTCGATCACGTACCTGCCGCTTTCGATCCGGTACGTCATCATCCGTCCGGCCCGGTCGGCGACCGGCACCTCGCCCTGACTGGCTTCATTCCTGATGCCCAGGTCCGCCAACGTCCCGGTCTTCAGGTCGTAGAGCCCTAGACCCGGGGCGTCGCTTCTGAGGTTGCGCACGTAGAAGCGACTCTGGCTGGGCGGCTCCGGGATCTGGTAGCCGGTCGGCACCTCCTGCTCTTCCGAGCCATCACGCGCCCGGGTGAACGCCCTGCCGCCGTTGCCCATCGTCGAGAGACAAGACCGCACACCGCAGGCGAGCAACTTCTCTCCCTGGCGGGCAGGGGCCGCGTCGCTGGTCTGCCCGGTCTCCAGGTTGACCAGGTGCGTGAACGGGGCTCCGTCCTTGGGGCTCCACGTGCCCGGTGAGCCCGCCCATGGCCAGGACAGCAGGTGCAAACTGGTCCCGCGGTCGATCGGCGTCACCTGACCCCCCTCCACAGGAACGCTGAACACCCCGCCCTTCATCACGGAGAACACGATCGCGCCCTTCGCCACGGCGAGGCTGTCGATCATGTCGTCTCTGGTCTTGTGCTCGGCCACCTGTCTGGCCTCGCCGCCGGTCAGCGGTGCGGCCCAGAGGCGTACGGAGGTCTTCGTCGAGGTCCACCACGCCACCACGCCCTCACCCATGCTGAAGTTCGCGGCGATCCCGGTCTTTTTCGACGCGGGTATGTCCGCGATCTTTCGCAGATCCCCTCCGGCCAGGTCGTAGAGGTAGAGCGCCTCGGGCTCCTCGACCTTGTGCCATGCCTTGACCAGCAGTGTCCCGTCGTCGGTCAGTGCGACGGGGCGTAGTTCCCTGCCCTGAGAGTCCTTGACGGGCATCTTCCACACAGCCTGCGGCCACAGCTTCTCGATGGGTTCCGCGGTGGTGGCAGCGCTGATCATCGCGGAGGGTACTTCCGACGGGTCGGCCGCGGGCAGCGCCTTTCCGTCGCCGACCGCCTGCAGGCCCACGACGACCCCACCGGCGAGCACCACCACAGACGCCGCCGCGAGCAGCGCCTGGGACCTCTGCCTGCGCCGTCGGTAGCCCGTCTCCAGCCGTTCCGCCGCCGGGGCGGCCAGCCGCGGCGCCCGTTCGGCCGCGTGTCCCAGAGTCCTGCTCAACCGCTCTTCGATATCGCTCATCGCCGCTCCCCGCGATCCGACCCGACGCCTGACTCGATGTGCTCGCCCACGGCGGAACGGAGCTTGCCGAGCGCCCGTGACGCCTGACTCCGCACGGTTCCACGAGAGATCCCCAGGGTCACCGCGATCTCCTCGTCGCTCAGCCCCTCGTAGTAGCGCAACACCAGTACCACCCGCTGCTTGCGGGGCAACCCGGCCAGCGCCTCCCACATCGCCTGCTCGTCTTCGCTGGGCAGTGCGTCGTGGTAGCCGTGCTCTGGTGGGTCCCAGGCGAGCAGTTCGCGCCGCCGCAACCGCCAGGCCGCCGTGTGCAGCCTGGCCATGGTGGTACGCACATAACTTTCCGGATTGTCCTTGGCGCGCAGTCTCGGCCAGGAGGCGCGTAACTTCAGAGGTGCCTCCTGCACCAGGTCGGCCGCGTCGTGCGGGTTCCCAGCCAGGACGTAGCCGTAACGCAACAGCGCGTCGCCACGTTCGGCGGCGAACCCGGCGAACCGGGGATCTGCTTCCAACAGCCTTCGCCTTTCGTCGTCCGTGTCACCTCCCAGATGGACTTGCGTGGCGAACTGTTGCATCGCGGGATGAGGAACTTGCCGCCCTTCGCGGTGCGATTACCGAGGCCGGCCGCAAGTACCTGCGTTTACGCGAGCGGCTTTGATCGGAGATCCCTCGGAAGGACGGGTCATCCTGAGCGGAGCGTCGTGCGGTCACTCCTCGTAGAGTCTTGCCAGTTCCTCGGCTTCGACGGGGTGGAATGTGCCCAGCACGGCGATCAGCTCTTTCTCGGACATCGTCGGGCTCTCGACCCGCACCAAGGCGTCGCCATGCGTTGCGAAGATGAGCTTCTGGGATTCACCGCTACGGAGCCATATGCCCGGTGACACCTGCCGGCACTTCGCGTGCTCCTGGATGTCGTCCCACGGAACGGGATTCGCGCAGGCGGCCTTGGGGGTTGCCGTGCTCCCTGGCCCGACGGCGACGTCGATGCGCGAGTGATCATTCAGGCCCTCGTACGAGAGCTCGAGCCACCCATGCACGTACTCCAGGTACCCGAGCCGGTGATCCGGCAGGGTGGGTGTGATGAGCGAAACCTCGGCGCGGGCCAGCCGGTTGGCCCGCGCCGCGTCGGCGATGACGTCCGGTGCCGACCACACGGCCACGTACGCCACGGCGACGCCCGCGATCAGCAGGCCGCGAAGTCCTCGGTGCACCGGCATGAATATGCCGCCTGCGGCCAGGTAGGCGGTCGCACCCAGGGCCATGAGGCACAGGGCCGTTTGCCAGTCGCCCAAATCCCTGATCTCGGGTATGCGCAGGACGAAGATGTTGGCGAGGAGAAACGCCGCGGTGACGGCTGGACCCGCAGTGGCCACCCCCCACCAGCGCGGTAACCTGCCCCACCAGGACAGGAAGAACCCCAGCCCGTACGGCAGGGCGATCAGCGCCAAGGCGTCGAGTGACCCTATGTCGTCTCCCCGCCAGTAGAGGATGACGAACTGGGCCAGTCCTACCACCGCCCCGACAAGCGCCGCCCGCGCCGCTGCGTTCATATTCCGATCATGTCTAAAGAAATGCGCCCATAGTGGGAATCAAGAGATTATCCCGGAGGGCATTTCGTATATCGGTGCAACGCTATTGACTGGTGCGGACGCTCACGTACGTCTTGCGGATCGTCTCGTGCACGTCCCAGGTCCCCCGCCAGCCGTCCGGCAGCACGACCGTCGAGCCCGGCGCCAGCTCAACGGTCTGCCCGTCCTCACCCGTCAACGTCGCCCGCCCCGCCAGAATCTGGCAGATCTCGTGAAAGCCGTCCCTGACCGCCGTGAACGAGCCGGGCCCGCACTCCCAGATACCGGCCTCCGCGAGAGAGTCGGCCCACACCTCCAGCGTGGACTCCGACTGTCCGGTCAGGCTGGTCGGCTTGGGCTCGGCGGCGGGCAGGGAAACGGACGGGGCGTGCGCCAGGTGGGAAAGGTAGATCAAGAGTCGTCCTAACGGGAGTAACGGGAGTAACGGGAGCAACGGGAGTAAACGAGATTCAGCGGCCTGAGATGAGGTTGGCGAGGCGGGCGTAGGCCGAGGTGGTGGTGCCCCGGTCGTTCTCGTGCCGGTCGGCGGCCCTGAAGAGCGCGTAGATGAGCTGCACCCCGGTCCACCGCAGCGGCTCCGGCTCCCACTGCCTCACCTGGCGGCCCACCCAGGGCAGCGCCGTCAGCTCGGTGTCGCGGCGCAGCACCAGGTCGCGCAGTGTGCGGCCGGCCAGGTTCGTGGTGGTGACGCCGCTGCCCACGTAACCCCCCGCCCAGCCGAGCCCGGTCGTGTGATCGAGGTGCACGGTCGAGCACCAGTCGCGCGGCACGCCGAGCACTCCGCACCACGAGTGCTGGACATGGGAGTCGGCCGCTGCGGGGAACAGCTTGACCAGCATCCGCCAGAGCAGCGCCACAGTCTGCGCCTGTGTGGCGCCCCGGTCGTCGGTCCGCGAGCCGTACCGGTACGGCACACCGCGTCCGCCGATCGCGATCCGGTCGTCCGCGGTGCGCTGGGCGTAGATGTAGGCGTGCGCCTCGTCGCCGAGCAGTTCGTTGCCCGACCAGCCGATGTGCTTCCACACCTCGGCGGGCAGCGGCTCGGTGACGATCATGGAGCTGTTCATCGGCAGCCACTGCCGGTGCTGCCCGGCGAGGCTGGCGGTGAAGCCCTCGGTGGCGCGGATGACGTACTCGGCCGAGACGACGCCGCGCGAGGTGACCGCCGAGGCCTTGCCATCGGAGCCACCCGAGCGGGGGCGGATCTCGGTCACGGTGGTGTTCTCGAAGATGTCCACGTCCAGCGAGGCGACCACTGACGCGAGCCCGACGGCCAGTTTCGCGGGCTGAATGCGCGCGCAGTGCGGCGAGTACGTGGCCTCCAAGGTCCCCGCCACCTGCACGCGTTCCCGCTGCTCGTCTCGGGACATCAGCCTGAGGTCGTCCTCGCCGTACCCCCAGGTACGCAGCTCGGACAGCTCCTCGCGCAGGCGGCGGCGCTGGGCGGGGTTGGTCGCGACGTGGATCAGGCCACCCTTGTGGACGTCGGCCTCGATGCCCTCCTCGCGGGTCACGCCGATGACCTCGTCGACGGACCGGAACATGGCATGCTGCAGGGAGATCATCGCCTCACGCCCCCGCGCCGCCGCGTACCGCTTCCGCGACCCCGCGAACTCGGCCGACAGCCACCCGCCGTTGCGCCCGGAGGCGCCGAACCCGGCGAACTCCCGCTCCAGGATCGCGATCCGCAGATCCGGCTGCGCCTTCTTGAGGTAGTACGCGGTCCACAGGCCCGTGTATCCACCGCCAACGATCACCACGTCGTACGAGCGATTCCCGGGCAGCGCGGTCCGGCGGTCCGGCTCGCCGATCTGCCGGTACCAGAACGAGACGCCGCCGTTGGCGAAGTCTCCGGTCAGTGGGATGCCTTTCATGTGAGCTCTGCCTCCACATCACTTTCATCAGCAAGGAGTACGGAGTCGGCCACGCGCCAGGTAAGCGTAACCTCGTCGCCGCGACGGGCATCGCTGAGGCTGCCCGCCTGTTCGCGGACCAGCGCGGGCGAGCCGTCCGGCAGTCTCAGCTCCAGCTTGCGGCTGGAGTTGAACCTCTTTGACAAGGGTGGGGGTAAGTCAAGCGGGCGTGGGCGGGCTGATCGTCCAGAGCACCTCGGCCGTCTCGTCGCCGTCGTTGACGACGCGGTGGGGCATCGACGTGCGGTATTCCACGCTGTCGCCCGGCCCGAGGACATGCGAGGCGGCCGAATCGGCGGGCCCGAGCCAGAGCGTGACCTGGCCGCGCAGGATGAGGAAGATCTCCTGGGAGTCGCCGTGGCTGTACGGCTCGTCCCCGGTGGACGCGCCCGGGTCTAACGCCCCGGCGTACATCTCCAGGTTCTGCAGGGGGCGTTGGGAGATCAGGTACTTGCGGGTGCCGGGTTTTGTCGGCAGTTCCGGACGTTCGGCGCGGCGTACCACTCGGTGTCCGACCTCGTCCTGTTCGCTGAACAGGTCGGCCACCGTGATCCCGAGAGCCTCGGCGATCCGCCGGAGCATCCCGATGCTCGCGCTGGTCTGTCCCCGCTCCAACTGGCTGATGAAGCTGGCGCTCGCCTGGGCCTGAGCGGCGAGACCACGCAAGGTCATCTGGCGCATGGTCCGGTAGGCCCGGATTCGTACACCCAGGTCAGCGGTCTCCGACTCTGTCATCGAACCTCTCGATCAGCCGCACTGAACAAGTTGTTAAGTATCAATAAAAGGACCGTACATAGCACAAGAAATCCCGGCAAGTGGTTCGCGAAAGACGATCACCACGAACCCCGGCATACCGTCCGGGGAATTGCCGGGTCGCGGCCCTGCTCCCAAGCTTCTCAACGACGATGTCGTACCAAGGAGAAGCAGCGTCTGAGATGAGCACACGACTGGGAGTCCTGCTCCCCACCAACCACACCCAATGGAACGACGCCCGGAAACTGGTCGACTTCGCCGTCCGGGCCGAGCGGCTCGGGTACGACTCCGTCTGGGCCAACGACACCCTTCTCGGCGCGCGGATCGAGCCGCTGGCCATGCTCGCCGCCCTCGCTCCCGCCACCGAACGCCTCACGCTCGGCACCGCGGCACTGCTGCCCGCCTTCCGCCGCCCGGTCACGGCCGCGCAGGAGCTGGCCTCCATCGACCACCTGTCAGCCGGACGGCTCGTCGTGGCCGTGGGCGCGGGATTCCCCGGCCGGTCCGAGATCGAGTACGCGGTGTCGGAGGTGCCGTGGGAGCGCCGGTTCCGGCGGCTGGACGACACGGTCTCGCTGTGGCGGGCGCTGTGGGCGGGGGAGCGGGCGTTCCATGGCGAGGTGTTGCGCCACGACGACCTGCCGGAGTCCACGCCGTCCTACCGGCCGGGCGGCCCGCCGATCTGGCTCGCGGGAGGGAGTTCGTCGGCGCTCGAGCGCACCGGCTGGCTCTACGACGGGTGGCTGCCTTACCCGCCGGACGTCGCCGGCTACCGGGCGGGCCTCAAGGCCGTGAGCCGGGCCGCGGAGTCCGCGGGCCGGCTCGCCGAGGCGATCACTCCGGCGCTGTTCGTCACCGTGCTGATCAGCGGCGACGCGGAACAGGGGGAGCGGGAGCTCGATGCCTACTGCCGGGCTACGTACGGGCTGCCGTCCGAGACCGTACGGACGATCCAGGCGATGGTCGCGGGACCGGCCGGACAGGTGGCCGAGACGCTCGCCCGCTACGCGGAGGCGGGCGCGCGGCATGTCGTCTGCCGTATCGCCGCCCCCACCATCGACACGCAGCTTGACCAGTTGGAGCTGATCGCCGCCGCGCTCAGCCCGGGTACACAGAATGAATTCGTAGAGTCGTAGAGTCGTGACTGCCTGCTGTCTCTGGTGTATGCCGGAGTCGTGAGGTACGGGCAGAGGGGCGGGTACACCCCCGCCGAGCAGGAGCGCCGGGAGCGGTTACGGCTGCAGACAGCCGAGCGGTTCGAGGACGGGGAGTCCACCCGGGACATCGCGCGGGAGTTACGGGTCAGTGAGCGGTCGGTCGG
>NZ_JBEZYD010000031.1:0-155482 GCF_040638335.1 Nonomuraea sp. NPDC026600
ACGGGCGGCGATCCGGGGTCCTCGGCACCCGAAGATCATCCCACCGCGCGGGCGCTGCTCACGCCATCGCGATCTTGAGCTCCTGAATGCTTACGATCAACGAGCGTTCGAGGAGCTTTTCGACCAGTACGCCAAAAGCGTCTACAACCACGCTTACCGGCTGACCGGTGACTGGTCGGTGGCCGAAGACGTGGTGTCGCTGACGTTCCTGGAGGCGTGGCGGTTGCGGGAGCGGCTCGCCCCGGACGGTGGTTCGCTGCGGCCATGGTTGCTCGTGGTGGCCACCAACGTGGCTCGCAACCTGCGACGGGCCAGGCGGCGTCACCAGGACGCCATGGCCAGGATGCCCCGTGACGACGCCGTCCCGGATTTCGCCGAGGAGTTGGTCGGGCAGATCGCCGACAAGGAACGACTGGCCGAGGTGCGTACGGCGATCGGGCGGTTACGCAGACATGAGCGGGATGTGCTGCTGCTGTGCGCCGGGGCCGGGCTCGACTACGCCGAGGCGGCCGAGGCGCTGGGCATCCCGATCGGCACCGTCAGATCCCGGTTGTCCCGGGCCCGGAAAAAGCTGGAACTGGCCGTGAGCCGGCGACAGATAGATGGTGACCGCGGCACCGCGGTCCGGTCCACCCAGGAGAGCACCCCATGAACATTTTCCCGGAGGAACGGGATCTTCCTGAGGGCCGTCACCAACTGCTCAAGGAGTTCGTGATGACCGCTCTGCAGGATGAGTCCAAGCAGGCCAAGCCGCGCCGCAAGCTGCTGCGCGCCGGCGTACTGGCCCCCGTGCTGGGTCTGGCCGCCGCGGCGGCGGTGGCCTTCCCGCTGATGTTCGGGGGCACACCCGCGTTCGCGGTGGCCAAGAACGCCGACGGCACCATCACCATCACCATCAACGAGGCCAAGGACCCCGAGGCCCTCGAGGCCGATCTGAAGAGGATGGGCTACAACATCGTCGTCGACTACCTGCCCAGGGGCAAGAAGTGCGCCACTCGCCCGCGCGGCGAGAACTGGCTGTCGAAGGAGGAGGCCCCGCTCGCCGTCTTCCCGCCCACCGTCGAGACGGACGGCTTTCAGATCGACCCGCAACAGATCAAGCCCGGCCAGACCGGCGTACTGGAGTTCGCCGTGGACGATGACCCCAAGCCGGGTGGCGTCGTGGCAGCGATCTGGGCGCGAGTCTCCAACAGCCCGGTAGCGCCGTGCGACCTCGTCGACGGCGCCGCACCGCTCGGCGACTAGCAGAGACCTCCAGGCCGCACCGGTCACGGAGGGGGTACATCGGGAGCCCTCCTCCGTGACCTGGGATTTATCTCGCGTCAGAGACCCACACACCAAGCAGCGCCCTGGCGTTCGGCGTGGCGTTCGGCGTGGCGGGACCGCGGTCTTGAGATCGTGGCGAATATCGTCCCAGGCGCAGCAGGCCAGGGCCGCAATCCTCACAGAGGTCAGTCCGCCATCTGGGCGCCGTTGACGCCGTAATGGAGGGTCTTGCCGTCATGGCGCGCCGGATGTCCGACGGGAAGGAGCGCATCCCGGGACGCCGGGTCCCTCTTCGCAAGCCACTCCTCGGCGACCTGGGCGAGTGATCTGCCGGATAGCCGGGCAGGCCGGTGCGTTGCGACGTGGATTCCGCGCTCGTACTGGAAGGCCACTGGCTCGCTGATCTCCCAGGCGCAGGTGTCAAAGCCCCAGAGCTGTTCGAGGTCGCGCAGCACGACCCATCGGGTGACCGTGTCTCCGTTGTTGGTCACCAGCAGTTCAACCTGTAGGACGAAGTAGTCGAAGCGGTGAGACAGAGCTTCGTCAAGGTCTCCGGCCGCGGTGGCGGCCGAGTGGTCATAGCCCGCGATGCGCTGGTTCTCACGTAGGAGAGCCAGCCCGCCGGCGGCGGCGCTCGAATGGGGATCGAGCTGGAGTGCCCTTTCGTACAGGCCGCTTGCCTCGACGCTCCGCCGCTTCCTTTCTTCATCCCACCGTTTTGAGTGGCGCATCCCCGAGGCCATGTCCCGGAGTTGTCCGCACTGAATCGACAACAGGGTCGCCAAGAGGAGAGTCGCTTCAACGTCCTGCGGTCGTGCCGCCGCCGCTTGCCGCAGCCACTTCTCCGCTCCCGGCACGTAGCCATAGCCGTCGGTCTGCGTTTCCGACCAGGACACCTGCAGCAGCATGTGCCCTAGTTCTCGTGCCGCCTCCGGGTCTTTCGCCGCATCCGCACACAGCGTCTCCAGTTCCTCGCGGGACGGACGCTTGGCAGCGATCAACCGCCGAACGCGCTCGGGCCAGCTCGTCATGAAGCGGGAGTCTCCCATGCGCCGCTGACAATCCGCTGCCATTCGCCCCAGGCGCCGTTGGCGCCGGTCTGCCTGATGTGCCACAGGGTGTTGTCGGGCGCCGCTACGTGGCGGGCCGGGAGAACCGGCCCGCCACAGGGGGAATCAGCAGTCCACCAGTTCGGGTTTCTGGTTGAGGATCTGTGCGCGCGGCGTGACGAACTCTCGCAACGCGGCCGAGGCCGACGGAGCGAACACCGCCACCCGATGGCAGTTCTGGAAGGCCAGGCGGATGCCGAAGTGGCGCTCCAGGGCGTCCCGCATCGAGTCGCTGGCCAGGCAGCGCAGGAGCTGGCCGCGGGCCTCCTCGTCCGGTGGGGGCACCTGGTTGTCGGCGAAGTCGGCGCCGGTCCTGTCGCGGTGCTGGACCAGCTCGCTGATCACCGACCAGGCGTACGGCAGGGAGTCGCGGACGCAGGCGATGAACGCCGCGTCGTCGATCTCTCCCGCTCTGGCCTGATCGAGTAGATCGTTCGGAACGGTCAGCGACATGCTGTCTCCTCTCAACGGGGATTGATTCGAACGCTAGATGGGCTCGGCGGGGGCTTCCAGACGACCGGAGGGGACAGTCATGTGGTCGGGCAGCCGCCGTAGACGAACTCCGGGTCGATCTGGTCGGCCAGGTCGAGACCGGTCTTGGCGTTGGCCCAGGAGCGGGCGTTGCGCAGGTGGAACTCCTCGGCCTGGCGGCCGAAGCGGGCCCAGTCCTTGGTCTGCGCGTCGAGGTGCTTGAGCAGCATGGCCAGCGCGTCGGTGTTGCCGGGCTCCAGGTCGTCGAGGGCGAAGCGGCGGCCCTGCTCCATGGCGCGGACGGCGGAGGAGTGCTCCATCCAGGTGAGCAGGTCGTCGCCCACCTGGCTGTGCAGGAAGTCGACGTCGGACTGGCCGTGCACCTTGTTGCCGATCACGGCGAGCGGCACGTCGTAGTCGGCGGCGTAGTCGCGATATTGCCGGTGGACGCTGACGCCCTGCCTGGTCGGCTCCGCGACGAGGAACGTCAGATCGAAGCGGGTGAACAGGCCCGAGGCGAACGAGTCGGCCCCGGCCGTCATGTCGACCACCACGTATTCGCCCGGACCGTCCACCAGGTGGTTGAGCAGCAGCTCGACGGCTCCGACCTTGGAGTGGTAGCAGGCCACGCCCAGGTCGTCCGCGCTGAAGGGGCCGGTCGCCATCAGCCGCATGCCTTCGGCCGTGGTGACCCCGAACTCGCTGGTCGCCAAATCCTTGAAGCTCAGCAGCCGGGAGCCCCGGCCCGGCGGGGTCGTCTTGACCATGGCCTGGGCCGAGGGGATGCGCGGGTTGTCGCCGCGCAGCAGCTCCTTGATCTCGGTGAGCCGGGAACCCAGCGGCTCCGGCGGCTCCTCGACGCCGAGCACCAGGGCCAGGTGCTGGTTGATGTCGGCGTCCACGGCCACCACCGGGCCGCCCTGGCTCGCCACGTATCTCGCGAACAGCGCCGACATCGTCGTCTTGCCGCTGCCGCCTTTCCCGACGAACGCCACCCTCACGAGCACCCTCCCGATGATTATGAAAACCGTTACCGTTTCAGGTCACGCTCATCATGGCACACTGAGCGCGTGCGTGACGAGGAATTGGCCCCGGCCGTGGGGCTGCGTGAGGAATTGGCGCGGGCCGTGGGGCTGCGCGAGGCGGGCGAGCGTGACGAGGCTCGCGAGCTTCTGGTCGCGCTGGCGGCGCGGCATCCCGAGGACGCCGAGGTGGCCTATCAGGCCGCATGGGTGCACGACGCGCTCGGCCTGGAGGCCGAGGCGGTGCCGTTCTACGTACGCGCGCTGGCGGGTGACGGGCTGAGCGCCGAGGACCGGCTGGGCGCCTTCCTCGGGCTGGGCAGCACCTACCGGGTGCTGGGGCGGGTGGCGGAGTCGCTGGAGACGTTCGGGCGCGGGCTGGCGGAGTTCCCCGGAGACGCGGGGCTGCGGACGTTCAACGCCATGGCGCTCTACAACGCGGGCCGGGCGCGCGAGGCCGTCAGCTCGTTGCTCACGGTCGTCGCCGAGTCAGACCGGGCGGGTGGCTACGTCAGGGCCATCTCCTACTACGCCGAGAACTTGGACGAGACGATCTGAGCGAAGGTGACTTCGGTGAGCAGCCGTTCCTCGTGCTCGCGCAGCGCGCTCCAGACGTCGGCCAACGGCCCCGCGACACCTGGATAGCCACCGTGCGCGGGATATTCGGGTTTGCCCTCGATGACGGCGATCACGTCGGCGAGCGTGATGTCGTCGGCCGGGCGTGCCAGCCAGTAGCCGCCGTCGGGGCCGCGCAGGCTGTGGATGAGTCCGGCCCGTCTGAGCTGCAGCAGGATGTTGTCGAGGAAGCGGCGCGGGATGTTCTGGGCCATGGCGATGCGTTCGGCCGGCACCGGCCCCGGCGGTGCGGCCGCTAATTCGCTGACCGCCCGCAGCGCGTAATCGGTTCGCGCGGAGATCCGCATCACACCGGATTGAGGCCCCAGCGCCGCCGCAAGGCGCTGTCGGCCGCCTCGAATAGCATGTCGATCACTATACCGATCACCAGGATCACGATCATCGTGCCGATCAGGCCCGGCGAGTCGGACAGTTCCCGCGAGATCGCCAACTGCTCTCCGAGTGACGACTGATAGGCGATGATCACCAGCAGCTCACCGGCCATCAGCGAGCGCCAGGCGAACGCCCATCCCTGCTTCAGCCCCGCCAGGAACGACGGCAGCGACGCGGGCAGGATCACATGCCGGTAGAGCTGCAACCGCCGGAACCCGAGCACGTGCCCGGCCCGCAGGAGCAGCGGAGGCGTGTAGTCGACGCCGGTGATCAGCCCGTTGGCGATCGACGGCGCGGCGCCCAGGATCACCACGAACGTGATGGCGCTCTCGGTCAGCCCGAACAGCAGGATCGCGAACGGGAACCAGGCGATCGACGGCATGGTCTGCAGGCCGGTGATCAGCGCGCCGAAGGCGGCCCGCAGCACCTTCACCCGCGACACGGCCGCGCCGACGACCAGTCCGACGAGCATGGCCAGCGCGAAGCCGGTGACGGCCCGGCGCATGGTGGTCCCCACGGCCTGGTAGAACTCGGGGTCGCCGAGGCGGTGCCCGATGTCCTGGAACGTGGTGATCGGCCCGGCGAAGACGTACTCGGGCCAGCGACCGCTCAGCACGACCAGTTGCCAGGCGACCAGCACCAGCGCGATCGCGGTCAGCATCGGCCAGACCCGCGCCCAGACCCGGGACGCTATCCCGGCGCGCTGGTCACCGGCCAGCTCCAGCGCGTCGAGCCCGGCGATCTGCCGCGCGTGCGCGTCAACGGCCATGGCGCATGACCTCTTCCTTCAGCCGGTCGGTGATCTTCGCGGCCAGCTCGGCGACCTCCGCGGAGTCGGTGCGGCGGGGCCGGGCGAGCTCGACGGGGAACTCCTCGACCACGCTGCCGGGACGGCTGCTGAGCAGCACGACCTTGTCGCCGAGCCGTACGGCTTCGCGGACGTTGTGCGTGACGAACAGGACGGACAGCGACCGCTCCCGCCAGATGCGTTCGAGCTCGTCGTGCAGCAGGTCGCGGGTCATCGCGTCGAGCGCCGCGAACGGCTCGTCCATCAGCAGCACCGCGCCCCCCTCCTCAGAGGAGGACGAGGAGGACGACGAGGAGGACTGGGCGAGCGCGCGGGCCAGGGCGACGCGCTGGCGCATGCCGCCGGACAGCTCGTGCGGGCGCTTCTTCCCGAACCCGCCCAGGTGCACGAGGTCGAGGAACTCCGCCGCCCTGGTACGACGGTCCTGCTTGGACAGGCCCGCAGCGCGGAAGGCCATCTCGACGTTGGCCGAGACCGTGAGCCAGGGGAACAGCGCCGGCTCCTGGAACATCATCGAGACCTGCCGACCGACCGTGGAGATCTCCCCCTGCGTCGGCTTGTCGAGCCCGGCGACCAGCGAGAGCAGCGTGCTCTTGCCGCAGCCGGAGGCGCCCAGGAGGCAGACGAACTCGCCGGGCCGTACCGACAGCGAGACCTTGTCGAGGGCGAGCAGCCCGTTGCCGCCGTGACCGTAGACCTTGGAGACGGCCTCCAGCCGGACCGCCGTCGTGCGATCGACCACCTGCGTCGTCATGTGCGTCACCTGTCCGAAATCGACTGCTGGCCCTGCGCGGCCAGCACCTCGTTGAGGGGCTTCAGGTTGTAGATGCCGTTCAGGTCCACCGGCTTGAGCAGCCCGACCTTGACGGCGTGGTCCGCACTGCCGGTGAGTGAGGAGGCGATGGGGTCGTTCGTGAAGGTGATGTTCTTGAACGCGCTCGCCAGCACCTCGGGCTTGAGCGGCTTCTGGGTGAGCTTCTGGATCGCGGCGTTGACGGTCTGCGCGGCCGCGGCGGGGTCGTCATTGAGGTACTTGGTGGCCTCGACGTGCCCTTCGAGCAGCTTCTTGAGCAGGTCGGGGTTGGCCTTGGCCCAGTCCTGCCGGACGATCAGGTGGGTGATCACGAACTGCTTGTTCGGCCACAGGTCACGCTCGTCCTGAAGGATCTTGCCCTTGCTCTCGATGACCAGGCGGCTGGCGAACGGCTCGGGCACCCAGGCGCCGTCGATGTCGCCGGTCGCGAAGGTCTGCAGCGTCTGCGCGTTCTCCTGGGGCACGATGTGGACGTCGCCGCCGCCCTTGGTGTCGGTCTTGAGCCCCTTGCTGTCCAGCCAGTAGCGCAGCGCCACGTCCTGGGTGTTGCCGAGCTGCGGCGTGGCGATCTTCTTGCCCTTGAGGTCGGCGGGGGAGTTGATCCCGGGCTTGACGACCAGGTAGACACCGCCGGACGCGGCGCCCGCGACGATGTTGATGGCCTTGCCCTTGGACTTCTCCCAGGCGTTGATCGCCGGGTTCGGGCCGATGTAGGTGGCGTCGATGGCGCCGGAGAAGAGCGCCTCGATCGCGGCCGGGCCGGCGTTGAACGTGCTGGTCTTCACCGGTACGCCGAGGTGCTTGGCGTAGAAGCCCTTCTCGACGCCGACCAGGGCGGTGGCGTGGGTGATGTTCGGGAAGTAGCCGAGGCGTAGTTCCTTGGCGGCGCCGGCGCCGGTGGGAGACGCGCTGCTCCCGCAGGCCGCCGCGAGCGCGGTGAGTGCGGTTGCGGCCAGAGCGGCGAGCACCCTGCGAGCGTTCATGCTCTACTCCCTATTTCCTACTTAATCAGTCGGCTATGTGCATATGAAACCCCTCAAATCCCTACACGTCAAGTTGGTATAGGGGGATAACTAGGATCTGTCCATATGGAGAGACAGCTGATCAGCCACCTCGCGCACGCCGACCACCCCATCGCCTCCCCGATCAGCGAGGCGAACCTGACCCGGCTGCTGCGCCGGGCCAAGCTGCCGAGCGGCGCGCGGATCCTGGACCTGGGCTGCGGTGAGGCGTTCTGGAGCGTCCGGCTCCTGGAGCTGTACGGCGACGCCACGGCCGACGGTGTGGACCTGTCCGACGCGGGCTTCGCCAACGCCCGCCGGATGGCGGCCGAGACCGGGGTGGCCGACCGGCTGGCCCTGCATCACGGCTCCGCGACGGGCTTCACCTCGGCCGAGCCGTACGACCTGGTGCTCTGCGTCGGCGCCACGCACGCGTTCGGCGGGCTGACGCCGTCGATGGAGGCGATCGGCGGACTGCTCGCTCCCGGTGGGCTGGCGCTGGTGGGCGAGGGGTTCTGGGAGCGGCCGCCGGCCAGGGAGGTCGAGGCGGAGATCGGCGAGTACGCGGACCTGCCGGGCACCGTGGCACAGGCCGAGTCGGGCGGGTACCACACCGTGTACGCCCACGTCAGCGAGCGGGGGGAGTGGTACGACTACGAGTGGTCGTGGACCGGGTCGCTCATCGATTGGGCGCTGCGGCACCCCGGCGACGACGGCGACGCCGCGATGGCCGCGGCGCTGGAGCACCGGAAGATGTGGCTCGACGGCTACCGTGACCTGCTCGGGTTCGTGACGCTGCTGCTCAGGCGCGGCTAACGGCAGGCGGAGTCGAGGGCGATCGGGGTCTCGGGGCTCGGCGTCCGCGGGGTGGCGCGCGGGGGTGTGGTGCCCGAGTCCTGCTCGGCCAGGGCCTGGGTGACCTTGCGCCGGATCAGGCTCCAGTCGGGGTAGACCGTGTTGATCAGCGGCGGTACGAAGCTCAGACTCTTGATCTTGTTGGCCTTCACCCGCTGCGTCAGTTCGACCAGGTCGGGCAGCACGTTCTGGGGGATGTCGGTGGAGATGGCGCGCTTCGTCGCCGCGGCCAGCTTCTCGAAACTGTTCAGCACGGTGACCGGGTCGGCCTGCTTGGCGACGGCGTTGAGCAGGCATTTCTGGCGGCCCATGCGCACGTAGTCGTCGCTGTCCGTACGCGAGCGGCCGAACCAGAGGGCGTCCGCGCCCGAGAGCTTGCGGGTGCCGGGGCGCAACAGGCCCTCGCGGTACTTGCCGTAGACGATCGGCTGTTTGATGGTGACCGTCACGCCGCCCATCGCGTCGATGATCTGCGCGAAGCCCTTCATGTCGACCATGGCGTAGTAGGTGATGGGGATGCCGAGGATGTCGCTGATCGTCTTCTTGAGCAGGGTCGGGCCGCGCTGCCCCTTGCGTATGCCGGGCTCCATCTCGGGATAGTCCTCGGCGTACTGGAACACCTCGTTGAGCAGGCCAGGAGTCTCGGGGCCCGCGCCGGTGAAGCCGTCCGGGAAGCGCTCTCTGGGCGGACCTTCCGGCAGGCGCACCCGCTGCAGGTTACGCGGCAGGCCGAGCAGGATCGCCGCGCCGGTGGCCACGTCGACGCTGGCCACGGTCATGCTGTCGGTCCGCACCCCGGGTCGGCCGGGGGCGGCGTCGGCGCCGAGGAGCAGAAGGTTGATCCGCTTCGCGCCGTCCCACGGATCCTGGGACACGACAGGGGAGACGTTGGCGGTGAACAGGCTGTTGACCACGTCACGCGACACGTAGGTCACGCGGGCCGCGTAGACGGCCGGGGTCAGGATGAGCGCGCACAGGGCGATGGTCAGCGCGCTGGTCAACGCGCGGCCCACGCGGTTCACGGGGGCCGGCCGTACCAGCAGATACGACCAGATGACGACCCCCGTCCAGATGATCGCGATTGTGGCGATCATGATGGAGAAGGCGGTGAGCCAGGCGGGCTGGACGGCCAGCGGGAGCAGCTTGCTGCCGAACACGGTGATCACGGTGAGGATCATGGCGAGCATCAGCACGTGCGCCGCCATGAGGGCGAGGCCGGTTCTCCGGCGGTCGGCGGCCAGGTGGGCCACCCCCCACAGCAGGGTAGACGCGAGGGTGAGGATGATGCTGAAGCCAAGCCCAAAACCCCGTGTTCTCACTGTCATCCCTGGCAAGCCCCCCTGTTCTACGAATTACTCCCAAGGCTAGTAACGGGTGTCACGCTGACTATTTGCGGAAAAGGCAGTGTCACGGCAAGTTTCGGTGAAGTCCATCTTGCGATATAACGTGAGTGTGAAGCGCGGTAGCTATGGATTCGACGCGCCATGGGCCCTTGCCGGACTCTTCTTCGGCGCAGTGGTGCTGCTGGTGCTGTCAGCGGTCTCGTTCGTCTCCGATGTCCCGGCGGCGGCGATCGCGTTCCTGCTCGGCGCGGTCTACACGCTGGCCAGCGCAGGCAGCTACCTCTACACGACCCGCCGGGGGAAGTTCGCCGTCTGGGCCGAGGAGCTCGGCCGGATCGAGGGCGGCGAGCAGATTCTCGACCTCGGCTGCGGGCGCGGGACGGTGCTGCTGCTCGCGGCCCAGCGGCTGCGCGAGGGCCGGGCCACCGGCATCGACCTGTGGCGCGGCGTGGATCAGTCGGGCAACGCCGAGGGCGTCACCCAGGCCAACGCCGAGGCCGAAGGGGTGTCGGATCGGGTCGAGCTGGTCACGGGTGACATGCGTGAGCTGCCGTTCGACGACGGGCGGTTCGACATGATCGTGTCCAGCCTGGCCATCCACAACATCCCGACCGTGGAAGGACGCGAGCAGGCCGTCAAGGAGGCGCATCGGGTGCTGCGTCCGGGCGGGCTGATGCTGATCGCCGATTTCCAGCACACGCCCCAGTACGAGAGCGTGCTGCGCGAGCTTGGCGTGGTCGATGTGCGCAGGCGCGACCTGGGGTGGCGGTTCTGGTACGGCGGGCCGTGGTTCAAGTCGGAGATGCTGGAGGCACGCAAGCCGAGCCCGAACGGCGGCGAGCCGCGCTCCGCCGGCGGCAAGGCGGTCGCCGACGGCGGTGAGGCGCTGCCGGAGGGCAGTCGGGTTCGCGGACCTCACCAGGACGCGGCGCCTGCGAAAGACGTCGGCGAGGGCGCGTAACCGAGTCGTTCGCGGGCCGCGGTGATGTCCAGGGTGCGCTCGACGGCCAGGTGGCCGACGGCGTAGCGGGTCAGGCGCGGCTCGCGGGTGAGCGTCTCGGAGATCGCCGCCAGGCCGTGGGCGAGCCGCCGGGGCAGGTAGAGCGGGGTCGCGTCGATGCCCTTCTCGCGTAGTACGGCACGGAGCGCGTCGTCCAGGGCCACCGGCTCGGCGTCGGTGACGTTGTAGGTGCCGAGAGGACCCGTGACGGCCAGCAGGCAGGCCTGGGCGAGGTTGGCGACCGAGGTCAGGCTGACGCGCTGCCGCCCGTCGCCGACCGCGACCAGCCTGCGGCCCCTGACCGCCCGCAGCACCCGGGGGAGCAGCGTGGTGTCGCCGGGACCGTAGACGGCGTGCGGGCGCAGGATCACCGCCTGCCCCTCGACCAGTCGCTCGGCCGCCGCCTTGGACGCGCCGTACGCGTTGACGTACCGGCTCACCGGGGCCTCGTGCTCGCGGGCCATGACCGTCGGCCGTCGCGGGTCGTACACGCTGGCCGTGCTGACGTGCACGAACCGGGCGCCGGGGAAGGCGGCCATGGCGTTCCGGGTCCCGTCGAGGTTGGCCCGCCAGATCCCGGCCGGCGGGCCCCAGTCGGTGACGCTCCCCGCGCAGTGGATCACCGCGTCGAGGTCGAGGTCCGGGTGGTCGCGGCCGGTCAGGTCCCAGGTGAGGTACGGCACGCCGGGGATCTCCGTGGGCCTGCGCCCGAAGCCGTACACCTGCCACCCCCTGGCCACGGCCGCCCGGCAGACCGCGCCACCCACGAAACCGGACGCCCCGGTGACCCCGACCCTCATGCGGCCCTGATCAGCAGCCGCTCGTAGGTCGGGATGAGCACACCCCTGGCCGCCCGCCGCGCCACCACTTCGACCGGGCGGGCGAGCACGACCCGGGCCACCGCGCGGATCTCGGCCAGCGCCAGTGGGTAGCCGATGCAGAAGTGCGGCCCGGCGCCGAACCACAGGCGGCGCAGCTCGGGCGGATGCGGCCGGGACGGATCGAACGGTCCGTACGCGCGGGCGCAGTTGTGCGTGACGATCACCACGCGGTCGCCGGGCCTGGCCAGGACCCTGCCCAGGCGTACGGGCTCGGCGACGGAACGCAGCATCACCGGGGTCGGTGTGGTGACCCGCATCGCCTCCTCGATCGCCAGATCCAGGTCGGCGCCGAAGGCGTCGTGGTCGTGCAGCAAGGCGACCAGCCGGGGCACGAACGTGGCGACCGTCTCCGTGCCGGTGAGGAAGAACGCCCCGGCCGCCCCGCGGGCCTCCGCCGCCGACAGCCCGAGCTCGCGCATCCGGCCCATCACCGTGGCGGGATCCCCCGCGTCGTAGGCGACCTGCGCGATGTCGCCGATCCCGTCGAGCACCTCGCGGGCGACGGTGAGCCGGCGGGCGGTCAATCCCCGGGTACGCAGCGAGACCATCGACACCACCCGCTCCCCGTCGGCGAACAGCCGCCTCGCCCTGGCTGCCGGCACCTCGCCGAGGCCGACGACCCGGCAGATCACCGCTCCGGCCAGCAGCCGCATCTCGTCCACCAGGTCCACCGTGTCGCCGTTCGCCAGCCGTACGCGGAGATCGTCCAGTGGGCCGGCGAGCACGTCGGAGACCAGCGTGGCGACGGACGACGGTGTGAACAGCGGGGCCAGCTTGGCGCGGAGCGCCGCGTGCGGCTCGCCCTCCATGTTGAGCAGCACCGACGGGCCGAGCACGGGCGTCCACAGGTCGCCGGGCGAGCCGGGGCCGTCTTTCCGGAAGCGGCCGTCCATGAGCACGCGCCGGGCCAGTGCCGCGTCGTTGACCACCACGCCCAGCCCCGGCACCCGCACCACCGCGCCCAGCCGGGCCAGCAGGCGCATCAGCGGGTAGGCGAAGGGGTGGGCGGCGAGGTAGAGGCGAGTCTCGTGGCGCCCCCGGCGTCGGTCGAGTCCGTCGTGTCGCTCGTGTCGGGGATTCACGGGGCTGTTGATGTCGTTCACAGGTCCGCCAGCATGACGCCCATGCTGATGCCGCCGCCAAGGCCGAGCAGCGCGACGCGGTCGCCCTCGCGGGCGTGCGCGAGTTGGAGCGGGAGTGTGGCCGACGCGCAGTTGCCGTGGTCGGGCAGCGTGATCACCAGCCGGTCCTCGGGGAGGTCCAGCGCCTGCGACAGGACCTTCAGGTACGGCAACGCCACCTGGTGCACCGCGATCACGGCGAAGTCGTCCCAGGTCAGGCCGGTGTGTTTCAGGGCGTTGAGGAAGAGGTCGGGGCCGATGAGCTCGAACGCCTCCTTCAGCCGGCGGCCGTCGCCACGGAAGTAGGAGTAGTCGGGGTCGCGCGGGTGCATGGAGCCGCCGCCGGGGAGGGTGCCGATGGCCCACGCCCTACTATCAGCCGAAAATTCGCGATAAAAGATGCCGCGCGTGGGGTCAGCTTCGACGAGCACCGCCGCGCCCGCGTCCGACAGCGTGTATCCCGCGAACGCGTCCACGAACTGCGCCCGATCCCTGACCCGCCAGCGGATCGCCCGCGAGGGCGTCTCGCCCGAGCACACCAGCACCCTGCGGTACGACCCGGAGACGATCAGGCCCTCGGCCACCTGGATCCCGTTGAGCAGGCTGTTGCAGGCGTTCTTGACGTCGAACACCGGGCACGACAGGCCGAGCTTGGCGGCCACGATGTGCGCGGTCGCGGGCTCGACCAGGTCCTGCGAGGCCGAGGCGAAGATCAGCAGATCGACGTCGGCCGCCAGCTCCTTGGCGGCCTCGACGGCCAGGTCCGAGGCCTGCTGATCGTCGGAGGCCACATGCCGGCGCCTGATGCCGGTCATCCGCTCGACGATGCCGCGCGGCGGGCGGTAGCCCCGGATGCGCCGCTCGACCTCGTCGCTGGTCAGCGTGTCTGCGGGGAGGTACGTGGAAATCCTGGTGATGCGGGCCTTCATCTGCCGAAACCTAGCGGGTCGCTCTTGCAGAACGTTTGCGAGCCGTTCACCGAGGTGCCTATATGCGATGCGGATACGGTGCGGGCCGCATGACGCGCAGCACCTGCGTGCTGTCGGCGAGATACAGGTGCGGCACGTCCACGAACACCCGCATCGGACCGGTGCCCAGCCCCAGCCGTCCGGCCATTCCGGCCTGGACGTCCGCGAGCGGCAGGTAGTTGAGGTAGCTGGTGAAGGCGTTCTGCGACCGGAACGTGGCGGTCATGACCAGCGCGTCCTCCCTGATCCTGAAGGCCAGTCCGATCAGGCAGGGCACCGAGTCGTACGGCTCGCCCGGGGTGGTCAGCGAGATCCAGGCGCTCTTGCTGTACGGCTTGGCCCGCAGCAGGTCGGCCGCCCATTGGAGCTGGCCCTTGATCCTGGCGCCGTAGCTGTACTTGAACGGCGGCACGATCGTGTCCTGGCTGAACTTCCTGCGGTACAGCGCCAGCCGGTCCGTGTCGCCGTACCTCTCGATGATGGGGTCGTTCCCACTCGTGACCGCGATCTCGAACAGCACGGACGGCGCCTCGATGACGGGACCCCGGTCATCGTCGGCGAGCGCCCCCGCCGTCCAGACATGGCGCATCAGCCATATCCACGCCTCCCCACACGACGCCCAAAGTGTTGGGCCGGGCATTCAGGTCTCCAGGTTCGGGAATTCGTAGGGATTGTGCGGGAGCCGGCGCCGCCTGGTGACGTTGCAGCGCACGTAGTAAACGGAGTAGTGGACGAGAGCCACCAGCGTGATGCCGGTCAGCAGCATGAGCAGGTTCGGATCCTGCCGGCTGAGGCCGCTGACACCCACGGTCAGGTACGTCGAGTTGACGATCGCCAGCATCATCACGTTGATTCCCGGCCAGGCCAGCGGCGCGTACGTCTCGGGAAAGCGCGGATCGACCGGCAGGTTCGGCGACCAGTTGAGTTCGTTCTTGAGCCGGGCCACGTACAGCAGCCGGAAGTTGTTGATCGCCCTGGCCGTCCTGGCGTGCGCGTTGACCGCCTCGATGAGCCGCAGGAACGGCAGCACGCTGAGCAGCCCGAACGCCGCCACCAGGGCGAACAGGTACCACGGCACCCGGTGCCACTCCGTCAGGTTCTGCGGGTCGACGACCTTCGCGCTGGTGAGCGCGATCGTGGCCAGGAACGGTCCAGACAAGAGGCTCATCGCGAGCCTCGTCATCTTGAGGCGCTCTTCCTTGGCGGCCAGGTGGACCGCGTATACGCCGTTGAAGTCGATCGCGGCGAGTTGAAGGAAGTGGTTTGACTCCAGCCTTGACTCCGGAGCCATGCGTGGGGGTGTCTTCCGCATGATCGTGCTCCTGTGGGACCAGCTTCCCCAAGTATGAGCACACGTTCCCGGATTTGACAGGATTTCTACCAATCATTCCAACAAATCGCTATGGGCAGTCGGCTGTTTTTAAAGGAACTAGATCATTTGGGGAGACGGCCGATCCACAGCGCGGGGTAAGCCAGCGGGCGAAACAACGGTGTCATCACCTCTGGGGGATAGACCTTGTACAAGCACGCCATCACCGCTCTTGCGCTGACCGCCTCCGGCCTGCTGCTGAGCGCAGGACCCGCGGCTGCCGACGACGAGTTCGACAGCAGCGGCTTCACCTACTTCCCGATCAGTGCGATCGGGACGCACGACTTCAAGGCAACGGGCCGCTTCTTCATCGCCGACTCGAACGGCGTCCGCGCCGGTACTTTCAGCATCAGCCGCTCCAGCGTGACCAGCATCAGCCGCTCCAGCGTGAGCAGCGTCCGCACCGTCCCCGGGACCAGCGCCCTCACCATGACCTCCGCGTGCCCGGCGGCGACGGCCGCTGTCCGCCCGGCCACTGTCTGTCCCGACGCCTCGACCGCTGTCAGCCCAGAGGCCGCGACGTTCGTCCGCCCTGCCGCTCCGGCCTCTCCCTGCTCCGCCGCCCCGTTCGTGGTCCGCCCGATCGCCCCGGCCTCTTCCTGCCCGGCGGCCACGACCGCTGTCCGTCCTGCGACCACGGCGGTAGTCCGTCCCTCGGCCACAGTGCTTGTCCGCCCCTCGGCCACGGTGATGGTCCGCCCGATGGTGACGACGGTTTTCCATCCGATGCTCACGACGGTCATCAGTCCCACGGTGACGGCGGTTGTCCGTCCGACGGTGATGGTGGATGCCCGTCCGACGGCCACGGTGGCCGTCCGTCCGACGGTAACGACGGTTGTCCGTCCGACGGTGACGGCGGTTGTCCATCCGGCAGTGACGGCGGTTGTCCGTCCGACGGTGATGGTGGATGCCCGTCCGACGGCCACGGTGGCCGTCCGTCCGAGGGTGACGGCGGCTGTGTGGCCGAGGGTGAGCGCGGCTGTCCGCCCGACGGTCGCGACCGATGCCTGCTCTGCCGCCTCGGCGGCTGTCGGCGCGGCGGCCCCGGCCGCGGCCTGCCCGGCTCTGGCCGCCTCGACCGCTGTTCGGCCGGTGGCCCCGGCCGCTGCCTGCCCGGCCGCTTCGGTGGCGGCGGCTCCGGCCGCGGCCTGTCCGGTCGAGCCGACCGTTGTCCGCCCGGCTGAGCCGAAGAGCGACTGCATCGACGCCGCGACCGCGAACGTCAGCAGCCTCGAGCAGCGCACGCCGTCTGAGACCTACACCTGGGACAGGGGCTGGCGCGCCTACGCACACACCCGCGACTCGTGGCAGCGCGGGTCCGTCCCCGCCTACGCACACGGATGACGTACGGGAGGTAACGGAACCCGTGGGATGAGGTTCGGCGGTTCGATCCGCGACCTTGACGGAACCGCTCCGGGCCTGACCTGGAGCGGTTCCAACTCCCACTCCTGAGCTGTACTGCTCCTGCCACGCCTGCTCGGCCTGATCAGGACCGGCATCGAGCCCCCCGGCGGTCAGTGAGGACGCCAGGCGGCCAGCAGTTCCTCGGGCCCCCATGCCTGGTCCATCCTCGGGCCCCCATGCCTGGTCCAGCGGAAGGCCGGGCTCGAACCCTGTTTTGATCGCAGAACTCCTGCGCCAGTCGGGACTTACCGACCCTGCGGCGCCACTCCAAACTATGATCCAGACATACTATGAACGCGTCATAGCTTGCTTCGGGAGCGCATGATGGCGTGGTGATCGGACACATCGGGATAAGCGTCCCCGACCTGGTGCGGGCCAAGGCCTACTACGACCAGTTGATGCCGCTCCTGGCCTTCGACGAGTTTCTGAGTGACGTCGACCAGTTCGCCTATCGGCCCGCCGGGGGCAAGCCCGGCACCTTCCTGTTCTTCTATCCGGCGGCAGACGGAACGGCCGGTTACTCCCGCGACCACCCGGGCCTGCAGCACCTGGCGTTCATGGTCGGGAGCCGGTCCGCGGTCCGCGCGGTTCACGAGCGGGTGGTCTCGCTGGGGGATGTGGTCGTGGAGGGGCCGCGCGATTTCCCCGAATATCCGCCGCCCTACTACGCCACTTTCTGGCGGGATCCGTTTGGATTCCTCCTGGAAGCCGTCTGTCACCGTGAGCGCGATTGACCCTCACACCGTGTCAGGCCGTAGACCGGGAAGTCCCAGCGAAGAGGAGATCGTCATGGCATTGGCGGATCGGGTGGACAGTGTCCTGCGGGCGGGTAAGGCGCCGAACCTGCACGGGCTCGTGGTCGTCGAGAACGGGCAGATCATCCTCGAACGGTACGGCGCGGGCCAGGACTTCAAGCTCAACGAGCCCCTCGGGCACGTCACGTTCGAGCCGGACACGCTGCACGACGTCCGGTCCGTCACCAAGAGCGTCGTCTCGCTCCTGTACGGCATCGCGCTGGCCGAGAAGCTGGTGGCGCCGCCGGAGGAGGGCTTGCTCGCCCAATTCCCGGAATATCCGGACCTGGCCGAAGACCCCCAGCGGGCCCGCCTCACCATCGAGCATGCCCTGACGATGACGCTCGGGCTGGAGTGGGACGAGAGCGTGCCGTACACCAGCACCGCCAACAGCGAGATCGCGATGGAGTACGCGCCCGACCGCCACCGCTTCGTGCTGGAGCGGCCCGTCGTCGAGGAGCCGGGGCGGCGGCGTACGTACAGCGGCGGAGCGACGGCCCTGATCGGGCAGCTCGTCGTCAAGGGGACCGGCCGGTCGCTGACCGAGTTCGGCAGGAGCGCGCTGTTCGAGCCGCTGGGCATCGGTGAGTTCGAGTGGGGGCGGGGCGGCGACGGGGCCGAGATGGCGGCGTCGGGGCTGCGGCTGGCGCCGCGCGACCTGGCCGCCATCGGCACGCTCCTGCTCGACGGCGGGCGCGGGATCGTGCCGCGGAGCTGGATCGAGGAGCTGTCGCGGCCCCGGGTGAAGATCGACGACGAGTCCGCGTACAGCTATCACTGGTATGTCGGCACCGGTGAGCACCCCTCGCTCGCCGCGCACGGCAACGGCGGCCAGGTGCTCCACCTGGCCCCCGAGCGCGGGCTGGTCGTGGCCATGACCGCGGGCAACTATGACAACTTCGCACAGTCCACCTCCGCGGCCGTGCTCGACGCGGTCCTCCAAGAGGCTTGACAGCCCCGGCTAAAGCCATTAGCTTTTTGGCTATAGGGCTTAGCCGAGGAGGGCGACATGACCGAGTTCCTGACGCACGACGGCGGACAACTCGCGTACGACGTGACGGGCGAGGGCCCGCTGGTCGTGCTGGCGCACGGCATGGGCGACGGCAGGAAGGCGTACCGCTTCCTGATCCCGAAGCTCGTGGCGGCCGGATACCAGGTGGCGAACCTGGACATCCGCGGCCACGGCGAGTCGAGCATCGGCTGGGACTCCTACACGCGCGTCGACGTGGCGGGTGACATCCTGGCGCTCATCCGCCACCTGGGCGCGGGCCCCGCCGTCGTCGTGGGCCACTCGTTCTCCGGCGGGGCCGCCACCATCGCGGCGGCCCGGAATCCCCAGCTGGTCAGTGCCGTCGTCGAGCTCGGCCCGTTCACCCGGGCGCAGAAGTTCGACCTGAACGGTCTGCGGATCGCCCGCCACCGCAAGGGCATGACGCGGCTCTTCGGCACTGTCATCCTGCGCAGCGTCGGGGTGTGGAAGAGCTACCTCGACGTCGCCTTCCCCGGCGTCAGGCAGGCCGACCACGCCGCGTACATGGCCGCGCTCGAAGCCGACCTGCGCCGGCCGGGCCGGATGGCGGTCGTCATCAAGATGGGCGGATCCGCGCCCATCGATGCCGGTGCCATGCTCCCGGACCTCCAGGTTCCCGCGCTGGTCGTCATGGGCACGCTCGACCCCGACTGGGCGAACCCCGAGGCTGAGGCCCGGGGCATCGTCGCGGCCATGCCGGAAGGGCTCGGCACGGTCACGATGATCGAGGGCGCCGGGCACTACCCGCACGCGCAGTTCCCCGAGAAGGTCGCCGCGGCCGTGCTGTCCTTCCTCAAGGAGCAGGTCCGTGGCTAGGGCGGCGCTGTCCCCTGACGCGGTCGTCTCGCTCGCGGTGGCCATCATCGATGAGGAGGGCCCTGCCGCGCTGACCCTGTCGGCGGTGGCGGCGCGGGCGGGTGTCGCCACCCCGTCCCTGTACAAGCACGTGCGGAACCTCGCCGAGCTGCGCGAACTCCTGTCCGTGCGGATACTGAACGAGATGGCGGAGCACGTGGGCGCGGCCGTGCTCGGCCGGTCCGGCGACGACGCGCTGCGGGCGCTGATGAAGGCCTGGCGCTCGTACGTCACGCGGTATCCCGGCCGCTACGCCGCGGTGATCCAGGTCCCGGACCCGGCGACGGCCGAGGCGGCGGCGCGGCTGATCGACATCCTGTTCGCGGCCCTCAGGGCGTACGGACTGGAGGGCTCGAACGCGATCCACGCGGCGCGCTCCCTGCGCGCGGCCGCCCACGGCTTCTCGGTGCTGGAGGCGGCAGGCGGGTTCGGGCTTCCCGAGAAGCTCGACGAAAGCTACGACCTGCTGATCCACATGATCATCTCAGGCCTCCACAGCCCCCGCTAGGGGATCAGCACGATTCTGCCCAGTGCGGTGCGGCCTTCGAGGCGGCGGTGGGCCTCGGCGGCCGACTCCAGTGGCAGCGTGGCCTCGACGTACGCCCGGCTGCGCCCGTCGGCCACCCTGGCCAGCATCTCCGGGTAGTGGACGCCGAACACCTCGGCTCCCCACACGGGCCCGCCGCACCCGACGATGGTCACGCCGCGAGCCCACAGATCGGCGGCGCCCACCGCGGCGGGTTCGCCGCTCAGCGAGCCGTAGCAGAGCATGCGCCCGGAGCCGGGTGTGAGGTGATCGAGCACCGCCTTGGCCGACGCCCCGCCGATCGACTCGAAGACCACGTCCACGTCGGGCAACTCACCGGGCCAGCCGGGCTCGCGGTGGTCGATGACCTCGTCGGCCCCCATCTGCCTGGCTCGCTCCCGCTTCGCCTCGGCGCCCGCGGTGGCGATCACGCGTTCCGCGCCGAACTCCTTGGCGTGGCGCAGCAGGTACGTCCCGACGGAACTCGCCCCGGCCTCCACCAGCACGGTCTCCCCGCCCTTGAGCCCGGCCCGGTGCAGCAGCGCCAGCGCGATGGCGCCCGGCGCGGCGGCGGCGACGGCGTCGACCGGCGATACGCCCTCGGGCACCGGGCAGATCAGTGACGCGGGCACCGCCGCGTACTCGGCGTACGAGCCGATTCCGCCCGTCACACCGGCGATCGTGGTGCCCACCAGGGCCTCGTCGACTCCGGCCCCGACCTCGGTCACCACGCCGGCCGCCTCGGCGCCGAACACCGTGGGCAGCGGCACCGGCAGCGGGAAGACGCCCGTCCGCATCTGGGTCTCCGCGTAGCTGACCCCGATGGCCTGCGTACGGATGACCAACTGCCCCTCTCCCGCCTTCGGCTCCGGCCAGTCCTCGGCCTTGAGCACTTCGGGACCGCCCAGTTCGTGGACAACGATCGCGCGCATGCGAAACCCTTCTAAGTGAACCGTTGGTCCAGTTAATATATGGACCGGCGGTCAACTTGTCTATGGGGAACAATGATCTGATGGAACGGCGGGAGAGGGCCGACGCGGCACGCAACAGGCGGGCGATCCTGGCGGCCGCCGAGGCGCTGCTGCGCGAGCATCCGCCGGGGGAGGTCTCCGTCGAGCGGGTCGCCGCCGCGGCGGGCGTGGGCAAGGGGACGGTGTTCCACCGGTTCGGCAGCCGTGTCGGGCTCATGCAGGAGCTCATGACGGAGCGGGCGCGGGCGCTGGAGCAGGCCGTCATGGAGGGACCGCCGCCGCTGGGGCCGGGCGCTCCGGCGGGGGAACGGCTGGTCGCCTTCCTCGACGCGGTGGTCGCGATGGCGGCCGGGAACGCGGGGTTGATGGCCGCGCACGAGCACGCCAGGCTGACCCAGAAGGCGGGGGGCGGGTCGCGGCTGGCCAACCCGATCTACGTGGCGTGGCACGAGCACATCTCGGGGCTGATCGCCGAGGCGCGGCCGGATCTCGACGCCGAGCTGGCCGGCCACGTCCTGCTCGGCACGCTGCACACGGAGCCGATCAGCGGCCTGCTGCTCGGCGGCGAGTCGGCCAGGGTCGCGGCCACCCTCGGCGACCTGGTCAGGGGCCTGCTCAGCGAGGGCGGAGGTCCGCCCAGAGAGTGAGCCGGCTTGCTCGGCGAGGGAGGGGGCCCGCTCGGAGAGCGAGGAGGTCCGCGCGGCGAGGAAGGGGACCCGCTCGTAGAGCGAGGAGGTTCGCTCAGAGAGGGAGGTGGGTGATCGCGGTGTGGAAGGCCGCGATGGCCGCCTTGATCGCGGGATGCTCGCCGTACCCCCGACGGAAGGCGGCCAGGGTGCGGCGGCTGAGCGGCAGCCTGGTCAGCGTCACCCCGTGCGGCGGCGTGAGCGCGGCCAGGCGTGGCACGAGCGCCACGCCCTGACCGGCGGCGGCGAAGGCGAGCACGGTGTCGAAGTCGTCGATCTCGTGACGGACTCGCGGCTCGAAACCGGCCGCCTGGCAGGCCCGGATCGCCATCGCGTGGCACAGGGTGCCCGGCTTGCCGACGATCCAGGCGTCGTCGCGGGCGTCGGCGATCGTGGCCCGGTCGGTGAGGTACATCCGCTCCCCGAACAGCGGCTCCGTCTCCAGCGACGCGTCGGTGACCGGCGGCACGAAGTCGTACTCGTGCACGAGCGCGACGTCCACCTCACCCGCCCGCAGCGCGGCGGAGACGTCGGCGGGGTCGATCTCGGAGACCATCGGCCGCAGTCCCGGATGCGCGCGGGACAGCTCGGCGAGCGCGGGCGGCAGCAGCACCCGCGCCGCCGTGGGGAACGCGCCGACCCGCAGCGGTCCCGACGGGCCGCTCCGCACCGCGGCGAGCGCCGCGGACGCCCTTTCCAACTGCTCGAGTATGTCCTGCGCGTGCTCGACGAGCAGGTGACCGGCGGGCGTCAGGGTGACCGTACGGCCCGTGCGCCGCAGCAGCGCCACGCCCGCCTCCCGCTCCAGGGCGCTGAGCTGCTGGGAGATCGCCGAGGGGGTGAAGCTGAGCGCCTCGGCGACCGCGGCGATGGTGCCGCGCTGGGCGAGTTCGCGTAGGAGGCGGAGCTTACGAGGGTCGAGCATCAGGCAAGCTTAAGCTCAACAGCAGAAATCCGCGCTGGACCTAACGTATTGTTCCGGGTCAGGCTGAAGCATGCTGACAGGACTTCATGTGCCACTGGTCACGCCGTTCACCGAGGCGGGCGAGGTGGCCGTCGAGGCGATCGACAAGCTCGCCCGCCACGTTCTCGACCAGGGCGCCGCCGGGCTGGTCGCGCTGGGCACGACCGGTGAGGTCGCGGCGCTGACGCCCGCCGAGCGGGCGCGGGTGATCCAGGTCTGCGTCCGGGTCTGCGCCGAACGCGAGGTGCCGCTGACCGTCGGCATCTCCGGCAACGACACGCGCTCGACGGCCGTGGCGCTGAAGGAGCTGCCGCCGGGGGTCTCCGCCGCGCTGGTGGCCGTGCCGTACTTCCTGCGGCCCTCGGAACGAGGTGTCATCGCGCACTTCGAGGCGCTGGCGGAGGAGACGCCGGTGCCGCTGGTGATCTATCACGTTCCCTACCGGACCGCGCAGGTCGTGAGCGCCGCGACCCTGCGTCACCTGGGCGGGCATCCGATGATCGCCGGGGTGAAGTACGCGACGGGCGGGATCGACCAGGACGCCGTGGACCTGCTCGGGGACCTGCCTGAGGGGTTCGAGGTGCTGGGCGGTGACGACATGTTCATCTCGCCGCTGCTGGCGCTGGGCGCCGCGGGCGGCATCCTGGCCTCGGCGCATCTGGCCACCGACCGGTTCGCCGAGCTGGTCGCGGCGTGGCACGCGGGTGACGTGGCCAGGGGCCGGGCGCTGGGTCATCGGCTCGCCCGGCTGTCGGCCGCGCTGTTCGCCGAGCCGAACCCGACCGTCGTCAAGGGGGTCCTGCACGCCCGGGGCCTCATCCCGACCCCGGACGTGCGCCTGCCGCTGCTCCCCGCGAGCCCGGAGGCCGTCTCACAGGCTGACGTGGTGGCGGTACATCCAGGACAGTGACTCCTGGCTGGCCACCTTTTTCAGGAAGAACGGCATCATCAGATCGCGGAACACCCGGCCGACGGGCCCCGCGGCCTTGCTGTTGCTGATCGTCCGCGAGTAGGCCACGACCCGCTCAACGCGCTCGCGCCGCTCGGCCTCGAACCGCTCGAACGCCTCCCGGTGGTCCGCCGCGTCCCGCAGGCACCTGGCCAGCACGATCGCGTCCTCGATGGCCTGCGAGGCGCCCTGCCCCGAGCTCGGAGAGGTGGCGTGCGCGGCGTCGCCGGTGAGCACCACCCGTCCCTTGTGCCAGGTCCGCAGCGGTGGCAGGTCGTGGACCGGCAGCGCCAGGTCCACCTCGGAGCGGCTGATCAGCTCGGCGGAGAAGTTCGCGTCGTCCTTGAACGCCTCGACCAGCAGCGGCTTCCAGTCCGGTGGTACGTCCCCGAGTTCGCGCGGCAGGTTGGCGAACCACCAGGTCTCCCCGGAGGCGGCCACGGTGTAGCCGAAGAACGCGCGCTTGCCGAACACCATGTTGTAGACCCCCGGCTCGCCGGTGAAGTCGCTGTCGCGGACGATCCCGCCGAAGCTGTACAGGCCGCTGTAGCGGGGCGCGGGCGCGCCGGGGTCGAGCTGGGCGCGGGTGCGCGACTGCACGCCGTCGGCGGCGATCAGCACGTCGCCCGTCTCCTCCGTGCCGTCCGCGAAGTGGGCCGTCACCTGGTCGCCCGTGTCGTCGAAGGAGACCAGGCGCTTGCCGTACGAGATCGTGATGCCGCGGGAGGCGGCCTCGTCGCGGACGATGCGGTAGAGGTCGGAGCGCAGGATCGTGTGGCTCACCGTGCCGTCGTCGAGGGCCAGGCCGTTGGCCACCTCGCCGAGGCGCTTGCCGGAGCCGCTCCACATGACCATGTGCGGGGTGGGGATGCCGGCGGCCATAACCCTGCGGTGCGCACCCAGCACCCGCAGGGCGGCCAGACCGTTCGAGGCGACGTTGAGGAACGAGCCGACGCCTTCCGCCGTGTCCTGGTAGGCCTCGAAGATCTCGGCGTCGATGCCGGCCTCGCGCAGGGCCATCGCGGTTGCCGGGCCACCGATGCCGCAACCTATGATCAGAGCCTTCATGAGATGATAAACCTTTCGTTCGGTCGAACGAAATATATTCCGGAAGGAGGACTGTGTCCAGAGATATTTCGGAGCACCGAAAGAAATTGCTCGAAGCCCTGTTCGTGGCCGGTCGGGACAACAGCAACGCCGCCGTGATGTTCCACACCGCCATCGGCGAGCTGCTGGGGGTGGGGATGACCGAGGAGAAGGCCCTTGACCTGCTACAACGGCTGGGCCCGCTGACCGCGGGAGAGCTCTCGAAGCACACCGGCCTCGCGCCCGCCTCGGTGAGCGGGCTCATCGACCGGCTGGAGAGCAAGTGGCTGGTGCGCCGCACCCGCGACCCCAAGGACCGGCGGCGGGTGATCGTCGAGGTCAACCACGAGCAACTGGCCGGGGGCGCCGAGATCTTCGCGCCGTTCGTGGCCGGGCTGAGCGAGCTGTACTCCAGCTACTCGGACGAGCAACTGGAGCTGATCCTCGACTTCCTCGACCGGGCCACGGCCATCCAGCGAGCCTGTACGACGCAACTGACCTCGTCGCAGTGACGCGTCAGTCCGCCGCGTTCTCCCTGATGGCCGTGCCGACCTCGCCCACCCGGTCCGCGAGTAGGCCGATGGCGCCCACGGCCCTGGTCATCGGGTCGTCCTCGGCGCCGCCGAGCGCTTCGGCGCGCAGGTAGGCCGCCTTGATGTCGCGCCAGCGGGCCGCCTGGGCAGGGCTGAGGCGGCCGCGCAGCTCGGCGAGCTTGAGCAGGTTGGCCTCCGCGTCGCTGGTCAGCGTCTGGGCCTCACCGAGGTAGTGGTCGTCGATGACCGCCTCCAGCTCGGCGTCGTTCATGGCGGGCACGATCCGTTCGGCCAGCTTGTTCATGTTCCGGTACGAGCCCTGCAGGCGGAACGGCGGCTCGGTGCGGGCGGCGTCGGACTGCCCGGCCGAGGCGATGTACGCCTGGTTGTTGGCCAGCACGACCTCTTGCACCCGCACCAGCTTGCGCAGCACGCTGAGGATCTGGTCCAGCTCGGTCTTGGCGTACGGGTGCCGGAGCTGGTCCGGCTGGGCGGTCTGGTCGCCGTGGGCCAGGCGTACCAGCAGCTCGACGTCGGCCCGGTCACGGGCGGAGAGCGGTGCCAGCACCGGGTTGGAGGTGAGCGCGTTGTCGATGTAGCTCAGTGCGAACAGCTCTTCCTTGCCCGACAGCACGTCGCCGAGGTTCCAGACGTCGGCGCGGTTGGCCAGCATGTCGGGGATGCGGAAGCGCCGGCCCGACTCGGTGTACGGGTTGCCCGCCATGCACACGGCGAACCGCTTGCCGCGCAGGTCGTACGTGCGGGTCCGGCCGTTCCAGACACCCTCGATGCGGCGCTGGGCGTCGCACAGCGAGATGAACTTCTGCAGCAGCTCGGGCGAGGTGTGCTGGATGTCGTCCAGGTAGAGAAGGGTGTTGTTGCCGGTCTCCAGCGCGAAGGAGATCTTCTCGACCTCCTGCCTGGCCGTCGCGTCGGGCGCCTCCGCCGGGTCGAGCGAGGTGACGGCGTGGCCGAGCGCCGGGCCGTTCACCTTGACGAAGACCAGGCCGAGGCGGCTGGCGACGTACTCCATCAGCGTCGTCTTGCCGTAGCCGGGAGGCGAGATGAGCAGCAGCAGGCCCATCTGGTCGGTCCGCTTGTCCGCCCCGGCGGCGCCGAGCTGCTTGGCCAGGTTGTCGCCGATCAGCGGCAGGTACACCTCGTCGAGCAGCCTGTTGCGGACGAACGCGCTCATGACCTTGGGCCGGTACTCGTCCAGCCGCAGCCGGGCCCGCTCGGTGGCCACCAGCTCGGTGCGCCGCTTCTGGTAGGCGCGGTAGGCGGGGACGCGTTCGATGCGGAAGCGGCGGGTCCTGGCCAGGGTCTCGTCCAGCCGCAGCTCCAGCTTGCGGTCGGCGACGCGCGGGTGGGTGCCGAGCAGACCTTCCACGGTGGCGGTGAGCGCGGCGCTGGAGTCGTGCCGGGGCAGGTCGCAGAGCTGTACGGCGATGGACTCGGGCACCTCGGGGCCCTTGCCGAAGGCGCCGATCCAGGCCCGGGCCAGCTCCAGCCGATCAGGCAGCGCCACGGCCTTGAGATCCTCCTCGAACTCGCGTGACCTGGCCGGGCCGAGCGCCTGGTGGAAGCCTTGGAGGAGGGTACGGGCCGCCGCGCTGGTCACGAAGCCGGCGGGTTTGGTGGCGAGCTCCTCGACGAGGTACTCCCCGGCGAGCGCGGCCGTCTCGCCGGGCCCCGGGTGGAACGCGGCGATGTGCGAGCCCAGTTCCGTTGCCAGAGCGGCAAGCTCCGGAGTCGGGCCGAAGACCGTGCGGGCGCGCACCAGCGACACGGCCCGGGTGGCGAATGTTTTACGTGAAACCTCGTCCGTCCCGAACGCCCAGTACAGCTGCGCCGCCGCCCGGGCATCCGGCGGATACCGCAGCAGCCCCGCTCCCTCCCGGAGCCGGAGCAGCGTGTCGAGGATGGCGGTCGCGTCGTGGTCGTGGACGCCGCGCTCGTACCCCTCGTCATAGCGCTCTTCGGCGGCCTGCCGTACGAGGTCTTGGAGCGGCCCGCCCGGCACCGCCACGTCGAGCAGCGAGGCGGCCAGATGCTCGGCGCGGTAGACCTCCGGCGTCTCGGATGCGAGCAGTTGGTCCCAGAACGGCTGGGTATCGGCGAACGAGGCGGGGGCGGGGGACCGGTAGTCGGTGCCGGTGATGGCGAAGTGCATGGCGCTGTCGTGCGGCACCAGCGTGAGGTCGATGGGCTGGGTGTTGACCGCGAACCGGTGCCGGCCCAGGCGCAGCGTCTCGCCGCCGTCCGAGAACAGGTCGAGGCGGTCGCGCAGGGCCCGGCCCGCCTCCTGCTGCGCGGCCTTGATCCTGCCGTCCAGTTCCTCGGCCCGTACGGCGTCGCCGAGCCCGCGCAGCTCGACGGAGACCGAGCGGAGCTTGGCCACCATCGGGTCGGTGGCGAAGAAGGTGTTGACCTCGTCGAGCGAGCCCAGCGACGGCAGCCGTCTGGTGATGCTGCCCAGGATGCGCTCGGCCGAGGCGAAGATCCGGTCGGCCCGGCGGGCCAGCTCGTCGAGCTGCGTCTGCTTGCGGGCCGAGAACGCCTCGTAGACGTCGTCCCGCTTGCCCGCGAGCCGGGCGGCGAAGTCGTCGAACTCGCCGAAGCGCGTCTCCAGCGCCTCCAGCCGCAGCATCAGCCTGCCGAGCTGCTCGTCGCACCGCTCCGGCGTGTCCGCCACGGCCAGCGCGCCGGTGATGGCCTGCCCGAGCAGCGCGAACTCGGCCGCGAACGCCGCCCGTCCCTCGGCGCCCAGCAGCTCGCGCCGGCGGCCTTCCAGCACGGCCCGCGCCCGGTTCACGCCGCCGAGCACTTCGGCGATGCGTTCCAGGATGGAGGTGCGTACGGTGGCGTCGGCGATCTCGAGCGAGCCCACGACCTCGGTGACGACCTCCAGCCCCTCGGACTGGGTGGCCAGGCGTTCCGTGACGGGCTCGGCCTCGGCCACGGTGGTGATCGCGGCGGCCTCGGCGGCCAGCCCCTCCACCGCCTCGTGGTAGCCGGTGAACGCGTCGGCCCCCTGGAGGAACGCCACGGCCCGCTGTCCGACGGAGACCAGCTCATCGGCCAGCGATCCGGCCAGCGTGTCGAGCCGGGCGAGGTCCAGGTAACGGACCTCGCGCAGCGTCACCAGGCGGCCCTGGGCCCGGCGCAACGTGGCCAGCAGCGTCACCCAGGCGTCGGCGGTGGCGGGGGTGTCGCCGCGCGCGTGCCGGACGAGCCGGGTGGCCTCCTCCGTGGCCTCGGCCAGGGTGCGGGCGGCCTGGCGGGTGAGCGCCTCCACGTGCTCGTACTCGTCGAGCACCTGCTCGGCGGTGGCCCGAACGTCGGCGAGCGGGCCGCGCAGGCCCTGCTCGCCGAGCCAGTGGTAGTGGTCGAAGGCCCGCGTGCAGGCGGCGATCAGCGCCTCGAACGTGGCGGCCGACGGCGCCATCTCGCCGATCATGCGGGCCACCGACAGGCAGTCGGAGATGCCGCGCACCAGCTCGGCGTTGCCGATGCGCTCCAGCGGGCCGGTGCCGGTCGGCTGGGCGGCGGCGTAGGTGTCGGAGACGTACGGCGTCTGCCAGACCTGCATGGGGTGGACCCGCGTCGGCTCCTCGGAGGTGGCGCGGAAGACCACCATCGTGCCGTCGTCGAACAGGGAGTAGCCGTGGCAGACGATGGGGTTCGCCACCTCCTTCCTGATGACGTTGTACGGCAGGAGCAGCGAGCGGCCGTCGCCCCTGGCGTGGAAGACGTACAGGACGTCCTCGCCGTTGGGGGAGCGGACCACGCGGTCGAACTCCAGGTCCGTGACGTCCGTGTCGAACGTCTTGCTGACCCCGGTGGCCAGGTAGTAGCCGCCGGGGAAGATCAGCCCCTGGTCCTCCGGGAGGCGCTGGCACGCCTGGCCGATACCGTCGAGCCTGGTCACGGCCTTGGTACGGATGTTGAAGACCAGGTGGCGCCAGCCGGTCTCCTTGTACGGGCGGATCCTGATCAGGATGAGCGGGCCGATGACGGCATGCTCGACGTCGGCGTCGGCCAGGCTCTGGAGGGGTTCGGTGACGGGCTCGGCGTAGATGCCCTCGCCGGTCTCGGTGTTGTTCTCGATCTTGATGGTCAGGTCGCCGCCGACCGTCTCGACGAACACCTCGTCGCGGATGGAGATGTGCGGGTGACGGCCGAGCACGTGGTCGTCCCGGGTGGCCGGGGTCCACACGAAGTCGTGCGAGGGCGGGAAGGCATGATCCCGCTCACCCCTGTTGTCCTGATATTTCGTGACACTTTGGGGGTCGACCGTCCATCTGAAGACCCGGGTGTCGGCCGGGCCGGTCTGGAAGACGGCCAGCAGCTTGCCCTCGACGCGTCTCAGATGGTGGAGCCTGGACTCCTTGTAGTAGCGGTAGAGCTCGGCGAAGTCCTTCTGGAACGCCGGATCGTCGAGGGCCGGCAGCCGGTCGGGGTCGAACCTGAAGGCGTCGCCGTCCCTGGTGAAGCGGTGCACGGAGAAGACATCGGCGACCGCGGTCTCGGGCTTCAGCCCGATGAACACGTTGTAGCCGAACAGCATGACGCCGCCCAGCGAGACGATGTCCCGGGGGACGCAGTTGTTGTCCGTGCGGATGCGTTCGGTGCCGAGCAGGCGGAGCTCCGTGCCGCCGAAGACGGTCAGGCGTTCGGCGTTGACCGCCTCGGCCGCTCTGGCCAGGGCCTTGGCCTGCGCTTCCAGCCGGGACTTGAGTACCTCGTAGGTCCCGGCCGCCAGGCCGACCTGGTCGGTTGGATCGGTCGCGCCGGGCTCCGCCGTACGGGAGCCCTGGCGCTGTACGTCGTCGGTCACGCGCGATCAGACCTTCGCGGCGGTGAGCGCGGCCACCGGGGAGTCGGCCACGCCCAGGCGGCGCGCCGTCTCCAGGAGCTCGCCCAGCGGGGCCGAGTCGGGCCCGCCGTTCTGGATGAGCCGTATCAGCAGCGCCGACACGGTCAGGTTCTTCAGGTCCTCGGTGCTCACCCCGCCGACCAGCGCGCTGAGGTCACCCGCGAGACTGGCCGACCCGTTGAGGTACGGCGCCGCCAGCGAGCTCGCGACCTGCGAGTGCTCCACGAACCCGTCCACCACCTTGCCCGCGGTGATCGAACCCACCACCTTGTCGAAGAACATCGTGTCGCCGCCGACGATGTCGATGTTCGCCTTGGCCAGGCCGGCGGCCAGCACACTGGCCTGCGACTCCGCCACCTGCCGGGTGACGTCGATCTGCTTGAGGCGTACCTCCGTGTCGGCCTCCAGCCGCAGGCGGTACTCCTCGTGCGCCCGGCTCGCGTCGTCGAGCGCGGCCATCGCGGCCGCCTTCTCGGTGAGACCCGCGGCCTCGGCCTTGAGCTTCTCGCCCACCGCGGTCGCGGCGGCCAGGGCCATCGCCTGCTCGCCTTCGGCCCGCGCCTTGAGCCGGTCGCCCTCGATCGTGGCCATCGACCTGGCGCCCTCCGCCTCGGCCTGCAGCCTCTCGGCCAGGGCCACCGCCTCCGCGCGGCCGACCTTCTCGATCGCCTCCGCGTCACGCTCCCTGACCTGGACCTCGGCCAGACCGGCAGCCGCCGACTCGGCCTGCACACCCTCGGCCAGCCTGATCTTGGCCCGGGTGTCCAGCTCGGCGGCCTGCTGCCTGGACTCGGCGAGCGTCAGCTCCTCACGGGCCTTGAACTTCGACGCGGTCTCGGCGGCCTCGGCCGCCTTGATGTCCTTGACCAGGTTCTCCTGCGCCTCGGCCTCGGCGGCGATGATCACGACCTGGCGGGTGCGCTCGGCCTCCTCGACCACGCGCAGCCGCTTGATGCTCTCCTCCTGCTCGGCCACCGTCTTGTCGACGGCGATCCGCTCGCGTACCACCTCGGCGATCGACCGCTTCTCGGTCTCGACCTCTTTGTCCTTGGCGATGCGCGACAGCTCGGTCTCCCGCTCGCGGGCGATGACCTCCAGCATGCGGTCCTTCTCGATCCGCTCGGTCTCGATCGCGATCACCCGCTCGCGGTTCTTCTCCGCGACGGCGATCTCGCGGGTCTGGTTCTCCTGCTGGACGCCGAGCTGCTCGTCGGTCTTGATGTTGGCGGACTGCGACTTCAGCCGCTCCTCGGCCGCCACGCGGGCGATCTCCGCCTCCTCGCGGGCCTTCATGGTCTCGATCTCTCGATGCTGCTTGATCTCGGCGTCGGCCTGCCGGCGCTGCAGCTCCAGGATCGCCTCGCGGGCGTCCACGTTCTGGCGGGTGATCTCCTTCTCTTCGCGGCGCTGGAACTCGTTGGTCCGTACGTGCTCGATCGCGGTCAGTTCGGTGATCTTGCGGATGCCCTGGGCGTCGAGGATGTTGCTCTTGTCCAGCGCGGCCAGCGAGGTCTGCTCCAGGTAGTCGATGGCCGCGTCCTCCAGGCTGTAGCCGTTGAGGTCGGTGCCGATGAGCCGGACGATCTGGTCGCGGAACTCGTCACGCTTGGTGTACAGATCCACGAAGTCGAGCTGCTTGCCGGCGGTCTTGAGCGCCTCGGAGAACTTCGCGCTGAACAGCTCCTGCAACGTCGACTCGTCGCTGGCCCGTACGGTGCCGATGGCCTGGGCGACCTTGATGACGTCTTCGGCCGTCTTGTTGACGCGTACGAAGAAGGTGATCTTGATGTCGGCCCTGATGTTGTCCTGGCAGATCAGCCCCTCGCGACCGGTCCGCTCGATCTCGATGGTCTTCACCGAGATGTCCATGATCTCGGCCTTGTGAAAGACGGGGAGCACGGTGGCTCCGGTGAACGTCACGTCGACCTTGTTGACCTTCGAGATGATCAGCGCCTTGCCCTGCTCGACCTTCCGGAAAAGGCGGCTGATGGCGGCAAGCAGGCCGATCACGATGACCAGCACGACGGCGAGGAATATGCCGAATCCGGTGGAGATGACGTCCATCAGTGCTCGCTTTCGTAAGGCATGACCCAGAAGAATTCGCCGTTGGCGTCGTATTCGAAGATGAGCGCGTTGTCGCCGCGCGCGAGCCGGTCCTGGCCGGTCGTCCTGACCTGGACGACCGCGGAGGAGCCGTCGGTCGCGGTGACTTCGGCCTGGCCGAAGTCGGCGCCCGCGTGGCCGGTCCGGATCACGCACATCCGGCCGACGAAGTCACCGCGTGACGGGCGCCGCGCGTCGGGGAACAGCCGGCGCAGCGGAATGAGCAGACCTCGCATGCCCAACCAGGCCCCGAGCAGGGCAAGGATGGGTACGGCCAGCAGCGCGGCCCCCTGCGCCACCTGGCTGCCGACCAAGGTGAGCAGCCAGGCCAGTGCGATCAGCAGCGACAGCGCGATCCCGGCAGGCACTCCGCCCAGCCCCAGCCAGGGCGCCTCGCCGTCTTCGAAGTCGAAAAGGCCGGATATGACAATGAACCAGTAGCCGGCCACCACGACGAGAAGGAAGGTGAATACCACCGTCGGGAAGCTCAACGCGACATGTAAGAACTCGGTCATCGAACCCCGGTTACCCCGTCCCCTGCTGTGCCCCCGTCGGACTATATACAGATAAAGCAGGACTAAAGCTGAAAGTTCCCGAACTGCGATCTGACTTGACCTCAAGTGCGGTTGGGGATGCAGGGTCGGCTGTATGACCGACGGAAATTTCATGAAAGCAGCGGCGTTTGCCGACTTCGGGGGACCTGATGTGCTTCGCCTGATGTCCCGGCCCATGCCGGAGGCAGGGCCGGGACAGGTCCGGGTGCGGATCAAGGCCGCCGGGGTGCAGCCCTTCGACGCCGCGGTACGTGCCGGGTGGACACCGCCCGGCTTGACGGACCCGTTGCCGCGGGTCCCTGGCAACGAGTTCGCCGGTGTGGTCGACCGGGTCGGTCCGGACGTGACCCTGGGTGTGGGGGAGGAGGTGCTCGGATTCTCCCTGCTGAACAGCTACGCCGAGTACATCGTGGTCCCCGCCACCGACGTGACGCCCAAGCCGCCGGGTGTCCCCTGGGAGGTGGCGGGTGCGCTGACCGCCGCGGTGCAGACCGCCGAGATCGCCATCGACCAGCTCAACCCGGCCGCCGGTGACACGCTCCTCATCCAGGGCGCCGCCGGAGCGGTCGGCACGGCCGCCGTCCAGATCGCCGTTGGCAGGGGCGCCACCGTCATCGGGACCGCCCGCGAGGAGAACCACGCCTACCTGCGCGACCTCGGCGCGATCCCGGTCGTGTACGGGGAGGGTCTCGCCTCCCGGGTACGAGCGCTCGCGCCGGGCGGGGTGGACATGGCCCTCGACGGAGCGGGTGGCGCGGCGCTGGAGGTCTCACTGGAGCTGGTCCCGGACCCTGGCCGCGTTGTCACGCTGGTCGAGCATGCCAAGGCGGCCGGGCTGGGGGTCATGACCACGCGGGGCGTCCGGACGGCTGAGCGTCTTGGCCGGTATGCCGCGCTTTATGCGAAGGGGGAGCTGAAGTTCTTGATCCGCCGGACGTACCGGCTGGAGGAGGCGGCGGACGCGCACCGCGAGATCGAGACGGGCCACGGTCGCGGCAAACTGGCCCTCCTCATCTGACACCACGCTCCCGGCGTTGATCGGCCCCGCCTGCTTGGCTGGGCTGGTCAGCCCGCGGTGCGCTGGCGTTGGTTGAAGCGGCCGACCTTCGCCCGGTTGCCGCACGCCTCCATCGAACACCAGCGCCGGCTGCCGTTCTTGCTCACATCGAGGAACCACAGCACGCACTCCGGGTGCGCGCACTTACGCACCCGTTCGGGCCGCTCGCTGAGGACCCGCACCAGGTCCGCCGCCGCCACCCACGCCGCGTGCCACGCAGTCTCGTCCACGACCACCATCTCGTACGGCTGCGAGTTGGTGGTGCGGATCAATGGACGGCGGCTGCCATGGCCGAGCACGGCGTTGAGCCGCTCAGGCCCATGCCCGTCCAGCACGGCCCGCAGAGCGGCCCGCGCCTCCACCAGCCGATCCCGTACGCGCTCCAACTCGTCGTCACCCGGCAGCCCGTGATCGGCGAGCCAGGCCCGCACCCCTTCGAGCTCGTCGAACTGATCGACCAGCACCCCATGCTCCGTCCACACGGTGTTCGCCAGGTCGAACGCCACAGGCTCCCCACGAAGCGGCCGGACTCTCACTTAACCCCTCAAATCAGTTTGACTGGTTACTTGCCTCATGCTATCACTTAACCAGCAAAACATCTATAAGGGGTTAATTATGACGCTTGTTCGCTACCGCACCGCCGTGATCGACGGCCTGGACGTCTTCTACCGCGAGGCAGGCGACCCGTCGGCTCCCACCCTCGTCCTGCTCCACGGCTTCCCCACCTCGTCGATCGCGTACCAGGAGCTGATCGCCGACCTGGCGGACGAGTTCCACCTGATCGCCCCCGACTACCCGGGCTTCGGGCACAGCTCGGCCCCGGCCGCCTCGGAGTGGGACTACACCTTCGACCATCTCGCCGACGTGGTCGACGGGCTACTCGACTCGCTCGGCCTGACCAGGTACGCCATCTACGTACACGACTACGGCTCCCCCGTCGGTTTCCGCCTCGCCCTGCGCCACCCGGAGCGGATCACCGGCATCATCAGCCAGAACGGCAACGCCTACGAGGACGGACTGGCCCCCTTCTGGAAGGACCTCTACGAGATCTGGGCGAACCCCTCCGAGGCCGACCTCACACCGCTGCGCGCCCACTACACACGTGAGGCCACGCACTGGCAGTACACGCACGGTGTCCCGGACGTCTCCCTGGTCAACCCGGACAAGGAGGCTCTCGACCAGGCCCTGCTCGACCGTCCGGGCAGTGACGAGATCCAGCTCGCGCTCTTCCTCAACTACGCCACCAACGTGGCCGCGTACTCGCAATGGCAGGACTACCTGCGCACCCACCAGCCCCCGGTGCTCGCCGTCTGGGGCCGCAACGACGAGATCTTCGCCCCGGAAGGAGCCAAGGCGTTCGCCCGCGACGTGAAGGACGCCCACGTCCACCTCCTGGACGCCGGCCACTTCGCCCTGGAAACCCGCCGCCCCCAGATCGCCGCCCTCGTCCGCACCTTCCTCCACAGCCTGTCGGACTGAGCCCGGCGGCATGTCCTACAGGCGGTGGTGGACCGCCTCGGCCACGGCGAGCTGGATCTCGTGGAGCTCCCGCTCGCCCCGTGCCACGTCCCAGAGCGAGTTCTGCAGCACCCGGCCGAGCGTCCACCCCGCAGCCCGCTGCCGGTCCAGCCCGAGCCCGTCCACCATGAAGTCGAACCGCCGCAACACCGCCCGCCGTACATCCCCCGTCGCCACGGCCTCCGCCCACCGGTTGTGCAGCGCGGGCAACAGGTCGAACCCGGGGTCCCCGGCGAGCGGCTTGGGATCGATGGCCAGCCACGGCTCCCGTTCCGCGGCCAGTACGTTGTCGTAGTGCAGGTCCCAGTGCAGCAACCGATCGCCCGGCTCATCCACGAGCTCGCGCACCGCCCCCGCGCAGACCCGTAACCAGTCCCGATCCCGCTCCCTGCGCAAGGCCGCCACCGCATCGGGGACACGGCCGAGCATGTCACCCGCGATATCCCCCAACCGCCGCATCCCCTCGGGGGCGGGCAGCACCACCAGCCGCCGGAGCAACTCGGTGAGGACCCCGAGCGCCTTCATGACATCAGGCACGGACGACAACGGGTGCTCGGCATCGAGCCGTTCGAGCAGCAGGGTGCCGGTGGCGGGGTCCTCGTCGAGCAGCAACACCGACCCGTCACCCGCCCAGGCCCGCAGGCCCGGCCCCTCGCCGACGTTCTCGTGGCTCACGGGCTGCAGCTTGAGCGCCGCCCGCGTGCCATCGGCCCGCACCACGGGCAGCACCAGCGACACCATCCCGTGCGCGGACCCGCCATCGAGACGCAGCTCCCATCGCTCGAGATACCGCTCCGCCAGCGCGGGCAACCCCGCCGACCAGGCACGCCCGGCCTCTCCATCGTGCTTCACGTGAAACTCGGTCAAAGCGGCAGGCACAACGATCTCCACCAACCCAGTCTGCCGCACCTCTCTTGAACAGCATCCACGGAGACCGCTTCCCAGGCGGCGTCCCCTCTGACACCGTCTTCGCGAAGTTGTCGAGGGCGGCGCGCGACAGCTCGAAACGCATCCTGACCGGCGCACCGGCGTAGACCAGTGAGCCGACCAGCACCACGATCAGGGGCGGCACAGCCCAGAACGGCCAGCTATGGCGCAATGGGACGAGTCTCCCCCGCCTGACAAGGACGTAACCGAGCACGATCAGCCAGCCGCCGCCGAACAACAGCCAGCCGACGCCGACGAGCATGAGCCACGTGAAGTGCCCCCCGGGAGCACTCGTCGCATAAATCGTCACGAGCCCCAGCAAGACGGCGACCGTCCTCCATGCCCCGTCGCTGGCATCCATGGAAGCGCGCCGACGACGCGCGTCAGGAAGATCGCTCGTTGTGTCCACCGCGTGATCGTAACTATCGCTTGTGGTGATTCCGCCGAGCTTGTGCGTATCTTCCGTGCAGAAATCCACTAGCGGTATCGGAAGCGTTCCCTTTCGCCACGCGACCGGATGAGGTTGTACGCGGGCCGGCGTGAGCGCCATGAGCACCACCAACGGCTCGCCGCGCCGACATTGTCGTCGACCGAGGTGATCGTTCCCTGGGGCCCTCTCCGGAGAACTGGGCGGAGGCCTTACGGAGCAAGGGATGCTCCAACTCGTTCAGCGCCACCCGTGCGGGCGGGAGCTTGGTGAAGCCGAGGTCTTCGCGCAGACAGCGGGGTTCATCCTTCGGACACCCCTCCAAGCTCCTCGATCTGCTCCTCGGTCAGCCCGGCGACGAGTGCGACCCGCGCCGCGTGTGTCCCGTCCAGTTGAGCCATCGCCTCCTGCATGGCCGCGTGCAACTCGGCCTGGCGGACCTGGAGGTAGACCCGTACAGCTTGCGCGACGAACTCCTTCTTGGTCACGTGCAGGAAATGCGCTCCATGCGAGATCAGTTGGTCGGTCTCAGAATCGACCTTGAGCGGTGCGACATTCGATGCAGCCATGACATCCCTCCGGTACCCAATGGTACTTGTACCCACATGAGAAGACGAGATCCTTCGGGACGGCAGGCAGAGGCAACCTTAAATGCCGTACGTACCGGCGTCGCTGCCCGCGCTCGGTCGGCTCCTGACTTCGGAGTTTTGGAGGTCTTGATCGGTGGCGTGGGGTTCGGTGACGGCACGGACGACAGGCTCAGGGCCGGATCTGGCGGGTGATCGAGGGGTCGGTGATGGCGGTGTCGTTCGCCAGCAGGAAAGCCTTGCTGAGGATGAGCGCCAACCGGCCGTCCTCCTCGAAAGGGAGAAACAGCCCCGCGTGGGGGTCAACCGCGGAGACGATGCACAGGTAGGCGTCGTTGGGTTCCATCAGGATGTTCGCCGACCCCAGGTGGATCTTGTAGGTGCGCAGGTCGCCCTGGACCACCAGGAAGCGGTCGGTCATGGCGCACCGGTCGGCGATAGCCGTTCGCCTGATCAACCGAGACAGCACGTCCCGGCGCACCTCGGCGGAAGGCGGCAGGGCCGCGAACGAGCCGGTCCGCCAGTAGTCCCGCAACCGGTCCGGCCCGCTGTCGGCCCACTGGGGATCGGCCGTGATCGAAGTGACGGCAACGAACAGGTCCACGTCCCGCATCGCCTCGCTGAACACCAGCGCCGGGACCTCCGTCAACGGCGCTTCGTGCCACCTGCCCTCGGCCGGCCGGTGGAAGCGGACCTGGTCGGTGACCGCGTAGCCCTCGTCGTACAGACCGTGATCCAACGTCGCCCGCCACCGTCCGCCGGTCAGCAGCCGCTGCGCCTCCCCGTCGGCGCCGCCGTCCCACGGCCCCAGGAAGTTGGACTGCCAGCCGCGCTGCTTGAACAGCGCACGAAGTTTGCGGTAGTCCACCACGTGCCCGGCGAACCGGTTGGAGTAGGTCCCGGTCGCCTCCTCGGCGGGGGTGAGCAGGTAGACCTCGCGGAAGGCCTGCTTGTACGGCTGGCGCAGCTCCTTACCCTGCACCACCTCCCGCCAGGCGCGCACCTCCTCCAGGGACGCGCCGGCCGGATGCCACAGCCGCACAGGCACGTCCGGCACGATCAAACCCAACTCGCTGCGCCACACGCCCGGCGAGACCTCGAAGTCCCAGATCAGCCGATCGGTGACCGGGTGACCCTCCAGCTGCCGGTACGGCGGAGTCGTCTCGCTGGTGTATCCGGCTTCCAGTGCCCTGATCAGGGTGGCTTGCTGCTGCCGGGTCTGCTTGGCCAGCTCGCGCAGCCGCTTGACCTCGTCGGGGTGCTCCCGCCTGGCTGCCGCTGGGACCGCTTTCAGCTTCTTGTCCCCGTGCCACCACGACAGTTCGACCTCGCCGTCGGTTGAGATCATCGCCGTGTGCTCGCCGACGGCCTGCCGTACCCGCCCGTCGGGCAGGCGGAACGCCACCTCCAGCCGGTTGGCCAGGGCGGGCTCGATGCGCTTGAACATGCGGTCCAGCTGCTTGGGTACCCCGGCGTGCCGGGTGGTCTGGCGGGCGGTCCGCAGCGCGGAGATCGCCTCGGGGGTCGGGTGGTCCTCCACCGCGCGGGCGATCTCGAACAGCAGTCCTTGGGAGGGCAGGGTCTTGGCCTGGGTGGGCGCCACCGCGATCCCGCGCAGTAGCCTGTCCAACAGCCCGGGCAGCCAGGGCTCGTCCCGGAAGAGCGCTAACCGTACGGCCCGGCCGATGGTCGCCTTCTCCTCGTCATCGAACGCCTTTTCCGCTTTGTAGGGAATCTCTCCGGCGTGGATCGCCGCGACACGGGCCTCGGCCGCCTCCAGAGCCGTCCGGGCGAAGTCCAGGTAGCCGGGCAGGCCGCTGAGCCATTCGGTCACGCCGGGCAGCGGTGGGGCGCCAAAGTAGGGCAGTTCCCTGACTGCCTCGGCGAACAGCGCCCGCAGCTCCACGTCCCAGCCGAGCAGCACCTCCATCTCGGCGACCGCGATCGGCCCACGCTCCTCGGCGAGCTGGGCGCTCACCTCGGCGTCCATACCCGCGAGCCCCGCACTCACCAGCACGGAGAAGGGGTCGCTCGGTCGTCTCCCGTCCCGCAGCAGGAATCCGACCAGCTCGCGGGCCGGCTCGGCCAGCCGCTGCCTGATCTGCTTGTCGATCGCGTATCGCGCCGATGTCGAGACCGGCGTGCCCAGCCCGACGCTCAATTGGGAGGCGTCGGGCCAGTACGTGGGGTCATTCGCGGCCCCGGTGAGCAGATCGAGCAGGCGTTTCGCCAGGGGGGAGAGGTGCATGCCGATGGTCCCTGTCAGAGGTGGATCTGGCGGGTGATGGACGGGTCGGTGATGCTGGTGTCGGCAGCCAGGAGAAAGGCCTTGGACAGGATGATCGACAGCATGCCGCCGTCCTCCTCGAAGGGCAGGAAGACGCCCACGTCAGCCGCCGACCAGCGGGACGAGCTTGACGAAGGAGACGACCGGGTCGGCGATGAGGTCGATCTCGGTGTCCAGGTCCTCGATCTGGCGGTCGCCGGCCAGCAACAGGAAGCCGTTGCGGGCGAACGCGGCCTCGGCGGCGTCGGCCTGACGCTCCCAGTTCAGCTTGCGCGCGGTTCGCATCCGGTAGCCGTTCAGTTCGGCCTCGGCATCGCTGGGCTTGACCAGGCCGCGAAAATGGCGGGAGGGGGCGGCGTTGTATCGGGCCACCTCCTCGCGTACGCGCAGCCGTACCAGCTCCCTGGCCGAGATCCGCTCAGGCAGGTCCGGCAGGGAGAACTCCTCTAACGCTCGTCCTGTCGCCGTCTCATCGCGAAAAGTCACCAACGCCATGGAAAACCGCTTCCGTGTGAAGATCGGATAATGGCGTATTCATAACAGCGGTGGCCGACAGAATCGCGATCCCGGCCCGTCGTTCAGGGCTTGGCGGCGGAGCGGCGGCGCATGAGCAGGCCGCCGATGCCGGCCGCTGCCATCAGAGCGCTGCCCGTCAGCACGAACATCCGGCCGTCCGGACCGGCGTCGCCGCCCGCGCCCGTGTCGGCTCCGGCCTTCGGGGTTTTCGAGGTCTTGGAGGAGGGTTTGGTTGACTTGGGAGTTGAGGTCGGGGTGTCTTCGGGATCGGGAGTGGGGGAGGTGTTGCTGCCCGCGCCGATGGTGAGGGGGTACGTCTTCAGGGCGGAGGCGCTCTGAACCTCGCACTTGATGGTGGGGACGGTCGGTGAGGTGCCGATGTTGATGGCCCCCGGCTTCACCGTCGCCGAGCCGGAATTCTTGGACTTTGTCTTCATATCGACGCTGGTGGGCAGCGTGATGGGGTCGTCTGCGGTGACGGTTGCCAGTTCGCCCACTCCGTCTGCGGAGGTCAGTTCGGAGAGGCCGGAGATCGAGGCGTACGCGTACAGCTTGCTGCCGGCCGGGAGCCCGGTGGACGGGGCCTCGAGTTCGGAACCCGTCTCATAGGTGCCCGCCCAGCCGATGGAGAACTGTTCGCCGGCCTTGGGGGTGCTCGTCGGCATCGTGAGCGTGACCCGGATCTTGACGGTCTGGGGGCTGGCTTCCGTGCCGGTCCTGCACGAGTAGGTGACCACGTCGCCGGCTCCGGTCCCGCTGCCTTGCCCGACCGTGACCACCACGCTCGTCGTGCTGGTCGTCGTGCACGAGGTCACCTCCGACGGCGCGCTGGCCAGGCTCAGCTTCAGGCTGCCCTGGTCGGTGGCCCCCTTGACGGTCACTTCGCCACCCGTGGTGGCGGTTACCGACACCGTGCTCGTCACCTGTCCGGCCAGCACGGACGTGGATCCGGTGGTGACGCTCGCGCCTGTCTTTTCGAGATCCGTGTGCGTCCCGCCGGTCACCGCGAGTTTCCCGGCGACGTGGACCTGCGTGGTGGTGGTCGGCGCCGTGCGCAGGGTAAGGGCGGGGATTCTCCACTTGACGTCGAACGTGCCAGTCGCCGTATCGGGCATGGTGAGCAGGACGCTGAGCGATGTGTCGGTGAACGGGCCGCCTGTACAGGTGTAGGCCAGGGTGAGGGTCTTGTCGGCCAAGGCTTGGGCCGGAGCCGGCAGGGCTAACGCGATCACCGCGCCAACGAGCCAGAGAGCGGACGTGCGCCTGACGAAGCGGCGCCACACCCTGGATGCCGGCAACTGTCTCATCCCCATCCCATGGCTAAGTCAAATGACGTATCAGAATTGCAGTCCTTGGTCACGATTGGGTTGAGATGGGCGGTAAAGGAGGGGCCGAGGCCGCCTGGGTTCCCGGGGGCCTCACGTAGCTGTGGCCGACCGCCGAGGTCCGGGGCGAGCTCAAGGCCGGGTACGGGCGGCCACGGTGAGGCCACGGAGACGAGCGAGGAATGCCTGCCCGTCTGAGCCGGAGTCCAGAGGCAGCAGGTACGAGCTGGCCTGGCCGTGCCCCAGCCAACGGGCGTGAACGAACACGCCGGTCTCACCGCGGTGCACCTGGGGGTTCAGACCCTCAAGGACAGCGTCGGCCAAGGGCGCGCCGAGCCGTACCGACTCGCCGTCCATCCGGACCAGCACGATCACCACGAACGTGTCGGTGACCACTGCGGCGGCTCGGTTCTCCACCGTCATCGACGCGGATGCCAGCCTGCGGAAAAGCCCACGCCGCGACTGCTGCAGCGGAACGCTGTGGGTCTCGCAGCAGATCCGCGCCGACTCACGCAGATCCCCAAGGAGGTGTTGCTGGGCGTAGCCGTCGAGGAGCTCCTGCAGTCGTACGTCAAGGTCGTCGACCGCGCACAGCCGCGTCGACCTGTTGTAGGAAGGCGTGATCACGGAGGAACTTTAGGACCGCTGCCTTTACAGCTACTTGAATCGGGGCGGCCTGGTTCTGCTGCTGTACGGGACCGCTCACCACCGCCAGCGCCAGAAGCGGTGCTGGTGCCGGACGAGCAGTCGGCCGGCTCGCTGCTTGCCGCGGACCACGAAATGTCGCCCGTATCCCGGGATCGGCGAGCTCGGTACATCCCGCACCTTGGAGGGGCTCGCGATCAGCTCGACGTTGTCGATGTCCACGGAGGCGCCGGGCGGCAGTATGAGCGTGGTGGAGCCCGCCCACACGTCCAGCTCGATCTCCACGACCTGATGGGCCATGACGGCATCGGTGAAGTCCAGCTTCACCGCCCCGGCCTTGGCCGACACCCGCAGCAGCCGGGGCACGACCCATTGGCCGCGCCGCTTGAGAGCAGCCGCTGTGGAGCGCAGTTCGCCGCTCTCCGGTGCCGATGCCGCCACCCGGCTCCCCGGCAGGTCGGCGACGAACAGCTCGGCTTCGCCGAACGTTCGGGCGCCGAGCACCCCGCTCAACCGCTGCTCGAACTCCTCCATCGTCAGCCGCCCCTCGCTGACCGCCGTACGCAGCCTGCCCGCGACTCGCTCGCGATCCGCGTCGGACATCCGCGACTCTGGCGGCTGCGGGCCTAAATCTCCGCTCACGCCGCAACTCTAGATAATGGGGGACGGAATTCCGCGCCATCGGTCGGTGAACGTTGCGGGCGATGTGCCGCCGTCCTCAGGGCGGCGGCAAGCGGATCAGTAGTGCCAGGGGAACGGCGACCAGTCAGGAGAGCGCTTTTCCAGGAACGAGTCGCGCCCCTCTGCGGCCTCGTCCGTCATGTACGCCAACCGCGTCGCCTCGCCCGCGAACACCTGCTGCCCCACCAGCCCGTCATCGATCATGTTGAAGGCATATTTCAACATCCGCTGAGCCGTAGGCGACTTGCCGTTGATCTTGCGGCCCCACTCGAGCGCCGTCTCCTCCAGCGCGGCATGGGGTACGACGGCGTTCACCATCCCCATCCGATGCGCGTCGGCGGCGGAGTAGGTGTCGCCGAGGAAGAAGATCTCGCGGGCGAACTTCTGCCCGACCTGCCGGGCCAGGTACGCCGACCCGAAGCCGCCGTCGAAGCTGGCCACGTCGGCGTCCGTCTGCTTGAAGCGGGCGTGCTCCTCGCTGGCCAGCGTGAGGTCCGACACGACGTGCAGGCTGTGCCCGCCGCCCGCGGCCCAGCCGGGGACCACGCAGATGACGATCTTGGGCATGAAGCGGATCAGCCGCTGCACCTCCAGGATGTGCAGCCGGCCGGTGGACGCCGAGCCGTCGGCGTACTGGTAGCCGTCCTTGCCCCTGATCCGCTGGTCGCCGCCCGAGCAGAAGGCCCAGCCGCCGTCCTTGGGCGAGGGGCCGTTGCCGGTGAGCAGCACGCACCCCACGTCCGTGGTCTGCCTGGCGTGGTCGAGCGCGCGATAGAGCTCGTCGACCGTCTGCGGCCGGAACGCGTTGCGCACCTCTGGGCGGTTGAAGGCGATCCGCACGGTGCCCTGGTCGACCGCCCGGTGATAAGTGATGTCGGTGAAGTCGAATCCCTCGACCACCTGCCACGCCTTCGGATCGAACAGTTCGGAGACCATGGGGCGAGCCTAACGGATCTGGGTTTCCGCCCATTCGGCCCACTGGCGCTGCGTGGTGGCCAGGCGCAGGCCGTATTCCATCGCGATCCTCCCGTACACCGACAAGTTGTCCTGCCCGCTCTCCACGAAGTCCCGGATGCTCTCGATGTGTTCCAGTTGCTTGGCCATGATGTCGGCCTGCCGCCGCAGGTACTCCTTGGCCTGCTGCGCATCCACCTGGGCCAGGAAGAACACGCGCAGGAGCATGTCGCTGCGCGCGACCCTGACCGGCTCCACCTCGGTGATCCAATGGCGTAGCTCGGCCAGGCCCGTGTCGGTGAGCGCATACTCCTTGCGGCCGCGCGCTCCCTCGGCTGACACGCTCACCAACCCGGCGCCGGCCAGCTTGCCGAGCTCGGCGTAGAGCTGGCTCTGCGTGGCCGGCCAGACATTCGCGAGGGAGACGTCGAATATCTTCATCAGGTCGTAGCCACTCGCCGGTCCTTCGGAGAGCAGGCCGAGCACCGCGTGTCGAAGACTCATGTTCCTATATTGACATATCGACGCCGCAGGTTCTACCTTCGACATGTCTACATAGGAACGTCATGAGGAGCTCTAGATGCGCGGTCTGCTGGGATTCTCCCCCTGGATCCTCTACGCGATCATCGCCACCAGCGACGAGTGGCGCTGGGGCGCCATCACCGGCCTCGTCATCGCGCTGGTCCTCGTGCTCGTGGACCGCCGGTCGGGGCGGGCCTGGGACGAGATGGTGATCGAGTCGAGCGCCGCGGTGTTCTTCGCCTGCCTCACGGTCCTGTCGCTGGTCGATCCGCATTCGTTCCTCACCCCGTACGGCTCGGCGCTGGTCAACGTCTGGCTCGCGGGCACCGCCTGGGGCTCGCTGGCCATCCGCAAGCCGTTCACGCTCGGCATCGCGCGGACCATGGCGCCCAAGGAGGTCTGGGAGTCCCCGGTCTTCTACCGGATCAACGTGGTCATCACGCTGGCCTGGGCGATCGCGTTCACCGTCGCCGCCGTCTCGCTGACGTTCGTGCTGTCCGCCGCGCCGCACGCGACCGCCGTGGTCATCGCCATCAAGGTGCTCTCGTTCGTCATCCCGGCCGTCTTCACCGCCCGCTACCCCAAGGTCATCCAGGCCCGCGCCCGCCGTACGGCCGCCACCAGCCCCAGCGCAGGCGCCGACAAGTAAGAGCACCCCCGCCGTCAGGTGACGTCGCGCCGGAGGGTGAGAACCCTGGCCGGCAGCACGGTGCGCGGAATCGGCGGCCGATGTCCCTCAACGCGCTTTCCAGGGGTTCTGGAAAGAGACTTCGGGGTTGGCGGTGGACGGGCCGTCCAGCAGCTGCTGGTGTTCGCCTCGTAGGTGCTGGTCGAAGAAGGCGCCCACGTACGCCGTGGTGATCTCGCCCGACCGCTTTCCGGGGAGCGGTGCGGTGGGGTCGGTGATCCCTGCCTGCCCGCCCAGGATGGGCAGGTCGATGAAGGTGAAGTGGCCGGAGTCGGCCACTGTCAGCCAACGCTTCCAGCCGTCCAGGCGTTGCCAGTCTCGCGGCCAGCTCGTGTCGGTGGAGTCGGGCGAATGCTGGGCCTTGGTGCCGAGCATGAGGAATGGCCGTTTGCCGAGGCCGGCGTTCGGAACCGGCGCGAAGAACGTGCCGTCCATGTTCGCCCCGGCGCGAACACGGCGGTCTGTTGCCATGACGCTCGCCGCGGCATTGCCGCCGAGCGAGTGACCGGCGGCGCCGATCCGCTGCGGATCGATCATCTTCCAGCGCTTCCAGACGGGTGCATGCCCGCCGGCGCGGGTCAGTTGGTCGATGACGAAGGAGATATCGGCTGCCCGGCCGGCGGCTGCCTTGCCCAGCAGCTTCTTCTCCTCCTCATCGGAGGGAGCCTTCTCCACCGTCTCGCATGCGACGCAGGTCAGGGTGCGTCCGCCGGGGAAAGTGGTGCCGTACGACTCGTAGGCGTGATCGATGAGCGCGACGACGTAGCCCTTGGAGGCGAGCTCCTCGGCGAGCGTGGTCAGGGTGGCGCGGTTGAGGGTGAAGCCCGGGGAGAGCACCACCAGGGGGTGCCTGCCGCCGACGGGGCGGGCGCCGACGCGTGCGTTGGTGCGCGTGTCGGCGAGCAGTTCGGCCTTGAAGAGGGTGTCGAGCTTCTGTCCCTTGAGAAGGAGCCTGGCCTCGTCCATGGTCATGTACGGAGCGGCGCTCCCGCTGGTGCCGGCCGGGTAGTACATGGACACCATCAGCTCACGCGCACCCGCTGCCGGCACCCACAGGTCGCGGCGCTTGCCGTCGACGAGATGCAGGGTGTCGCGCCCGACGCCGTACTGACCGGTGGGGTGCGGGATCGCGAGGCGCACGTCGGAACGGTCCGCAGAGGAGGCCGCGGCGGCCGGGAACGACATCGAGGCGGCCGTCGCGACCGACAGAGGCAGGGTCAGAGTGAGGAGGACGGCCGCGACGTTGCGGGGAGTTCTGATCATGGGGCAGGAGCGTAGGAAAGATCCCGAGGCACCCGACACTGCCGAAAGACCAGATCGTGCTCCTACTTTCGTCAGGTTGACACGACTCGCGCTCTGAAGAGTCCGCCCTGGTCTGCGGGCTGTGCGGGTGAACTCCTGGTCAGGGGACCTCGGCGCGTAGTTCGGCGAGGAGTTCGCCCTGGTCGGCGAGCATGTCGGTCAGGATGCGGCGAGCGGCTCCGAGCAGGTCGGCCAGCTCGGGAGTGGCCAGCGTGTAGACGACGGTGCTGCCCTCGCGGATGGCGCTCACGATCCCGGCTCTTCGTAGCACCGCCAGTTGCTGGGAGAGGCTGGACGGCTCGATGTCGATCTGGGCCAGGAGTTCCCGGACGGGAAGCGGGCCTTCCTGGAGTAGCTCCAACACTCTGATGCGAGCGGGGTGGCCGAGTGTTCGGAAGAAATCGGCCTTGGCCTGGTTGACCTCCACGTGCATACTGCCAGACTAATCCAGCGCACTTGCATAATTCTTCAGGTCGTAACGTTGTTGGCTAAGATGACAGCGGGGACTAGGGAGTAGCCATGGGCCGAGGAAGAGCCAAGGCGAAGCAGACGAAGGTCGCTCGCCAGCTTAAGTACACCGATCACAACATCGACTACGACCGGCTCCGCGAGGAGCTGGGCGCCGACTCGCCGCATGACGAGATGCACCCGACTACGGCGTCCGAGCAGGAGTCCGAGCACGCGCGCTGACGCGTGTCAGCTTCGCAGGGGCAAGGGTGACGAGCTTGAGCCGCCTGGCCTCCGGCGCCGGATTCGGTGCGGAGAGCTCCAGGCGGTTCAGCACCTCTCGGAGGATGACGCGCATCTCCAGGAGGGCTAGCTGGGCGCCGACGCAGAAGCGTCGGCCGCCGCCGAAGGGCATCCACGCCTTGCCGTGGGCGTCCGCGCCATCCAGGAAGCGTTCGGGCCTGAACTCCTCTGGTGACGGCCAGACCGACGGGTCCTGGTGGATGAGCGCGATGAGCGGTGCCGCGTACCATCCGGCGGGCACCTCATAGTCGCCCAGCCGGAGCGGGGCGTCGACCAGCCGGGGCGCCTCGAAGACGACCGGCCTGACGCGCAGTGCCTCCTTGACCACGGCGTCGAGATACTCCTCGTCGTGCGGCAGCCGGTCGAGCGCGTCCGGGGTGCGCAGCAGTCGTTCGAACGCCCACGCCAGCCCGGTGGCCGTCGTCTCGTGACCGGCGATGAGCAGGGTGATCAGCTCGTCGCGCACCTCCTGGTCGCCGAGCTCGGTCTCCAGCAGCCTGCCCAGGACGTCGGTGCCGCCTGGCTCGGCGCGTCGCCGGCCGATCTCGTCGAACAGGATCTCGTCGACCGCTGCGCGTAACCTCACGAACCGCCCGTACCGCCCGTACGGCGCGAACGGCAGGCGCCGCGTGACCTCGCGCAGCCGTGGCGGCAGCAGCATCAAGGACGCCGAGCCGCCCACCTCGATCAGCTTCGGCAGCAGCACGCGCAGCCGGTCGAGCCGCTGGGCGTCGCGGATGCCGAAGATCAGCCGGATGATGACCTCCAGCGTGATCTCCTGCATGCGGTCGCGTAGCCCGAACGGCCTGCCGAGCGGCCAGGTCGCGATCTTCTCGGCGGCGATGGCGGCGATCTCGCCCTCGTACCCGGCGATCTGCTTGGCGCGTAGCGGCGGGGTGAGCAGTCGCCGGTGCCGCCACCACGGCTCGTCGTCCAGGGTGAGCAGCGAGTGCGCGCCGACCATCGGTTCGAGGAAGTCGCGCCGGACCCGGCCGGCCCGTCCGCCGCCCTGGTCGAGCTGGTAGACCTGCTCGGCCAGCTCGGGGGTGGTGACGTAGACCTCGGGAGGGAAGCCGAAGAAGCGCAGCGTGAAGATCGGCCCGTACTTGCGGTGGCACTTCTCGAAGGCGCCTACCGGGTCGGTCAGGAGCCAGGCGGTCTGGAGCAGCGCGGGGAGTTTCGGTCCAGGGGGGAGCATCTTTCTACCTCCGTATATATACGTACGTCATATACGCTCGTATATATCGATAGCATAGAACGCGTGTCGAGAACAGAGCTCGGTGGATACCGGGAGAGACTCCTGGCCGCAGCCGTCAACTGCCTGCAGGAAAAGGGCTACGCCCGGACGACCGCCCGCGACCTGGTCGCCGCGTCGGGCACCAACCTGGCCTCCATCGGCTACCACTTCGGCGGCAAGGACGCCCTGCTCAACGAGGCGATCGTGAGCGCCTACGACGCCTGGATCGTGCACGTGGAGGAGTCGGTCTTCGGCGGTCCGATGGCCGGACCGAGGGAGATGCTCGAACGCGCCATGGTGGCTCTGGTCGACGTGTTCGCCGAAATGCGCCCGCAACTGGTCCTGGCCGTGGAGGCCTACCCGGCCGCCCTGCGCGAGGACCTGCTGAGAGAGAAACTGGCCGCCGTCTACACCAGGGCCAGGCGGGCGGGCATCGACATGATCAACAGGGCGGCGGCGGAGCTGGGGGTGCAGCTGCCGTTCGCCCCGGACGCCCTGATCTCGGTGCTGATCGCGATCTCGGACGGCCTGATGATCCAATGGCTGCTGGACCCGGAGAGCACCCCGGACGCCCACCAGGTGGTGGAGGCGCTGGCCGCGCTGTCGGCCTTCATCGCCTGATCAGGACGCGGCGCACGTGTCGTGGGTCGCGTCGAAGCCCTTCAGCGACTCGGTGTCGTTGGTGGCGAGGGGCTTGGTGCCCTTCCAGTCGTCGCCGAGCACCAGCACCAGCCGGCTGGTCTGCGCTGCCGCGACCAGCTTCGTCCTGGAGACGAGCAGGTCCTTCGTCAGGGTCGGGACGCCCGTCTCGCCGTTCGGTCCGTAGAAGACGGTCGTCTTCGCCTGCGGCTTGCGGGGCGTGTCGCCGATCTTGGTGATGTGATACCCACGCTGCTCCAGCGCGGCGGCCACCTGCGTGCCGAGACCGCTGCGATAGGTGCCGTTGCGCAGCTCGATCTGCATCTTGGATCTGGACACCTTGGTCTGCCCGCCCTTGACGCCCTGCACGCTCTCGTCCTTGGACACGATCTGGAACAGCTTCCCGGCCTGCGGCTGGACCCACTCCACCCGCCCCGGCTGGGTGAGCGAGTAGTGCCACGGCGTGGTGATGAAGCGGATCTGTCCCGCGTTGAGGCCCTGCAGGCTGACCGCCAGGTCCTTCATGACGCTGGGCGTCAGGCCGGGGTCGGTGGTGACGGCCTTGGTGCCGGCGTCGAGGAATCCGAAGAGCTTGGCCGGATTGGTGAGCGTCTCCCCGCTCATGACCTTCTTCACCATCGACGCGATGAACATCTGCTGACGCTGGATACGCCCGATGTCGGAGCCGTCGCCCAGGCTGTAGCGGGCCCGGACGTAGCCGAGCGCCTGCTCGCCGTTGACCGTCTGCCGCCCGGCGGCTAGCTTGAGCAGCGCCTTCTTGTCGTCGACCGCCTCGGGCAGGCAGATCTCCACGCCGCCCACCGCGTCGACCATGCTCTTGAAGCCGGTGAAGTCGACCTTGACGAAGTGGTCGATATGGATGCCGGTGAGCGTCTCGATCGTCTTCCAGGTGCAGGCGATGCCGCCGGAGTTGAACGACTCGTTGATCATGCCCAGATGTGGCTGCTGGCCCGCCAGGCCCGTCTTGGCGCGGCAGGCGGGGAGCTGCACCAGCGAGTCGCGCGGGAAGCTGACGACCATCGCGTTGTCCCGCTTCGACGAGACGTGCGCGAGCATGATCGTGTCGGTGCGCTCGCCCGCGATGCGGCGGCCGTACTTGGCGTTCTTGCCGTCGCGCTGGTCGGAGCCGACGATCAGCACGTTCATGGCGGTGCCCGCGATCTTGGGCGGGCGGGTCGCGCCGAGGTCGTCGGCCGTGACGTCGTCGTGCTTCAGGTTGCCGGTCAGCTTGACGACGACGCCTACCGTGACGCCCGCGATCAGCAGCACGACCGTCACCCCGATCGCGATCACCCACCGCAGCCAGCGCTTGCGGCCGCGTGTCGGCGCGTGTGGGGACGGCGGCGCGTCCAGCAGCCCGTTGCTCACATGTCTCCCATGGGACAGGGCCGCGGGCCGCTGCCCATGGCCAAGACCTCCGCCGTACAGATCTCGGCCGGCTGGACGTGCAGAGTGTACTAAGCCGGATCGTGTGAGATCCGTTGTTCGGGCAGTCCCAGTCGCAACGACACGGCGCCGCGCAGGTCGAGCCAGGCCGCGCCGGGCCCGCGGACCAGGCGCAGCACGACCTCGTCGCAGCCGGGGCAGCGCGCGACCAGCCCGGGTTCGGGGCCGTAGACGCGGAGCGAGGCGATGGGACCGGTCAGCCCGCAGCTCGCGCACCGGCCGATGGCCGCGGTGATGTCCACGGCGAAGATCTCGCCGAGCGGGCCGGCCAGGGCGTTGCCGTCCAGGTGTTCGGTGGTCATGTCAGCCTCCGGTCGGGCCGAAGCGTTCGGTCCTGATGTGTTCGGGCGCGTGCCCGAGTGCGAGCAGAAGGTCGGCCGCCGCCTCGACGAACCCCGTCGGGCCGCAGACGTAGCACTCCGGCTCGAAGCCGGCCGGCCAGCCGCCTTCGGCCAGGTCGTCCAGCAGGATGCGACCGGCCGGACGCGGCCAGCCGTCCGGGACGGCCCGCGTGTAGAGGTAGCCGACGTCGAGCCCGGCATCGGGGCGGCGCAACTCCTCGGCGTAGTAGCGGCGGCCGGGATCGCGCAGCGAGTACAGCAGCCGGAACGGCACGCGGCTACCCGCCTGGCGGCGCGCGCGGATCATGGCCATCAGCGGGACGATGCCGGAGCCGCCGCCGACCAGCAGCACCGGCGCCTTGCTCTCAGCCCGCCAGACGAACCAGCCGCCGACCGGCCCGCGGATCTCCATCTGGTCACCGGGTTCGATGATCTCGGTGAGGTACGGCGAGACCTCCCCGTCGGGCACCCGTTCGACGGTGAGCTCGATCGTGTCGCCATCGGCCGGCGCGGCCACCGAGTAGCTGCGCTGGGTGCTGTAGCCGTCCTCGGCGGTCAGCCGTACGTCCACGTGCTGGCCGGCCAGGTGTCCCGGCCAGCCCGGCACCTGGAAGACCAGCGTGCGGGCGCTGTCGGTCTCCTCGCGCAGCCCGGTCAGCCTGGCGGCCCGCCAGGTCAGGCGGCGCACCTAGTCGCCCTCGTAGCGCTGCTCGCGCCACGGGTCGCCGTAGTTGTGGTAGCCGGCGGTCTCCCAGAATCCCGGCCAGTCCTCTTCGAGCAGCCGGATGCCGCGTACCCACTTGGCCGACTTCCAGAGGTACAGGTGCGGGACCAGCAGCCGGGCCGGACCGCCGTGGCGGGGTTCGAGCTCCTCGCCGTCGTACTGGTGGACGATCCACGCCTTGCCGTCGAGCAGGTCCTCCAGGGGCAGGTTCGTGGTGTAGCCGCCGTACGAGTAGACCAGCGCGTACTCGACGGCGGTCTCGACGTTCTCGAACAGCGTGTCGAGCGAGACGCCCTGCCAGCCGGTGCCGAGCTTGGACCACTTGGTGACGCAGTGGATGTCGACCGTCGGCGTCTCCTGCGGCAGCGCCATCAGCTCCGCCCAGGACCATCGGTGGGTCTGTTCGGCCTCGGTGTCGATGGCGAACTCCCACCGGTCCAGCGGGACCCGCGGCGTCGGCCCCGCCGACAGCACCGGGAAGTCGTCGACCAGGTACTGGCCGGGCGGCAACCGGTCGTCGTCCGCTCTGCGCCGGCCTCGGAAGCCGCGCGAAATGATGCTCACCGGCACTCCCTTCAGCGATGCGCCAGATCACGTTCGTACGTTCGGAAGGCCAACGCACCTCGCCTGGCGCGGCTTATGCCCAGTATGTCGCGTGGGGCCTCAGCCCCTTGGCAGGACCAGGCCCGTTTCGTAGGCGAAGACGACGAGCTGGGCCCGGTCCCGAGCGTGCAGCTTGGTCATGGCCCGGCTGACGTGGGTCTTGGCGGTGGTCGGGCTGATCACCATCTGGGTGGCGATCTCGTCGTTCGACAGCCCCTTGGCCACCAGCGCCGTCACCTCACGCTCCCGGTTGGTGAGGATCTCCAGCCTGGCGGGCGCGGGATTCGGGCGGCGGCCGACGTACTCGCCGATCAGGCGGCGGGTGATCGCGGGCGAGAGCAGCGCGTCGCCCCGCGCCGCCACCCGCACGCCCTGGAGCAGGTCGGTCGGCTCGGTGTCCTTCACCAGGAAGCCGGCCGCGCCCGCCCGCAGCGCGTTGTAGACGTACTCGTCCAGCCCGTAGTTGGTCAGGATCACCACGTGTACGCCGTGGAGCCGCTCGTCGGCGGCGATCCGCCGGGTGGCCTCGATGCCGTCCATCACCGGCATCTGCACGTCCACGAGCGCGACGTCCGGCCGGTGCTCCAGCGCCAGGGCGACGGCCTGCTCGCCGTTGGCGGCCTCGGCCACCACCTCGATGTCGTCCTCGGCGCTCAGCAGCGCACGGAAGCCCGCCCGGATGAGCGCCTGGTCGTCGGCGAGCAGTACGCGGATCAAGATCGTCCTTCCAGGGGGAGTCCGAGGGGGACGCCCGCGGGGGATTCGGCGCGGACGGTTGTGAGCACGCCGGGGAGTTCGGTGGGGAGGTTCACGGGGAGTTCGGCGCGGACGGTGAATCCGCCTTCCGGCCTGGCCTCGGCTCGTAGTCGGCCGCCCAGGGCCGCGACTCGCTCGCGCATGCCCAGGAGCCCCACACCGGGCACGTGGGTCGCGTCTCCACCGGCCCGGCCGTCGTCGTCGATCTGCACGACCAGCTCGTCCAGGCCGTAGTCGATGCGTACCGCCGCCGACGCGCCGCCCGCGTGCCGCGCGACGTTGGTCAGCGCCTCCTGCACGATCCGGTACGCGGCCCTGTCGACCTCGGCGGGCAGCGACCCGCGCGTGCCGGTGATCAGCATCGTGGCGGGCAGGCCCGCGGACCGCGCCCGGTCCAGCAGGTCGTCGAGCCGGTCCAAGCCGCTACCCGGCGCCTCACCGGCATCGGCGTCGGGGTCACGCAGCACCTCCAGCGTCGCCCGCAGCTCGCGCATGGCGTCACCGCTCGCCTCCTGGATGGCCAGCAGCGCCGGCGGCACTTCATCGCCGCGCTTGCGCGCGAGGTGCACGGCCACACCCGCCTGCACCTTGATGATCGAGATGCTGTGGGTGAGCGAATCGTGCAGCTCTCTGGCGATGCGCAGCCGCTCTTCTCCCGCCCGCCGCAGGGCGACCTCCTCGCGGGTGCGCTCGGCCTCGGCGGCCCGCTCCTCGACCTGGTGGAGGTACGCCTGCCGGTGCCTGCTCACCGTCGCGGCCACGCCCGCGGCGACGAACCAGCCGATCAGCAGGCTCGTGTTCTGGAGGATGCTCAGGGCGGGCTGGTCGGTGGTGGTGGCCAGGTCCGCCGCCAGGCTGCCGCCGAGGAACACGGCTCCCGCGCCCGCGGCCACCAGCCGATGTCCGGCATTGACCGTCGCGAACACGCTCACAATGACGGGAAAGGCCGCCGTCGGGCCCGGATGCGCGTCGACCGAGAAGACGAGCATGCAGGCCGTACAGATCACCAGCGCCACCACCGGCGCCCGGCGGACGAGGAGGAGCGACAGCGAACCGGCTACAACGACGACATAGTCCAGTACGCCCGTGCCCGGCGTCGACAGCGCGACCACCAGCAGCATGACGGTCAGCGCCACCGAGACGGTCGCATCGGCCGCGAACGGCCGCCACCGAGTGCTCATTCCTGCACAGTACGACGTTTCTCGATCTCCCTCCTCCGCACCAGGTCGGAACCGGCGCTACTCCCTGCGTGGTAGTCACGCCCGGCCCGCGGCCCCACGTCGTAGTCACAGGTGTCTTCCCCGGCACGACGACCCGGGCGAGGGCGGCCAACACCATCTCGGTCATGACACCGAAGTTCTTCCCCCTGCTACGCGCCATGGCCATCCTGCAGGCCGCGCTGTGATGGCCTTCACCCGTCCGGAACCGTTGGACATGGCGTTTCCCGGGCAGAGGAACAGCGACGCCGGCGGAAGGTGAGTGGAAACGATGAGCGCGCGTGCAGTGCGAATCGACACCATCCGGCACCTTCATTGCACCGTCCTTCGAGCGAGCGGCGAGCTGGATCACGCCGGTCGGGCGCGTCTGAGCGCGCGCATCCAGGAGGTGTGGGACTGGTCCGACGGGCCCATTCTCGTGTTCGACCTGGCTGACCTGGTGTTCTACGACTCTTCCCTGGTGGGGGCGCTGGCGGTGGCGTTGCAGCGCGTACGGGCCACGCGGAGTGGCCGGATCATCCTGGCGAATCCTCCAGAACGGTTGGTGACCGTTCTGGAACGTACCGGTCTGCTGCGGTACGTGGAGATCCGCGGTGACGTCCAGGAGACGGTGGCGGAGATCGTGCTCGCGGCGGAGCGAAGCCGCCGGGAAGGCGCCGGTGGCGCGCCCATGGGAGGCCGGGCGGGTGTCGGCGGCGTGCCCGAAGCCCGGGCGGGTGCCGGTGGCGCGTCCGTGGCCCGGGCGGGTGCCGACGGCGCGTCCGTGGCAGGCCGGGCGGGCTCCGGGGGCGCGTCCCAGGCAGGTTCCGGCGGTGCGCCCGGGGACGAGGGCCTCGACGCGCGGAGCTCTCGAACCGTCCTGCCGTATCTGCCGTATCCGCGGTAGGACGCTCTTCCGAGTTATCCACAGCCTGCTGAGCTCGGGCCTGAGCGTCCTGGCGAGTGTGCTGGAATTTGCGGGTGACTTCGGAGACGCGGCGCGGAAAGGCGCCAGGCCGGCTCGCGCAGCCGGCCACGGCGGCGATCGGCGCCTCGATCCTGCTGACGATCGCCATCGGACTTATGGGCCCGTCCGTCCTGGTCCCCGCGCTGAGCGGCCCCGCCTGGCAACCGCCCTACTCCCTGCACCTGGATCCCGGTCCCCACCTCGTGGTGGGCCTGGCCGCGGCCGCGATCGTGCTCGGCGCGCTCGGCTCACTGGGTCTTCTGCTCGCGCTCACCCGCGCGTCCCCGAGCGGCTTGCTCGCCACCGGTCCACCGGGCGCCGAGCCGCCATCTGGCGCCGGGCAGTGGTTGCCGGACCCTCGGCTGCTGGTGCGCCTCGGCTGCCTGGCCGCCGCCCTGCTGGCCTTCCTACCGCCCTCGGGCTCCGGCGACCACCTCAACTACGCCGCGTACGGCCGCATGGTCACGTTGGGCGTCAACCCCTACACCCACGGCGCCGTCGACCTGCCGACCGACCCCATCGCCCGCGCGGTCGAAGCCCCCTGGCAGGAGGAGCCGAGCGTTTACGGCCCCGTGGCGACGGCCGTGCAGGCCCTGGCGAGCTGGATCGGCGGCGACTCGCTCCGGCTGACCATCTTCGTCCTGGCTCTGGTCAACGCGGCCGCGTTCATCGCGACGGGCCTGCTGATCGACCGTTTCACCGAACACGATCCCGCCAGGCGGCTGCGAGCGGCCCTGCTGTGGACGGCCAACCCGCTGCTGCTCTACCAGTTGGTCGCCGGCATGCACATCGACACCCTGGCCATCGCCTGCATGGTCGCCGCCCTCCTGGCCAGGGGCCGCCCGGCCGGCTCCGGGCTCCTGCTCGGCGCCGGCGTGGCGGTGAAGATCAACTCGGGCCTGGTGGCGCTGGGCCCGGCCTGGGAGCTGCGCCGGCGGCCCGCCCGCCTGGCCCTGATGGCGGGCACCGCCCTGGCCGTGGTGGTCGTCGGCTACGTGATCGTCGGTCCGGAGGCGCTCGGCCCGATGACCCGCACCAGCAAGTCGATCTCGCTGGCCTCGTTCTGGAAACTCGTCCAGGGCCGGCTGCAGTCCATCATCGGCGAGGGCAGCGCCTACCGGGGCGAGATCCAGATCGGCTCGCTGCTCGTGCTCGCCCTGGTGGCCTGGTCGCTGTTCCGCCTGATGTCCAGACTCCACGCCTCGGGCTCACCGCACCCGCTCGCATCTCCCGGGTCGGCCGGGCTGAGCGCCCCCGTGGTCGCCGTCGTGATCGTCATCGCCTACCTGTTCGCGACGCCGTACATCCTGCCCTGGTACGACGGGCTGGCCTTCGGGGTGCTCGCCCTGGTCGGGGCGTCGGCGCTCGACGGGCTGCTGCTCACTCACCTGCTCATACTCTCCCTCGCCTACCTGCCCGCCCGCGTCCTCGACCACGTCATGCCGCAGGACCTCGACTGGCTCCGTACGGTCGTCAGGTCGCAGATCGCCCCGTGGGCACTGATGGTGCTGACCGCTGCTCTGGTGTGGTGGGCGTGGCGAGCTGCAGGGCGCGTACGGAAGCCGCGAGCGTCAACGGCACCGCCACCGTGAGCGCCATGGCCGGGATGGCGATGCCCGAGTCGTTGATGAGAAACCCGATGAACGCACACGTGAGCGCCCCGAACAGTCCTGCCCGGAGCGTCGGCGCGAGCGCGTACGCCTGACCGAGCGCGGGAGCACCCCAGCGCGACGGCCGATTGAGCACCCAGAAGAGGAACGCGAGCGCGACCAGCGAGAGCAGCGTGAGAGACCAGTTCCCGACGGTGACGCCGATCATCGCGCTGAACTTGCGCCAGACCACCGTCCACGCCTGACCGTCGATGATCTGCTGCACGAAATTACCCAGGTGAGTGCGCTGCGCCGCCGGCCGCAGCCAGTCGAAGAGGGAGATCCCCCCGATGAGGACACCTCCCGCCACCCCGACCAGCAGCAGCTTCATGATCGAGACCCGCCGCCCGGCCAGCAGGATGAGGAAGACCGCCAAGCCGATCACGAAGGCCGGCACCCCACCGAAGTCCGCCCCCCACGACGGCCACCCATCCGCGAACACCGCCAACCCCCCATAAGCGCCACACACCAGCACCGTTACAAACCTCGACACCCCCCTCCTGAGCAGCCACTGGGCAACCCCCGCCAACCCGAGCACGGTCCCCGTCGAGTAGACGGCGAAGGCGATGTTGGAGAACCCGTAGAACCGCCCCCCGGTGACGGGCTCGTACCCGGTCACCGCGTTGACCTGCAACGTCGACCCGGTCATGACGTCGACCAGCAGAGCGACGGAGGTGACGCCCGCGACCACGGCAAGAGGCCCGAGCACGTCCGCCCGCCACGGCCCGGCGAACGCCAGCCCCGTGATCAACCCGGCGATGGCGAGGATGGTCACGATGACGCCGAGCATCGGCGAGGGCAGGGCCCACCACGGCACCAACTGCGCGAGGAACGTGGAGACGGCGATGGCCCCACTGACCACGGCCACAACCTGCACAACCGCCAGCAGCCGAGAAGCACTCGCCGGCACCGCCCCCACCGCTGACGGCCCACCGACACCACCGGCACCACCGCGAGTCTCCGCAGAGATGTGTCTCGCAGACCCGGCTCCTACGGCCGCCGTTTCGCCGGACGAGATGCCCGCAGCTCCGGTTCCAGCGGGCGCGGCCTCTCCGGGCGAGGCGCCCGTTGGCGTGGGTCCGGCGGGCATCGACGCTTCGGATGAGATCCCCGTAGATCCGGCTTCAGCGGGCGCGGCCTCTCCGGGCGAGATGCCCGTTGGTGTGGGTCCGGTGGGTGTCGCGGCTTCGGATGAGATCCCCGTGGGCCCGGCTTCAGCGGCCGCCGTCTCTGCGGACGAGGCCCCCGTGGGCGTGAATTCGGCAGGCGGCGCTTCACCGGGTGAGATTCCCCCAGGCGTGGATCCGGCAGGCGCGGGCCGGGCGGGGGCGGCACCCTCGATCCCGTCGGCGCCCTCAGCAGAGTCCGTAGTCGGGGTGGGGATTTCCCCAGCGGAGGCGGAGCGGCGACGGCGGCGGAGGGCCAGGGCGGAGAAGGCGTAGAAGACCAGTTGGACCGTCACGAACACGGCGAAGAATGGGCCGCGGACCTCGCGGAGCACCTGGCTGGCCAGGTCGCTGTCCGACAGTTCGTTGACCGTGTCGGCGGGTGTGGCCGAGGTTTCCGTGACGTCGCTCTGCCAGGCGCGCCCGACCACCTCGCGGGGCGCCTCCAGGCCCAGCAGTTGGATCACGGTGGCGGTGAGGTCGGTGATCGTGACCAAGGCGTCCTGGCGGGTGGATGTCGCCGTCAGGTAGCCGTGCAGATACGGACGGCCGCTCGGGGAGGGGCCGGTGGCGATGGCGACGTGGAGGTGGGGGTTCGTGGTGATGTCGGAGATGCCCGCCACCAGGACGGTCGTATCGTTCGGCAGCTTGCCGAGCAGGGCGCCGATGCGGCGATCCGCCTGCGCGACGGCGGCCTGTCTCGTGGCGGTGGGGAGAGGAGTCGGCACGCCGTACTCGTCGAGCGGCTGACGGGCCCAGGCGGCGGCGAGGTCGGGGGCGTCCAGGACGATCAGGTTGTACGGAGTGGGGTCGCCGAGCGCCTCCGGGGTGTCGGCGTATTTGGCGATTTTTCCGGTTGTGTCGGCAGCGCCCAGTGCGGCGCCGGGGCCGATGGCGGCGACCTTGCCGCCCGAGGACATCACCAGCCCGCCCAGCGTGCCGAGCCGCGCGTCGTACCCGGTCTCGGCCTGGTACGCGACCAGCGCCGACCACCCCGGGACCGTGGCGCCCTCACCGGCACCCCGGGGCGCCGGGATCGCAGGACAACCACGCCCGGCCGTACCGGACCGCTGGCCCGCCGACACGGTCAGCCACCCGGCCATCGGGCAGGTGACGCCACGGTCGGGCGGTGGCACAGCACGCGTGGAAAGCGACGCGGAGCCGCCCTGGGCGACCAGCTTCCACAGGTTGGGGGTACGGGTTTCGTCCAGGTCACTCCACTGGAGCCCCGGCACCCCAATAAGGGCCACACGACCACGCACGGAGGCGGAGGCGGTGTCCGAGCTGGGTGCGGGGGTGGCGAGCAGGGTGGAGGCCGAGGTGTGGGTGGGCGTTGCCGCGGCGGCTGGGCGTGCGCCGAAGAGGGGCGCCAGAACGGTGGTGAGGAGCAGCGCGGCAACGACGTGTGTGGCCGAGCGGCGACGGTGGGGGTGCAGGTTCGAAGGGGGGTCTTGAGGGCTTGGGTGTGGGGTTGCCGTCGGGGTCGGGCGAGGGGTGGGGCGGGGGTTCGGGGTGGGGGAGGGCGTGCTGAAGGTGGCATGCGGCATGTGCGGGACCCCCAGTACGACGCGCTCGATCAACAACAGCCACGGTAACGTGCCACACCGTGACAGGTGGCAGGGCGAGGACGATCCGGCGGCAGTGGTGGGCGTGGGCGATTGCCGTCCTGGTCATCGCAGTGGCCGTCGCACCGCTGGTGCAGCAGTGGCTGACGAATCCCGACGATCAGCGGCTGGTCGATCTGGATGTGTACCGGACCGGCGGGCAGATGATCCTCCAGGGTCGGCCCGTCTACGAGTTCGCCACTCCCGCGCCTCAGTTGCTGCCGTTCACCTACCCGCCGATCGCGGCGATGCTGGCCGTACTGCTGGCCAAGATGTCCTGGGACACCGCCCAGTGGGTGTGGACCGCCGGGGTCTTCCTGTCGCTCGCCGTCGTGGTGGCGTACTCCTTCAGAGGGGTGCTGGGGGGACGCGGGACCGAGGACGGGGCGAACGGCGCGTCGGGGACGGCCGGAGCAGAGCGCGCGTCCGGGACCGACGCGGAGACCGGCTCGTCCACAGAAGCGCTGGGGCAGGGGGTGGCCGGTGGAGGGGTGGAGCGGTACGCGCCGTGGATCTTCGCCTTCCTCGTGGTGGCCTGCGCCTATTTGATGCCCATTCGCGACCAGGTCCGGTTCGGCCAGGTGGACATTCTGCTGGTCGCGTTGTGCCTGGTCGACTGTGTGGCCAGGCGGCCGTGGTGGCCGCGGGGGTTCCTGATCGGGCTGGCCACGGCGGTGAAGCTCACGCCGGGCGTCTTCCTGATCTACCTGCTGGTGACGCGGCAGTGGCGGACGTTCTTCATGGCGGCGTTCGCCGCGGCGCTGCTCACGCTGCTGCCGTTCCTGGTGATCCCGCACGACGCGGCCGGGTTCTGGTTCTCCGCGCTGTTCGATCCCGGGCGGCTCGGCGCGAACGAAGCCACCACCAACCAGTCGATGCGCGGCATGCTGCTGCGCCTCTACATGAACGACACGGTGACGTCCGTGATCTGGATCGGCCTGGTGGCGGTCGTGGGCTGGCACGGCTTCCGCGGGGCGCGTGACGCGTATCGGGCCAAGGATCCGATGACCGCCGTCGCGCTGGTCGGGCTCATGGCCGTGCTGCTGTCGCCGGTCGCCTGGATCCACCATCTCGCCTGGGTGGTCGTGGTGCTGGGGGCCATCGTGGGTGACGGGCGGGATCCGGTCAGGGTGCGGGTCGCCGTGGGGGTGTGGTTGTACTACGTGCTGCCTGTCCCCTGGTGGGGCGTGGCGTTGAAGGTGGCGGGTGTGCCGGTGCTCGACAAGATCGTGCAGAACGGGTTCGGGCTGGGGGCGCTGGGGCTGGTCTGGTTGTTGGTCGCCTGGTTGCCGAAACGGCGCGACCTGGCTTGACGACACATTACTCTCTGTTACGTGCTGATTACCGTATGGATTATGGTGGGTCTCGTTGCCGGGGTGAGCGGCGTCTGCCTCGGCTTCCGGGCGCTCAAGCAGGCCAGGGCCGCGCTCGACGAATGCCGACAGCAATTGGTCAGGCAGACGAGCGAGGGCAAGGGCGATCTCAAGGCCATCCGCGACGTGGCCGTGTGCCGTTACGACGCGCTTGAGGAGATGACCGGGAGGTTGTCGTTCTCGATCGCGATGATCAACGGGTTGGGCGATGGCATCGTGCTGACCTCGATCAACGGACGGTCCGAGACCCGCACCTATGTGCGGCCGGTGGTGAGCGGCAAGGGGGAGGAGCCGCTGTCGCCGGAGGAGGAGCAGGCGGTGCGAGCCGCCCGGCTGGGCCACGGCCCGCTGATAGACGCTCAGGCGGGCCGGTGGTGAAGAGGGCTCGGCTGCGAGATTTCCGTGTGAGTAAAGGTTCATACGCTGCCCGGTAACCTGCGGATACTCTGTACGCATGCCCAGACTCGCCTATCTCGGACCGGAGGGCACCTTCACCGAGGAGGCCCTGCGACTTCTGGAGCCCGAAGCCGAGCGCCTGCCCTGTGCCAACGTCGCCGCCGCCCTGAACGCCGCCCGCGACGGCGAGGCCGACGGCGCGGTCGTCCCGCTGGAGAACTCGATCGAGGGCGCGATCACGACGACCCTCGACGAGTTCGCCTGGGGCGAGCCGCTGCTGATCACGGCGGAGCTGCTTCTTCCCGTGCGCTTCTCGCTGCTGGCCAGGCCCGACACCGAGATCGTGCACATCAAGCGGGTCTACACGCATCCGGCGGCCATCACGCAGTGCCGCGCGTTCTGCGCCCGGGAGCTGCCCGACGCGGTCGTGGTGGCGGCGCCTTCGACGGCCGCCGCGGCGCAGGAGGTCTCGCTGCCCGGCTCGCCGTACGACGCGGCCATCGCGGCGCGCATCGCGGGCGAGCACTACGGGCTGGTGGAGCTCGCCGACGACATCGGCGACCGCGACGACACCGTGACGAGGTTCGTCCGGGTGAGCCGTGCGGGCGCGCTGCCCGCGCCGACCGGCACCGACCGCACCTCGCTCGTGGTGTTCCTGGCAGACGACCACCCGGGCGCGCTGCTGGAGATGCTGACGGAGTTCTCGGTACGCGGGGTCAACCTGACCCGCATCGAGTCGCGGCCGACCGGCAACGGCATCGGGCGCTACTTCTTCCACTTCGACTTCGAGGGTCACGTCGCCGACGCCCGCGTCGGTGAGGCCATTTCCGGTCTGCATCGCATCTGCGACGAGGTGCGCTTCCTGGGCAGCTACCCGCGTGCCGACGGCGTCGCTCCGCAGATCAAGAAGGGCACGGCCGACCCGGAGTTCGCCGAGGCGGGAGACTGGCTGGCCCGAATCCGGGCCGGACGCGTCTAATCCGGAGGCGGGCGGTCACCGGGCGCCGGTAGCCTTTATCTGTGATTGACCTGCGTACCCTTCGTGAGCATCCCGACCGGCTACGGGCCTCGCAGCGTGCCCGCGGCGAGGACGACTCCATTGTCGACACGCTGCTCGACCTCGACGAGCGCCGCCGCGCCGCGCTGACCTCGTTCGAGTCCCTGCGCGCCGAGCAGAAGAGTCTGGGCAAGTCGGTCTCCAGGGCGCAGGGCGAGGAGAAGGCCGGGCTGCTCCAGCGGGCCAAGGACCTGGCCGGCCAGGTCAAGGCCGCCGAGGCGGAGGCCGAGACGCTGGGCGCCGAGCTCGACGAGCTCGTGCAGTCGGTGCCCAACATCGTCGACGAGGACGCGCCCCACGGTGGCGAGGACGACTACGTCGTGCTCGAAACCCATGGCGAGCCCCGCGTGTTCGACTTCGAGCCGAAGGACCACCTGGAGCTGGGCGAACAGCTCGGCGCCATCGACATGGAGCGGGGCGCCAAGGTGTCCGGCTCGCGGTTCTTCTTCCTCAAGGGCGTTGGCGCGCGCCTGCAGCTCGGCCTGCTCAACATGGCCATGCAGCAGGCGATCGCCAACGGGTTCACCCCGATGATCACCCCGGTGCTGGTCAAGCCGGAGACCATGCAGGGCACCGGCTTCCACGTGTCCCACGACAAGGAGATCTACCGCCTGCCCGAGGACGACCTCTACCTGGTCGGCACCTCGGAGGTGGCGCTGGCGGGCTACCACGCCCAGGAGATCCTCGGCGGCGACGAGCTGCCGCTCCGCTACGCGGGCTGGTCGTCGTGCTTCCGCCGCGAGGCCGGCTCGTACGGCAAGGACACCCGGGGCATCATCCGGGTCCACCAGTTCGACAAGGTGGAGATGTTCTCCTACGTACGGCCCGAGGAGGCGCGCGAGGAGCACCAGCGGCTGCTCGCCTGGGAGCGGGACATGCTCGCCAAGATCGAGGTGCCCTACCGCGTCATCGACACGGCGGCGGGCGACCTCGGGATGTCGGCGGCCCGCAAGTTCGACTGCGAGGCGTGGATCCCCACCCAGGGGCGCTACCGCGAGCTGACCTCCACCTCCAACTGCACCGAGTTCCAGGCCCGCAGGCTGGGCGTCCGTTACCGCGACAAGGACGGCAAGCCCCAGCATCTGGCCACGCTCAACGGCACGCTGGCGACCACCCGCTGGATCGTCGCGATCCTGGAGAACCACCAGCAGGCCGACGGCTCGGTAGTGGTCCCCGAGGCGCTGCGCCCCTACGTCGGCCTCGATGTCCTGGAGCCGTCCAAGTAGCAGACCGCACCGGCTCAGGCGGCTAGTGGCTTGAGCCGGTCACGGTGGTGTCGGCCATCCGGGGGTGGGCCGCGCGTCTGATGAGCGCGCCGCTCACCGCCACCACACCCACGGTCAGCACGACGGCGAGCCCCACCGCCACGCCGTACGAGTCCGGCACCCCCCGCGCCCAGCCGTAGAAGGGCACGTACACGGTCGCGTACACCAGCGGCGCCGCCCCGAAGCCGACGGCCACCGCCACACCCCTGGCCTGCCCGGCGATGGCGAGGCCGAGGCACACCAGCGCCCCGAGCAGCGTCATGGCCAAGCCCATGACCAGGCTGATCGGATCGATGCCCCACAACAACGACGTATCGCTGCCCGAGTCGAACATGGCGTACAGCCCCGTGCACACCACCAACGCGGAAACGGCGTAGACGCCGCTGAGCCGCCGCAACCCCGCCCCGGCGGCGGAGAGCAGCATCAGGGCGGCCAGAATCAGCGCCGCGTGCCGCTCGGGATCGGTGTTCACCGAGTCGTCCGCAGGGGTCGCGAGCGGTTCCGGCCACCGCTGCCGCCGCCACGTCCCGGCGACGTCCCGTACGAGCACGCCGTCGAGCCCGTTGGCGACGACCACGACATGCCCTCCGGGCCGAGCCTGTACGGCCAGCGCGCTCAGCGCGGCCATGGAGTTCGTGTCGCGCCGCCTGGCCGATCTGTCGTCCTCCGGCCGGCTCCAGGAGTCCCGCCACGTCTTGCCTCCGTCGTCGGACTCGGCGACCGCCGTCCGCTCGGGAAGCACGTGGTAGCACCGCTGCGGCTGTCCGGGCACGCAGGCGGCGGTCTGGGGCGACCGCACCGGCCTCCCGTAGTAGGCGGACCAGGTGGCCCCTCCGTCCACGGAGGACATCCCTGTCAGGGCCATCGGACCGCCGCCGCGCACCAGCACGACGATCCGGTCCCCGTCCACCTGTACGGAATCCCGATCCTCGTCGACCTGTACGGAATCGACTTCGGCAGGCGGCGTATCGGCAGCCGTCGCCGCCACGGCGAACACCGCCAGCGGCACGACGACCAACACCCGCCACCGCTCCCCGAACCCCGTCGGACGCCACGGGCGTCCAGCCGGACGCCCCGAGAACGCGACCAGGCGCCCTGAGAGCCCGAGAAGGCTCCGGAGCCTGGCCGGGGACCGCAGAGGCGCTCTTGGACGCTCTGGGAGCCCTGCCGGACGCGCGGAGATGCTCTTCCGGCGGGCCCACCAGGCCAGTCCGAGCGCGGGCAACGCGAGCAGATCCGTGGGATCGGCCAGGACCCGTGACGGCCCGGCCACCAGACTCCACACCTGGGAAGCCCCCTCGGCCCCCGCGTCCGTCATCTTCACCAGCGCGAACAGCGCCCCGGTGCCCAGCACGGCCCCGAGATCGGCCCGGCGAGCGAGGACCAGCGCCACCAGAGGCGGCGCCACGACGAGTCCGGCCACGTCACTAAGCTTGCCGGTGACGAATCCGGGCCAGGCCTGCTTGAACAGGTGGTCGTTGAGCAGCAGCACGAACACCGCGACCAAGGTCGCAGGGTGACACAACCACGCGTACCTCATGTATCGGTCGATGGCGGTGGCTGGTCGATGGTTCGGGGGCTATGTGAGTTGAGTCACACCTGTGACCGATCTGTCACCACTGTTCGCGGCGCGCGTAACGGCGCCCGGCCCCGTGCGGGGTCAGAGGGCGTATTCCTGGAGGCCCCCGGCCCTGGTCGGCGGGAGGCGGGTGCCCGATGCTTGCCGTACAAGAAAAAGCTCCGACTCGGGCCTTTGAAGGAGGAGCAGTCCTGCACGGAGAGTGACAGGCGAGCCGGAGCGGTACGGTCCGCAGTCCGGAAACGCGAAAGACCGAGGTCCGCTGGAAACGAACCCCGGTCTGTCTCGCTGCTACAGGTCAGATGGCACGGACCTGGGAGGCCTGGGGCCCCTTCTGTCCCTGCGTGATCTCGAACTCGACCCGCTGCCCGTCTTCAAGGCTGCGGTAGCCGTTGCCTTGGATCTCGGAGAAGTGCACGAACACGTCCGGCGCACCGCCGTCCGGGGCGATGAAGCCGAAGCCCTTCTCGGCGTTGAACCACTTGACGGTTCCCTGAGCCATAAAAGCTCTCCCTCAGGATGTGAATCTATGGGACCCGCACCTCGCGAATCCCGGTGTGTCGTACAGCAAGCACCCGGGGTGGCTCAGACAAAGTCATGCTGGTTTTCACTACGGGATCAGCTAATACAACGCCATCACATCTAACACCATTCTGGCGCGTTGGTGTTCCCGTCCCTAGGAAGATTTCTGGCCGGCGGCATCACCGGGCAAACTGGAACGTGTTATGCGAACCCTTGCAGCGCCGCGCCTAGTGGCCACCGACCTCGACGGAACCGCTCTACGCACCGACGGAACCGTCTCTCCCCGCACGGCCGCGGCGTTCGCCAGAGTCGAGGAAACTGGTGCCGTCCTAGTGTTCGTCACGGGCCGTCCGCCTAGATGGATGAGCAGTGTGGCGGGTGCGGTGCGTCACCGAGGGCTGGCAATCTGTGCAAACGGTGCGTTGATCTACGATCTGCATACCGAACGGATAGTGGAATCTCACCTCATCGCGGTCGAGGTACTGGAGCAAGTCGTCTCTCAGCTAAGAGCGAACGTGCCCGAACTCGCATTTTCGGTCGAGTATGAAGGTGGGTTTGCGCATGAGTCCGATTTCCCACTCGGCGGATGGGACAGCAAGGCCATCGGCGGCCTTCGGGTGGGCGCGGCGACACTGACCTCGCGGCCCTGCGCCAAGCTGCTGGCCCTGCACCCGCACATGGCCCCGGACCCGCTGCACGAGGCCGTGCACGGCCTCGTGGGACACCTGGTGACCCCCACGCACTCCAGCGGCAGAGGGCTGATCGAGATGAGTGCTCACGGTGTGACGAAGGCCACCGCCCTGGCCGCGCTCGCCGGACAGTATGAGATCAAGCCATCACAAGTGGTGGCGTTCGGTGACATGCCAAACGACTTGCCCATGCTCAACTGGGCAGGCACGTCCTACGCGGTCGCCAACGCGCACCCCGCCGTGCTGGCCGCCGTGGACCATGTGACGGCGGCCAACAACGAGGACGGGGTCGCGCGCGTACTCGAGCGGCTCTACAGGTAAGGGCCCGAGCCGCCGGGCGGCCGCTGCATGTCGTCGTGGGGCACGCCGGGCAGCGCCCTGCGCATCTGCTCCAACTGGGCACGAGCCGCCATCTGCTGCGCGAACAGCGTCGTCTGGATGCCGTGGAACAAGCCTTCGAGCCATCCCACGAGCTGGGCGTGCGCGATGCGCAGCTCGGCCTCGCTGGGCGGGGTGCCGTTCTCGTCGGTGAAGGGCAGCGACAGTCGCTCCAGCTCGTCGACGAGTTCGGGCGCCAGGCCGTCCTCGAGCTCCTTGATGGAGGACTCGTGGATCTCCTTCAACCGCTTACGGCTGGCCTCGTCCAGAGGAGCCGCCCGGACCTCTTCGAGAAGCTGCCGGATCATGCTGCCGATGCGCATCACCTTGGCGGGCTGTTCGACGAGGTTCGTGACCGATCGCTCGTCTTCGCCGCTATCGCCCTGACCTTGGAAGTCCGGGCCCACCACCACGATGTGGGGGGTGTTGTTGTCCTCAGCATTCATAGCACTCACCGTACTAGCAGGATTTTGCCTATGTGCTCCCCCGATTCCAACATTCGGTGTGCCTCCGCGGCCTGCGCCATCGGCACCTCCGCGTACACCACGGGACGCACCGCCCCGGCACTGACCAACGGCCACACGTGGTCGACGACGCCACGCACGATGACGCCCTTCTCGTCGACCGGGCGGGCGCGCAGCGTGGTGCCGTGGACGGCCGCTCGCTTGGTGAGCAGGGCACCCAGATCGAGCTCGGCCTTGGCGCCGCCCTGCAGCCCGATGATCACCAATCGGCCGCCCGTACGGAGTGCCTGGATATTTCTGGACAGGTATTTGGCGCCCATGATGTCGAGGATCACGTCGGCCGTCACCCGCTCGGCGAAGTCCTCCTCGTGATAGTTGATCGCCTCGTCGGCGCCCAACTCCTTGAGGCGGCTCAGCTTCGCCTCCGACCCGGCCGTCGTGACGACCCGTGACCCGAACGCCTTGGCCAACTGGATCGCGAACGTCCCGATCCCGCTCGCCCCGCCGTGCACCAGCAGCGTCTCGCTGCGCCGCAGCCGCGCGGTCATGAACACGTTGGACCAGACCGTGCACGCCACCTCGGGCAGCCCGGCCGCCTCGACCAGCGTCACGCCTTCGGGGGCGGGCATGACCTGCTGCCACGGCACGGCCACCCGCTCGGCGTAGCCGCCCCCGGCCAGCAGCGCGCACACTTCGTCACCCGGAGTGAAGTGTTCCACGTCCTCGCCGATCTCGACCACCACGCCCGAAGCCTCCATCCCCGGGTACGGGGGCGCGCCGGGCGGCGGATCGTAAAATCCCTGACGCTGGTGGATGTCGGCCCGGTTCAGCCCGGCGGCCGTCACCTCGATGAGGACTTCGCCCCGGTCAGGACGTGGATCCGACACCTCACGCCACTCCAGAACCTCTGGTGGCCCCGGCTTGGTGATCTCGATGGCTCGCATGCCAACCACCGTAGCCGGGCAAGGAAGTTGTAGGTTGGCGACCTCTGCCGATACTGATGGCGTTAACCTGCAAAGTATTTGCTGCCCCTTTACACCCACCAGGGGGAGAACACGGTGGCAAGACACGATCGAGAGGAATCTCTCGAGGAACAGCTGGCATGGCTGGACGCGATCAAGGAGACGGAAGAAGCTCCGATCTCGGTCAGCGCCTCTGCCTCGGAGGACTCCGTCTCTTCGCCGTACCCCCAGGACCCCTGGCTCTCGGTGCCGGCTCAACATGAGACGCCGACGCCGCTGTTCAGGGCCGCGGTCGACTCGGTGTACGGCACTCCGCCCGCGGCGGAGCTCACCGAGAAGGCAGCCGGTACGAAGGACGAACCGGCGCCCGTCACTCCGCCGGCGAGTCTGGGCAAGGCCGACGACGCGTTCCTGGCGCCGCTCAAGCCGCTGCCCCGGCCCGACGACACCGACTCCTACTCGCTGCTGTCCTTCCCGAAGCCGGAGAAGAAGCCGGCGGCCGAGGAGCAGGAGGAGGAGACGAAGGCATCCTGGCCCGCGCCGCTGGAGTGGCCGCGTCCCGCGGAGACGTTCGACGAGCCGCGCCCGGTGGAGACGGCCGAGGAGCCCGCCCTGGGCACCTTCGAGCCACCCCCCGAGGACGCCACGGAGCCACGGCTGGAGGTCCCGCTGACCTTCGAAAAGCCGCTGACCTTTGACAAACTGCCGAGCTTCGACAAGCCCTCGGCCTTGGACAAGCCGTCAGCCTTGGACAAGCCGTCGGTCTCGGAGAAGCCGCCGAGCTTCGACCTGCCGCTGAGTTTCGACCTGCCGCCGGCCGCCGAGAAGCCGACCGCCTTCGAGGAGTCGCGGACTCTCGACGAGCCGCCGCCCCGCGCCTTCGACGAGCCGAAGCCGTCGCCCCATGCTTTCGACGAGCCGAAGCCGCCCCGCGCGTTCGACGAGCCGCTGTCCCGTTCGTTCGACGAGCCGCTTCCCCGCGCGTTCGACGAGCCGAAGCCGCGGCCCAGGGCCTTCGACGAGCCCCTCCCGTACGAGCAGGACCGCGCCTACGACCAGCCGCGCTCGTACGACCAGGACCGCGCCTACGAGCCGCCGTCCCGCGCGTTCGAGGAGCCGCCCACCTTCGACGAGCCCCTCGCCCCGCGGCGCCGTCCGGCCCCCGTGCCGGTCTTCAACGCCCCGCCCCGCCCCCCGATCACCGGCAAGCCCACGGCGGACAGCCTCGACCCCGAGTCGCTTCTCCGAGGCCGCCGCAATGCCCCGTCCAAGGGCTGGCGCCGCCTGATCTACAAGGCGTCGGGCGGCTGGATCAAGCCGGGCGAGCCGCCAGAGGTCCGCCGCCGCCGCGAGCTCCTGGGCAGGGCCCGCACCCCGGTCGCCACCGGTCACCACCGCGTGGCCGTACTGAGTCTCAAGGGCGGCGTGGGCAAGACCACGACCACGGTCGGCCTGGGCGCCACCCTCGCCGCGATGCGCGGCGACCGGGTGATCGCGGTCGACGCCAACCCCGACCGCGGGACGCTGTCCGACAAGCTCACCCTGGAGACCTCGGCGACCGTACGCGACCTGCTCAACGAGAGCGACCAGGTCAAGCGGTACGTGGACATCAGGGCGTTCACCTCGCAGGCGCCTTCGCGGCTGGAGGTGCTCGCGTCGGACCGGGACCCATCGGTGTCCGAGGCGTTCAGCGGCTCTGACTACCAGGCCGTCTCGCAGGTGCTGGAGAACTTCTACTCGATCTGCATCACCGACTGCGGCACCGGCCTGCTCCACTCGGCGATGGGCGGCGTGCTCGGCCTCGCCGACCAGATCGTGCTGGTCAGCTCGCCGTCGGTGGACGGCGCCAGGGCCGCGTCGGCGACGCTCGACTGGCTGGAGGCGCACCACTACGGCAACCTGGTCAGGGACGCGACCGTGGTGCTCTGCAGCGTCCGCCCGCGCTCGAAGTCGGCGGTCGACATCTCGAAGCTGGAGGCCCACTTCGCCGCGAGGTGCCGTGCGGTGATCCGCGTGCCGTACGACCCGCACCTGGAAGAGGGCGCCGAGATCGACCTCGACCGGCTCCAGGAACCGACCAGGGAGGCCTACCTGCAGCTGGCCGCCTGCGTCGGCGACGGATTCGCGGCGCGGGGGGAGTGAGCGGAGGGTGCGGGATTCGAGCGGATGATCTTGCTTGGCCTGGCTACTTGCCGGCGAAGAGACTTCCGCCCGCATCACCGCCGACGCCGGCTCTGTCACCCGGCGCCGCACCCCGTGACCTCCTTCTGACGAATCACCGCAGGCCGCAGAGAGTCCGTTGAATTTTCGGCCTGGCCTCGCCGCCTCCCCGGGTTGCGCTTGGGGAAGCGGCGACAAGCTGTCGAGGAGGCTGAGCGTGACACGCGGCGTTTGGTGCCTGGCGGGTCACCGCTTCGGGAGCGCTTGCCGGGATCCTCGGCATGGCGTTGACAATAGATGAAGATGTTGGCTTGACCGCCTGACCAGGCCTACTACAGCGCCGTCATCTCCACTGGCAAGATGTCATCAAGGCGCGCCTCTTTCAGGAGGCACATTCGGTCCGGCACGACTTCTCGCGAACTATGACAGCCCCCTCCACAAACGGCGGGGATCGGTGGGGGCAGCGGGTCACGTCGGCCGGATCGTCCAGCCGCGCAGCGTGGCGGGTATCGCCGATCGGAACGCGGTCTCGGCCGTGGCCGTGTCGAGCGCCCCGGCCAGTTCGAGGGTCACCAGTCCGTGCAGGGTCGTCCAGAGCGACAGGGCGATGGAGGTCGCGTCGCCGACGAGCACGGACGCCGCCAAGGCGCGGTCTATCGCCTCGACGAGGGGCCGTACGGGGTCGGCTGCACCCACCTCGCCGGAGGGGTCGAAGCGCTGCACGCCACCGAACAACACCGTGTAGAGGTGGCTGTGTTCGCGCCCCCATTGCCGGTAGGCGACGGCCAGCGTGTAGAGGTCGGCCAGGGGATCGTCGGAGGTCGGCACCGCCGACAGGTCCCGGGCCAGTCCCGCGACCGCCCTGTCGCGGACCTCCGCGATCAGACCGTCCTTACTGTCGAACAGCGTGTACACCGCCGCCGTCGCTGTCCCGGCGGCGGCGGCGAGGGCCCGGATGGTGATCGATTCCGGTGGACGGGTCGCGAACATCTTGGTCGCCGACTCGATGAGCCGGTCCTTCACGGCGTCGTCATTCGTTCTCGGCCTACCCACGCGACCAGCCTAGCGCAGCTGCTAACCTTTCCAAACAACGTTTTGAAACGGTGTTTGGAAAACCTGGGGAGCATCGATGCCGAAATTTCTCACCCTTCCCATCCGACTCATCGCTCGGATGTTCCAGGCCGCGGCGGCCGTCGTGGGGCTGGCCGGTTTGTTCCTCGTACTGATCGTGCTGACGAACGGGGCCCGCTCGGGGCTGGCCGCGTGGCTGACCACCCTCGCGGCCGGCACCGTCGCGGCACTGTGGCGGGGCCGTCGCCGTTCCTGGCCCAGCCGGATCAGGCCGTTCCTGCCGGTGGTCGTCGCCACGGCGCTCACGGCGTCGGTCTGCGTCCCCACCGTGCCCACGACCCGGCGATACCCGCCCGACCTGCCGTTCGTGGCGACGCAGCACTGGAGCCTGGCGACGGGAAGCCGGGTCGCGGTCTACCACTACACGCCCGCCTCCGGCTTCCGGCGCTCCACGCCCTTCGTGTACCTCCATGGAGGGCCCGTCCGCGGCATCTCCGTGCTCGACCACCGATTCCTGCAGTCCCTGGCTCGACAGGGATACGACGTCTACGCCTACGAGCAGGCCGGCGGCGGGCGGAGTGACCTGCTGCCCATGGAGGAGTACGCCATCTCCAGGTCCGTCAGTGACTTCGACGCCTTCATCGATCGCCTGGGAAAGGGCCCGGTCGACGTCCTCGGGTTCTCCTCGGGCGCGGTGGTGCTCACCCGGGCTCTGGCCACCCCGCGCGTCGCCGCCCGCGTGCACCGGGCGATCATCGCCGAACCAGGCCCGATGGACGGGCCCACCTCGCGAATCACCGGGCAGCAGGGACGGCCGTCCGCGCGCGGCCTCGCGCCGGCCATGACTGGACCGCAGGCGACGCGCGTCCCCCGGTACGCCGTCGCGCTCGGCCTCATACAACTGGGGCTCCTCCCGCCGGACACCGACCTGATCGGGCAGGCCGAGGGGGTCAACGCCTTCCAGGCGGCCGATCTCGGCAGCGACACCGCCTCCGCCTACTGCGCGCGGGACGCGCAGCGCATCCCCGCCGAGGACACCTCACAGAACTTCACCTTCAGCGCCGCCGCCAGCCTCCACGTCCAGCAGACGATCAAGGACTCCCCCTCGATCACCCCGCAGCTCAAGCGCTCCAGGACCCCGGCGATGCTGATGATCGCCGAGTGCTCGTCACAGGTGCGTCAATGGGCGACGGCCATCCTCGCCGACGACCCCGCCATCCAGCGAACCCAGTACATGCCCGGCGTGGGACACCACATGTGGAACGGCCTCGACGACAACAACGAACGAGCACTGGCCGTCATCGACGCCTTCCTGCAGGGCGAACCGGCGCCCCTGCGGAACTACCCGACCCGCGCCGGCGTCTCGACGTTCCTTCGCGACGACTTGCCCAACGTGGCTTAACGACTCTGACCAGCATCGGAAACCCTGGTCGATGGCCAGACCGAATGTGCTCGCCACGGCCGGCGGCATCGCGTGCGGCGTACTCGGCTTCGAAATCGATGCCGGGGCGGAGCAAGCGGAGGGCGTCGGCGTTGTCCCGTCCCTGAGCCACGACGGCGCCCACAGGGTGGCGGAGGGTGTGGGATTCGAACCCACGAGGCCATCGCTGACCTGGCCGCTTTCAAGGCGGCTGCACTCGTCCACTATGCGAACCCTCCAGTGCGCACACCACGATAGCGGCTGTGGTGACGGCGGTGTACGTTCAGGAGGTGGCGGATCTCAACGTCGAGGTGGAACGGGCCGACGGCACGGCGAGTGTGCGCCTGCGTGGTGATCTCGACAAGCTGACCGCGCCCCGGCTCAAGCAGGTCTTGGGTGAGCTCATCGCCGCAGGCCACGTCTCGATCGTCATCGACACGGCCGCCTTGGCGTTCTGCGATTCCAGCGGGTTGTGGGTGCTGGTCGAGCATCAGCGCAAGGCGGGCGAGCGTGGCGGATCGCTCCGGCTCACGGGCGTGCAGGGGGTGCTGCGCCGGGTCCTCGACGTGACCGGGCTGAAGGCCGCCTTCGACAGCGTCCTGACCGCCCAGCCGTGACCGACCCAGCTATGACCGCTCAGCCGTGACAGCCCAGCAGTGATCGGCGGCCTAGTCGTCCAGCTGTGACAGCAGCCACTTGGGGCCCACCGTCGTGGCTCCCAGCTTGCTGACGCGCTCCTTCAGCCCCCGGTCCGCCGTCACCACGAGCACCCGTTCCCACGGCCGCGCCTGCCGTACGACGTCGACGATCGCGTCGTCGCCGCTGCCCGTCGCGGCCACCACCTGGATGCCGGGCACGGCCGGCGCGCTCTTCGCGGCGCCCTCCACGACCGCCACGATCCGCGGGTACCACTGCGCGAGCACGGAATGCGCCAGCCGCAGCCCCGCGACGTCGGTCAGGAGTCGCGTCGCCGCGCCCAGCCGGTCCCGCCACCAGCCGTGCTCGGCGCGGGCGCCGATGATGTTCGCGATGTCGAGCACCAGCGTCTCGGGGGTGAGCTCCGGCTGGATCTTGTCCCACGTCTCGGCGAACCCGGGGTGCAGCTTCCTGGCCTTGACCTCGGGCAGCGGCACCCAGCGCAGGTCGGTGCTCTCGTTGTTGGCGGGCGCCGCGGCCAGCAGCTCGGCCGACTCGGCGATCACGGTCTCGAACGCCCACCCGCCGTGATCGTCCAGGTAAACACCCTGCACGCGCAGCTCGTCGCCGGGCAGGGACGCCTCTTCGTGCGCCTCGCGCAGCGCGCTCGTCACGGCGTCCTCGTGGCTGTCGCGCGCGCCTCCCGGCAGCCCCCACGTGCCGCCGTGGTGGCTCCACCAGACCCGCTTCTGCATGAGCACGTGCGGGACGCCGTGCTCGTCATGGTGTACGGCCAGGAGCCCCGAGGCCCCGTGCAGCCCCCAGTGCCGGTGCCCGCGCTCGCATTGGGTCCAACCGTCGCCGTCCTTCGCCGCCATGATCTGATTCTGTCAGCCCGGCGCCTCTAACGGCCGTTGCGGCTGAAGTGCTGGAAGTCCTTGGTGCCCGACCAGGAGCCGCCCCAGCCCCAGCCCACCGAGGCGAAGGCCCTGACGACCCGATCGCCCGGGTTGATCACGCCCTCGCCCTTCGCGGGGCGCTTGGCGAACTTCTTGGCGTTCTGGTGGGCGGTGCTGCCGCTCGCGGTGACGTACGGGTTCTCGCGCGGGTTGAGGTCGATCGCCTCGCCGTACGCATGGTTGGACCAGTTGCTGGACCCGGTGGCGGCGCGGCAGTTGAAGGCCGAGGTGTTGTCGGCGTCGATCGAGTCGTAGTCGTCGCCCTTGTAGACGTCGACGAGCCGCATCTGCTTGATCGGGTAGCGCATGGCGTACAGCTTCCCGAAGACCTTGACGATGTCGTCGGCGACCGTCTTGCGCACGACCAGCTCGCCGGTGTGCGCCTTGTCGTCGAAGCCCCAGTACGTCATCGTGATCAGCCGCAGGTCCTGGTAGGAGACCGGGCAGCCGGGCTTCCACGAGTAGGGCAGGCGGCTGCGGGAGATCTTGGTGACCTTGGCGGTGAACTTCGGCGGCCCCGCGGGCTTGGGCGCGGTGGTCTTCGCCGTCGGGGTGGGCGTCGCGGGCACCGGCGGCTGGGTCTGAGCTTGGGGCTGAACCTCGGGCCGCGCCGGTGCGGCGACCGGCGCCTGCCCGCCGCACGAAACGGACGCGAACACCACGAATGCAGCGGCAGTACGTTTCATGCGGCCACCCTACGCGACGTCCTACGAGGTCAGGGCGCTATTGGCCATGCCAGGTCAGGGCACGATCAGCACGGTACGGCGAGCGCGCCTGGCCAGCCCCACGGCCACCGAGCCGCCGAACGTGTGCCACAGCGAGCGGGACCGGCCCACCACGATGGCGTCGGCCATGCAGGAGTCCGCGAGTGTTTCCAGCTCACGCGCCGTGTCACCCCGTACCATGACGAACCGCCACGGAACGCCGACCCCGCTCAGCTCGGCCCGCAGGTCCTCGGTCAGGTCCCCGGCCGAGTCGGGGATGATCGGCGAGCCCGCGAAGAACCACAGCGTGGCGCTGGTGAGCGTCTCCACGAACGCGATGAGCAGCGCGGCGTTGTCCCGCCGGGCGAGCCCGGCCGCGTACGCGAGCGCGTTGCGGCTCGGGCCCGATCCGTCGAAGCCGACCACCAGCAGCCCGGTGCCGTCTTTGCCGATCTCGAACTGCTCGCTGGGGAGCCTGCCTAGGAGGGGCTCCCACCGGTCGTCTGTGCTACCGCCGTACACGGCATGCCTCGCACGTCAGCCGTCGGCGACGTGCTTGCCGCGGCCGGTGAGCTCGCGCAGCGCGTCGGCGGCGTAGATCACGATGGCCACGAACGAGACGCCGGCCAGCGCGCCGCCGACCCACAGATCGTTGACCGTCGCGTCGGAGTAGGCCGCGCCCCTGGGCTGGTAGCCCACCGCGAACGGCGCCGCGATCAGCCACAGGCCGGCCAGGAACAGCACGACAAGGGCGGAGACGCCCAGCTTGGCCTTCATCGGTTCTCCTCCACTCCCGCCAGGGCGGGCTTGCCGTTCTGGCGGTGGTCGCCGCCGCGTCCGGCGTTGTTCAGGTCCTCACGCAGCGCCTCGACGAGCGGGGCGAGCAGGCTGGCCAGCTCCGCCGACGACCCCTGCGGCGCGGGCGCCACCGGCTCGGGCTCCGGCTCGGCCTGCTTCTGCCGTACGGCCACCAGGCCGCGGACCACGAGCTGCTCGTGGATGGCCGCGACGAAGGCGGCCACGCCGATGAGCCCGACGACGGCGACGCCCAGGCCGGTGAAGAACTCGGAGGTGGTCGGGTCGGTCCAGTCGGCGTTCTCCGGCTGGGTGCCGAGGGCGAACGGGGCGATCGTCAGCCACAGCCCGGCCATGAAGGCCAGAGCGGCCGCGACGGCGCCCACGAACTTGCGAATCATGATGAGACTCCTCCTATGACGAGGTCTTTCCGCGGCGGCGCGGCCTGCGCGATCAGAGCGCGTGAGGTGGGACGCAGCACGCTCTGCGCGACCGATCTGGCGCGCTCCCGCTCGGTGCGGTCATCGGGCGGCGCCATCCTGGCGACCGCGGACAGCAGCGCGGACGGCTGGCCGTTGACCCGCTCGATCCGCTGGGCGATGAGCTCCAGCAGCAGCCCGGCCAGGACCAGGTCGTCCTTGCTGAGCGGCTTGGGCTCCGGCGCGGGCGTCGCGGGGCCTCTGAGCGGCAGTTCCTTGAGGAAGAGCGTCGCCACGAAGCCGAGCAGCGCGATCGGCACGCCGACCATGAAGACGGTCTCCAGGCCGCGGGTGAAGGCTTCGAGCACGATGTGCTTGATCGGCCCGGGCAGCGACTGGATGGCACTGGGGCTGCCCAGCTTGGGCGAGCCGCCGTCGGGCAGTGGGATGTGCGCCGCCTGCGCCATTTCGGCTATCTCGGATTTGAGGCGGTTGGTGAGGATGGCGCCGAACGCGGCCACGCCCACGGCGCCGCCCAGCGACCGGAAGAACGAGACACCCGCCGTGGTGGACGCCATGTCACGCAGTTCGGAGCCGTTCTGCGCGGCGAGGATGAGCATCTGCATCGACAGGCCGAGCCCGGTGCCCAGCACGGCCACGTCGAACCCGATGAGCCACTCGCTCGACTCCACGTGCAGCCGCGACAGCAGGAACAGTCCCACGGCCACGATCAGCAGTCCCGCCACCGGGAAGATCTTCCACCGGCCGGTCTGGGTGACGATCTTCCCGGAGATCACACCGCCCAGGAACAGCGCCACCACCATAGGCAGCGTCATCAGCCCCGACTCGGTGGGGCTCAGCCCCTTGACGATCTGCAGGTACTGCGGCAGGTAGATCATCGCGCCGAACATCGCCACGCCGACGAACAGCGAGGCGGCCCCGGTGAGCACGAACGTCCGGTTCCTGAACAGCCTGGGCGGCAGGATCGGGTTGCGGGCCGTGCGCTCGGAGAGCACCGCCAGGGCCAGCATGAGCAGGCTGATGGCCCCCAAGGCGTACGTCCAGAAGGAGTTCCACTCGAACTCCGTGCCGCCCAGCGTCAGCAGCAGCATCAACGCGCTCGCGCTGGCCGTGATGGTGGTCGCGCCCCAGATGTCGATGGAGGTGTTGCGCCGGATCCTCGGCAGCTTCAGCACCTTCTGGATCACGATGAACGCGATCAACGCGAACGGCACGACCACGTAGAAGCACCACCGCCAGCCGAGCCAGTCGGTGTCCACGATGAACCCGCCGAGCAGCGGCCCCGCGACCGTGGAGATGCCGAAGACGGCGCCCATGTACCCCGAGTAGCGGCCGCGCTCCCGCGGCGACACGATGTCGCCGAGGATCACCTGAGCGAGGGCCGACAGACCACCCACACCCAGCCCCTGTACGGCGCGCGCCGCGATGAGCTGCCCGATGTTCTGCGACAGACCGGCCACGAGCGACGCCGCGACGAACAGCCCCAGGGCGCTCTGGAACAGCAGTTTCCGGCCCCACAGGTCGGACAGCTTGCCCCACAACGGCGTGGAGACCGTCATCGTCAGCATGGTCGCCGACGCCACCCAGGAGTACTGGTCCTGGCCGCCGAGTTCCCCCACGATCGTCGGCAACGCCGTGCCTACCACCGAGGTCGAGATCATCGAGGTGAGCATGGCGAGCATGAGCCCGGACATGACCTCGAGAATTTCGCGGTGGGTGTACTGCCGCCTCGCGGGGGCCGCGGCCTGTGTCTGGGCTACCAAGACACCACATCCCCTTCTTACCGTTTTCTCCTCGGCGAGTATACGTCCGTTTACTAGCCGCGCGGCAAGTGGGGTGTTCTTGAGTAGAGTTCGGGCCATGGAAGCGCAGTTGACGGACGCCCGGCCGCGCGATCGTGCGGCCACCCGCCAGCGGCTGCTGGAAGCAGCGCGCATGCTGTTCGGCGAGTACGGCTACGAGCAGGTGACGGTCCGCATGATCGCCTCGGCGGCGGGCGCCAACATCGCCCTGGTGGGCCGCTACTTCGGCTCCAAGGCGGGCCTGTTCGGCGAGGTCCTGGCGGGCGAGCCGACGGTCCGTGCCGTGGTCGGGGGCGACCGGGCGGGCCTGCCCAGACGGCTGGCGGAGTACGCCGCCGAACGCATGTGCCACGACCCGGAGAGCCCCATCCTGCGCTCACTCGAACGGTCGGCGGGCGACCCGGAGATCCAGGCGCTCGTCCGCGATCGCCTCCAGGCTGTCGTGATCGAGCCCATCGAGGCCCTCCTCGGCGGCCCGGACGCGCACGCCAGGGCCCGGATGGCGACGGCGGTCTTCCTGGGCATCGGCTCGGTCCGCCGCCTCGTGGGCCCCGAGACACCGTCACCCGCCGACGTCGACCGGCTCACGGCGGTGTTCGAACTCTGCCTGGGCCTGGAGACCCTGCCCTAGCGGTCGTGTGCCTGCCACGCTCTGACCGTGGCGGCACTCCGCGCACCAGGCCATCTCCGTCACCTCGCTTCGTGGATCGGCAGCTCTTTCAGCGTGCCGTCCGAGGCGAGTTCCAGCACGCTCACCGCGTCGGGGCCGTAGGCGACCTGTGAAAGGCAGAGCACCTCCGTGACACCGACCCGCTCCCTGAACGGGGTGTGCATGTGACCGCAGGCGTGCACCTGAGGCGCGAGCCGGTCGGTCAGCGCCCGGACGGCGTCCCGCCCCACAGGCTCCTTCCCCCGGTGGAGGTACGAGAGCCCGGAGGGCCATTCGTGCGTGAGCAGGAGGTCGATCCTCTTGCCGCGGGCCTGATCGAGCAGCAGGTTGACCTGCGGCCTGGTGAAATAGCCGTACTCCTTGAGCCGCTCCGGCGTGACGGCGGGCGGCGCGTCGGGCTCGCTGAAGTGGCGTGAGTAGATGCCGGACAGGAAGGCGACGTGAAGGCCGGCCACCTCCCGCACGCCGGAGCGCCCCAGAAAGTGAAAGCCGGGCGCCCATTCGCCGGGACCGTGGGCATCGAGCGACGGCCAAGGCTCGTGGTTTCCGCCGATGAAGTAGACCGGTGCGCTCATGCTGCGCCACCCCGCGACGAACTCCGGGAAATCACCGACCTTGCGATATTTGGCCGGGCCACCGACACCGAGGCTGTCCGCCTCGGTCCTGTTGGGCTCGGCGTCGCCGACGCTGAAGATGGCGTCGACGGGACCGCAGTGCCGCCGGACTATCGCGTCGGCCTTGGCGAAGTTGGCATGGATGTCGCCGATGACCGCGAATCTCATGGGTCGATCATGCTGAGCGGCGGGCTGGGTGGACAACCGGATTTCAGCTGGGACAGGGACCTTACCTTCCGGCAAGCCGACCTCGCGGGCGCATCCGTGTTGGCTGAGATCCAGAGAAAGGACGTGATTGCCCCATGGACCCGGACCGGAAACGGACATCAGACGCGATCGCCGCGGCCAACTCGCTCGTCGAATGGCTCACTGAGACGTTCGACAAGGACAGTAATTACACCGTGGCGGTGACGACCGCAGGCGATCTGGTCGTCTCCAAGGTGAAGGGCCTGTCCGTGGGAACGGGGAGCAAGCCGACCGGACCCGGACAAAAGATTCTCAATCATGTCAAGGGCAACTCCGACTACAAGGATTATAACGTCTATGTGGCTGGCAAATTCACCAATGATGCGGCCAGCAACCACGCTGAAATGTGCATACTCGCCGCGTGTGGGAAAGGTGAGGTGGCCTATATTAAATGCACCTCGCCCAACTGTGCCTACTGCAAGACGACGATCGAGGCGTACGATATCACCAATGGCAATGACGAAAGCGAGGGAGAGGGCAAGAGCCAGATCGGATGGTGCCACCCGTACTTGCGGGTCAGCTACGGAACGGCGCACGGGAATGCTCCAGGCCAGCTCGAGGAGCTCAAAAAGGTAAGCGACATGGACGCTTCCGGCGAACCGGTAGATGACAGGCTGTTCAAGAAAGGTGGTCGTGCGACGAGTTCTCCGTCGGCAGGCAACCTGATATTGATGAGTCCCAAAGCCAAGTCTCGCGAAAAGGTCGCCGACAAGAGCGAGGCGAAGAAGCCGGGTGCGGGTAAGGCGGCCAGGTCGCCGATTTCTGAACGGAGTACCGTTTCGTTCGACAACAAGCGGGCGAAGGAGCAGATAATAAACTCGCCCCCGAAAAAGGGCAGCGGCGCGGCAAGCAAGGTCAGAGGCGGTGTCGAAAAGAAGGCCGAGGTCGGCAGCGACAGCGAAGACGACAGCCCCGAAAGCAGCGGCACGAGCCCGGAGAAGGCCGAGGTCGACACGGGCAAGGAGAAGACCAACGTCAGCACGAGCAAGAAGAAGTTCGAGGTCAAGCCGTCGCCGCGCCGGAGCGACCGGCTCCGCAAAAAAACTCTCAAGAAAGCCAAGAGTCCAGCCAAGCGGGGGTAGCCGCCCTTCGGGTCCGCGATCGTCGTTATTCTCGCTCGGCCGCATCCGCAGTATTGAAACAGGTTTCAGTTTTGCCCTAGGCTGCGGTCGGAGGTCATGACATGATTCTGGACCGCTTCCACGTCACCGGCCACGCCGCCATCGTCACCGGTGCCGGCCGGGGCATCGGCGCGGCGACCGCGATCGCCCTCGCGCAGGCGGGCGCGGACGTGGCGATCTCCGCCCGTACGGAGGAGCAGCTACGCGCCGTCGCAGCTCAAGTGGAGGAGGCGGGCAGGCGGGCGCTGATCGTTCCCGCCGACTTGAGCGTGCCGGGCGCCATGGAGGCGCTCGCGAAGCAGGCCGTGGACGCCTTCGGCCGGGTGGACGCGATCGTCAACAATGTGGGCGGAGCGCTTCCCCGCGCCTTTCTCGACACCACGCGGAAACATCTTGAGAACGCGTTCCAGTTCAATGTCGGGATCGCGCATGAGCTGACGCGGGCGGCCGTACCGTACCTGCTCGAGACCGGCGGCTCGGTGGTGAACATCACCTCCGCCGTGGGCCGCACGGCGGGCCGTGGTTACCTGGCGTACGGCAGCGCCAAGGCGGCGCTCACGCACTACACGCGGCTGGCCGCCCGTGACCTGGCGCCCAGGGTGCGCGTCAACGCGATCGCCGTCGGCGCGGTCGCCACCTCCGCCCTCGACATCGTCATGACCGACGAGAACCTGCGTACCCAGATGGAGCAGGCCACACCCTTGAAGCGGATCGGCGAGCCGGAGGACGTGGCGGCCGCGGTGCTCTACCTGGTCTCGCCCGCCGGGCGCTACCTGACCGGCAAGGTGCTGGAGGTCGACGGCGGCATCGACCAGCCCAACCTCGACCTCGCGATGCCCGATCTCTGAGGAGAGACCCTGCTCGCCCCTACCCGCGGCGGTGCGGCTCCAGCGGTTGGCTGAGCAGCCGGCGGCCCTCGTCCCGGAAGCCGCGCTTGCGGTAGAAGTCGAAGAGGTGGCTCACGTCCTGCCCGTTGGGGGCGATCACGATCTCGAGCCGGCCGCAACCGCGGCCGGCGGACCAGCGCAGGCTGTCCTCGATGAGCCGATGGGCCTCGCCGCGCCGCCGCGCGTCCGGGGCGACGTAGAGGTCTTCGAGCTCGGCGATCAGGCCGGATTCGAGCCCGAACGTGGTCGTGGTGATGGCGAACGCGACCACGCGACCGTCCGCCTCGCTCACCGCGACGCGAGCCGTGGGAGAGGCGATCAGCGTGGCCAGGTTGCTCCTCAGATCGGCTGCCGAGGTGGCGAAGCCGTCCTCCTCGTAGAAGTCCACGGCGAGGGCGAGCAGAGCCGGCAGATCTTCCGGGGCAGCGGTCCTGATGGGCATGCACACCATGATGGCCGAGGCCGCGTCGGCGACGCGATGTAAAATCTTCTAGACATGGAGTCGCATTCTGACTACCTTGATGATGTCAAAGATTCTATACATCGCAAGGGGTGGCCCATGACACACGAGGAGAAACGCGCGTGGATCAGGCTGGTCGTCGCCGTGGTCGTGTACGCCGCCTATGTGGTCATCATCATGAGCCGCGCGGACGGACGCCCCCTACCTGAGGTGCCGTACGCCACCACCCTGCTCTGGACCGTCGGTGCGGCCATCGTCGCGTCGATCGTGGCCGAGATCGGGATCGCGATCGTGAACCCGAGGGCGTCCCGCGCCACGGACGAGCGGGACCGGGAGATCGGCCGGCTCGGCGAATACACCGGCCAGTCGTTCGTCGTCATCGGCGCGGTCGCGGCGATGGTCATGGCGATGGCCGAGTGGGACCGGTTCTGGATCGCCAACGTGGTCTACCTCTGCTTCGTGCTGTCGGCGGTCCTCGGCGGGATCACGAAGGTCATCGTGTACCGCAGGAGCCTCCCGCAGTGGTGAAGTCGACGCGTGTCACGAACCGCATCCGCTCGCTGCGCTTCGCGCACGACGAGATGACCCAGGCCGAACTCGCCGAGCGCATCGGCGTGACCCGGCAGACCGTCATCGCCATCGAGCAGAGCCGGTATTCGCCGTCCCTGGAGATGGCCTTCCGGATCGCCCAGGTGTTCGGCGTCCCGCTCGACGACGTGTTCCAGTACCCCGAATCCCCAGGAGAGGCGTCATGAAAGCGATCGTTCAGAGCTGCCCGGTCGCATAGCCTCAAGGACGTGGCAGGCACGATGACCCGAACCGTGACCGTGGAACTGCTTCCCCACCTTCGCCGGGCGCACGACCACATCGACCGTCACTACCAGGCGGCGCTGGATCTCGACCAGCTCGCCGCCGTCGCCGGGGTGTCCAAGTTCCACTTCGCCCGCAGCTTCGAGGCGGCCTACGGCGAGACGCCGATCCGCTATCTCACCCGCCGCCGCATCGAGCGCGCCCAGGACCTGCTGCGCGTCGCGAACCTCACGGTGACCGAGGTGTGCATGGTGGTGGGGTTCGCCAGCCTCGGATCGTTCTCGTCCCGCTTCACGCGACTCGTGGGAGAAAGCCCCACCGCCTACCGCGATCGGTGGGCCGCTCGCGGTGGCCCGCACGTCCCCGGGTGCTACCTGTTCATGCGCGGGGTGCTCGACCCGAGCGGTACGGCCGGACCCAACACCGCAATCTGAAAGAAGCGGGCGCCGCAGGTCGCCGCATACCGTAGCCACATGATTACCAACATCTCACTGGTCACCGTCTACTGCCTCGACCAGGACAAGGCACGCGACTTCTACGTCGAGAACCTGGGCTTCGAGTCCCACACCGACATCACCATGGGAGAGGGCTTCCGCTGGGTCACCATCGGCCACCCCAGCCAGCCCGAACTCGAGGTCACCCTGATGATCCCCGGACCGCCGCTCGACGCCGACGCCGCCGACTTCATCCGGCGGCAGCTCGAAAAAGGCCAGATGGGCGGCCTCGGCCTGCAGGTCGACGACTGCCGCAAGACCTACCAGGAACTGAGCGCCAAGGGCGTGACCTTCCTCCAGGAGCCGTCCGACCGCCCGTACGGCGTCGAGGCCGTCATGCGCGACAACACGGGCAACTGGCTGGTCCTCGTCGAACCCAAGGAATTCACCCCGGAGGACTTCGCCTGATCGGTGCCACCTCAGCCCCTCCGGGCGGATCCCATCATGAGCTGCGGTGCTCATCTCCAGATGAGCCCTGCGGCTTCGCGCTTTCCGCTTCTCAAGCCGATCGGGTTCTGTTCGATCTATGGCGTTAAATCGGCTCACCATGGCCGGTGTGCCCACGTGGGCACACTATGGACCCTCGCCATCGACTAAGGCGGTGAGGGGAAGGTTGGTCTGCCGCCATTGGGTGTGAGCCGCGATCAGTGGGGTCTTTTCCAGCGGGAGGAGGCCGTCGCCGAATTCGCGGAGCCGGGTGTACGCCTGGCGAAGAGCGGAGACTGTGGGGAAGTGACCGAGGTGTATGGCGAGGGTGAGGATGTCCTCGACCGTGATGACGGGAACGTTCCAAACCGAGGCCAGGCGCTGGCCCTCTTGATCGTCGAGGGCGGCGATCACGTGGCGGCCTTGCTCGGCGAGGTGGACGCAGTGGGCGATCACCACGACTTCTCCAAGGTCGCGACGGGTCCGTACGGCCCGCTCGAGTTCCAAGCCGCGGATGTCCTCGATGACCTCGATCACTCGTGCCGGAGCGGTCACAATTTCCAACCGCGGCAGTACCTGAATCCGGCCGCTGGCTTCTAGACGCGCCCATCGTTGTCGCAGGCCCGGATATTTGCGGTCCTTACCGGCGACTTCATCGCATACTTCCCGCGGGATGAGCAAGGTGAGCCCGGAGCGAGCAAGAACGTCGATGAGCATGGGGTGCAGATTGGCGCCGGTGAAGTGAACGCAGACAACTGCGTCCAGTACGCATATCTCGTCGGAATCTGGCATGCGGTTCACGCCTCCCGGCCTGCCTGAGCGCGCCGGAGGAGACGGTTGAGGTCGGCATGTCGCACAGGGCCGTGGGGCGGGGTGATCCCGGCGTCGGCAAGCGCCGCTTCGGTCTCGACCGGGTCGCGGCCTTCGAGTCCGGCGAGGATACGGACGCCGAGCCGACCGTCGCCGTAGGCAGTGGTCGCACGTTCCAGGATGCGGCGGGGTGGGCGCCGCGTCCGGCTGATTTCCTGCTCACGCTCATAATGACGGCTCCAGCCGTAGCGGCGGGCGAGCCTGGCTCCGGTCAACCCGCGCATGGCTTCGACCTGATCGCGGGTGAGGAGTCCCATTCGTTCCAGCTGTAGCAAAATGACCATGAGGCTGGCGCCGAAGTGATGGGAGAGCAGGGCGCATGAACGCTCGTCCGGTTGGTCGTCGGGGCTGAGCCAGGCTCGAATCCCGCTTTGGGGGGCGAGCAGGTGGCGGGCAAAGGCGTCGCAGCGTTTCTCGGCGGGAGTTCGCCGGGCGTCTACGGTGTCGCAATGGCCGCCGTCTCCGAAGAGAAGGTGCCCCAGTTCGTGGGCGAAAGTGAAGCGTTGCCGCTCGCTGACGTTTTTGGCGCTGACCGCGATGAGCGTGACGTCCCGGGCGGGATCGGTAAGAGTGAAGCCGTCGATTCCGCTGGGAAAGTCCAGAACAGCGGTGTCGGCTCCGGTCAGCCATTCGGCGGTCTCGGCAGGATCGGCCAGAGGCGCGCCGCCCAGGTCTAGACCCAACCGCACCGCGTTCGCCATCGCGCGGCCCTGTTCCTCGGCGGGCGTATTCGGATCGAATGATGGTGGGCTCATGACGGGCCTGGCTGTCCTGCTCGGACGTTTCCCTACGAGCCGGTCGAGCCTGTCGTCGAGGATCAGGATGCTGACGGCCTGCTGAATCGCGCCTTCACGGAGGTTCGCGTCATCTTCGGTAATCCGAGCGGCGATGCGAATGCGATCGCGCACCGGGCTTCCAGAAGTTAGATCGCCGAGGGGGATGTCCAAGGTGGTGGCGATGCGGTCGAGTTCGGCGATGGTGAGGCTGGACCGGGTGCCGAGTTCGATTCTGGCCAGGGTGGGTTGCGACAGCCCCACCGCTTGGGCGAGCTCGCGCTGATTCAGGCCGGCGCTTTCGCGGGCCTGGCGTACACGGCGGCCAACGTGCAGAAGTTCCATGACCATCACCTCTGAATCAGAATTTTAGCATTGATTCAGAGGAGCCATGCGCCGCAGATGTCGATCAACAGACAGGGGGACGCTTGAGCGGCGCCGCCTACTCGCTGAGCCGACAGGCGGGAAGATTTACATCAAACATCGATATAGTACGAGCGTGGATCACCCCCTGAACGTCGACGAGCTGACCACCGCGATCGAGGACTTCAACACGGTCTTCATCCGGCTTCCGTCGGTCCGGAGGTTCAACTTCTCGACCTTGTCGGTGCTCCACACCCTGTCGCGCAAGGGACCGCTGCGCCTGACCGACCTGACGGCCACGGAGCAACTGAAGCAGCCGGCGCTCACGAGCCTGGTCGCGAAGCTTGAGCGAGACGGGCTGGTGTCACGCCGCCGCGACCCGAACGACGGCCGCGCGGTTCTGCTGTCCCTTACCGAGGAGGGCGGGCGCATTGTCCGCTCTCGTCACGCGGACCGGGTGGCGAACCTGGCACGTCTCGTGGACCGGCTGAACGACCAAGAGCGTGAAGTGCTCGCCGGTTCGGCGCGCGTCCTGGCTCGTCTGACCGAGATCGCGGCGTCCGATGTCGCGGGCGACTAGATGAGGCGACCAGATGAGGAGACAAGCGTGCCCCCTGAGCCGATGCCGCTCCACGTGTCCGACGAGGTGCTCGATGACCTGCGTCGGCGACTGACCACGACAAAGTGGCCGCTGGACGTCGGCAACGACGACGGCTACTACGGGGTGCGCCGCTCGTACCTGCAGAAGCTCGTGGCGTACTGGGCGGACGGTTTCGACTGGCGCGCCGCCGAGCGCGCGATCAACGCCTACGAGCACTACCGCGTCGACGTCGGCGGAGTACCGGTCCACTTCATGCGTAAGCCCGGCGTCGGGCCGAATCCGGTGCCGCTGATCCTCAGCCACGGCTGGCCGTGGACGTTCTGGCACTGGTCCAAGGTCATCGACCCGCTCGCCGACCCGGCCGCGTTCGGAGCTGATCCGGCGGACGCGTTCGACGTGATCGTGCCGTCGCTGCCCGGCTTCGGATTCTCGACACCGCTGACGAATCACCCGGACATGAACTTCTGGAAGATCGCCGATGTCTGGCACGAGCTGATGACCGGTGTCCTCGGGTACGAAAAGTACGCGGCCGGCGGCTGTGACGTCGGCGCGCTGGTCACCGGGCAACTCGGGCACAAGTACGCCGACGAGCTCTACGCGATCCACATCGGGTCCGCGCTGAAACTCACGTTCTTCAACGGCGACCGCGCCTGGGACATCAGCGGCGGCAGGCCCATCCCGGAGAACCTGCCGCCGGCCATCCATGAGCAGCTCATGGCCAGGGAAAAGCGCTTCGCCGTCCATCTGGCAGCGCACATGCTCGACTCGGCCACGCTCGGTTACGGGCTGGCCGACTCCCCGGTCGGCATGCTGGCCTGGATGCTGGAACGTTGGGCGAACTGGTCCGACAGCCACGGGGACGTGGAAAGCGTGTTCACCAGGGACGATCTGCTCACCCACGCGACGATCTACTGGGCGGGCGACGCCATCGACACCTCGATCCGCACGTACGCCAACAACAACCGCTACCCGTGGACACCGTCGCATGACCGCCGGCCGGTGATCGAGGCACCCACGGGCATCACCTTCGTCGGCTACGAGAATCCGCCCGGTGTGACGACCGGCGAAGAGCGGGTGCGGAACTTCCTCGACAGCGACCGCGCCGCTTGGTACAACCACGTCAACATCACCGCTCACGACCACGGCGGGCATTTCATCCCGTGGGAGATCCCGGACGAGTGGGTCGAAGACCTACGGCGTACGTTCCGCGGACGACGCTGACCGGACGTGCTCGCTTTGACGATGCCGAGGCCGGCGGCGTCGAAGCGGCACCATTTCGCGGCAAGGCTCACGCGATGTTGCGGCAAAGGCCGCGACGCCTCGTTTTCAGGTCTGACAGGGTCGACGCGGCCTTACTGATCGGGCGGCGAGTGTGGGCGGAGAGAATATGAACCTTGTCGGGGATGACGAGCAGTTCGGGCGGCTGCTCATCGCTGCCCGGTCATATGGGGAACATCGCCCTCCTCGGGACGACAGCGCGCCAGTGGTCGTGGCAGAGGCGATGCATGAGGACATCAGGGTCATCGTCCGCAACCTCCTGGTGGCGAACGCCATCTGTGAGCTGAGGTCGGCCCGGCTGGTCGTGCTCACCGGCACGGACCGGGAGTGGAACGAGGTGCTTTGGGAGGAGTTCGACATCGAGCGGATTCGGCGGCTGGCCGAGGCGTTCGGTGCCGCCAAGGTGTTCGACGTGCATGACCTCGTGAATCGCCACCTGGCCGACCGAGGTGACAGCCCGCCCGAGGCGAGTGACTCCGAGACCATCGACGCCGTGGAGAAGGCCACGCTGATCCGGCTCGGCCGGGTGCCGCGACTGCCGAGCGCCGAAGAGCCTTGGCATGGATCGCGGCGCAGCCGTACCAGGGCCTTCTCCGCCGTCTACGACCGGCTGTTCGCCGAGCTGTCGCCGGACGCGCTGGTCACCAGCCATGTCGACTACGACCAGTGGGGGCTGGCGGTCGATACGGCCATACGCCGGGAGATCCCGGTCGTGCATGTACAGAGCACCGGGACCCTGAAGGCTTACGCGCTCTTCCCGGAGCGGCGCAGGGGGTTCGCCACTTTCCGGGAGGAGCTGACCTGCGGGCTCGCCGAGTATTTCGAGGAGTTCGTCTGGCCGTACCGGGATCTCCTCAAGCCGAGCGCGGAGCTCCTGGCGTGGCGGGCGAAGGTCAACCTGGGCAGGCCGAGCTGGTGGCGGGCCGGAAATATCAGCGATTTCGAAGTGCATACCGAAACGGAGCGGCGCCAGATCCGCCGGCACGCGTGCGAGCGTTTCGGGATCGACCCGGACCTGCCTGTGTTCACCGTCTTCCACCATGCCGTCTCCGACGCTCTCGGCACCAACAGGGAGCTGTTCGATGATCTGGCGCAGTGGTTCGAGGAGACCGCGGACTTCGCCGCCGCGAACGACTCTGTGACCTGGCTCTTCCTGGATCATCCAAGCCAGTTCCGGTATGACACGACCGGCCATTTCGCCGCGGTCGCGGCCCGTCATTCAGCGCGCGCGCATATGGCCTTCATGCCGAGCCTTGCACTGTCGAAGAACGTGCTGTGGAGCATGACCGAGGTCGGGGTGACAGTCCGCGGAAGCGTCTCCAGCGAGTTGCCCGCTTTCGGCATCCCCGTCATCCAGGCCGGTTGGTCCGAGTGGAGCGGATGCGGGCTGTCGCACGTCGCCCAGACGCGGGACGACTATTGGCGGCTGCTCGGCGAGGCCGTCGCCAAGCACGCGAAGGGCGAGTCCGTCCTGGGGCCCGAGCAGCGGGAGCGGGCCCGACTGTGGCTCTGGCTCTACCGCAGCGGGGCCGACGTGCCCTCGCCGCTGGTGCCGCACTGGGAGGTCGGGGCGGGCAACGAGTACCTGACTACGCTCGTCGCCGGCCTGCGGCACGTGGAGCGCGACGGAGACCCGCTCTACTGCTCGGTACGCAGGATGTGGGAGCGGCGCGACCCGCTGCTGAGCCGGTTCGACTTCCAGGATGCCAGCGGGTTCGCCGCGGCCCTGGCCGCTTCGAGGAGCGCGTCATGAGCACATCGCCGATCGCCGGCACCGCCACCGACTTCGACAGGCTCGTCGTTCCCTGCGAGGTGCCGATCGAGATCGCCAGCGGCCAGGAGGCCGCGCTGCAGGTGGCCGACCAGGTGCATCGCGGCATCCAGATCGTGGGCCGGTTCGAGCGCTCGGGACTGGCCGGCTTCAAGGTGGCCGCCGCGGGCCGCCGTCTCCGGGTCACGGTCACACTGGCCGTGGACGCCGGTTCGGTGCGCGGTTGGCACGAGGAAGAGCCGGAATCGGCGGAGGCCGGTAAGGCACTGCCGCGGCTCATCCAGATCCGCTCTCAGGGGCGGTTGCGCCAATGCGTGCTGCTGAAGGCCGGCAGCCGCATCAAGAGGAGTGTGGTCGTCTTCGACCTGCTGCCCGAGGAGGTGCCCGACGATGGTCTGATCTGCATCGAGGCGCTGGACATCATGGAGGGCCGCGGCGTGTCCGGCGCACTCCGCGAAGCCGTGGCGGGATCCGTCATGGAAGACGGCGTGGTCGGGCTGCGCATCGACAGCGTGGCCTTCGCCGTGAGCCCGGCGGAGGGCCAGGTCATGGCCGCCGCCCGCCAGACGTGGAACGGCGCGGGCAGCGAGGACTCCTCTCTGATCAGCTGCGGCGGCTTGACCGGCCGCCGTGACCGTGAGAGCCGCTCTCTCCGCTCCGGCCTGCTCATCGTCAACCCCACACCTCCGGGCGTCTTCGGCTCGGGAGGCACCCTGACGGTTCGCCTCGGCAGCAGGGCGGAGGCCACCTCGGGCAGGCGAGTTCGCGCGCTGATCCGGAAGGCCCGGCCCGGGGGCAACGGCTGGACCTTCAGAGCAGGCGCGCCGACCGTACAGCAGGTCCTGAGCATTCAGGACGGCGACCTGGCGCCGATCCAGTCGACGAGTGGCAATATCACCGAGCTCGAGCTCCCGGCGCCCATGAACGCGCCGGTCCTCGTCGTCGTGACGGCCAAGCAAGGTGTCGTGCCCACCCTGCTGTCCACGACCTGGACCCCTTGACGGCTCGGTCAGGCCACGGGGTGGGGCGCGACGCGGGACTGAACGGCCATCAGATGGTCGACGAGCGCCAGCAGGACATCGCGGCCCGCCGCCCGGTCGCGGGCGTCACAGAGCACCAGCGGCACCTGCGGATCGAGGTCGAGTGCCTTGCGGATCTCCTCCTGCGTCCGGTCCTTGACGCCGTGGAAGCAGTTCACGCCGATGACGAAGGGGATACCGCGGCTCTCGAAGAAGTCGATCGACGCGAAGCTCACGTCCAGCCGGCGGGTGTCGACCAGGACGATCGCTCCCATCGCTCCGTTGACCAGGTCGTTCCACATGAACCAGAAGCGTTCCTGCCCGGGGGTGCCGAACAGATAGAGCACGAGCTGGCTGTTGAGGGTGATGCGGCCGAAGTCCAGTGCGACGGTCGTGGTGGACTTGCCGCTCAGCCCTTCCAGATCGTCCACACCGACGCTGGCGTGGGTCAGGTACTCCTCGGTACGTAGAGGAGTGACTTCGCTCACCGCGCCGACCAGAGTCGTCTTACCGACGCCGAAACCACCGGCGATAAGGATCTTCACCGCCAGGGGAGCACCGTCCCCGTGGTCAGAGATTGCGTAGCCCATCCCGCACCGCCTCAAGGATCGCCATACCGGGAAGGCCGCCCGCCTGGGCGAAGGCCAGGGGTGGCCGGGCCCGCAGTTGACGGGCCTCGATCAGATCGCCGATGAGGATCTTGGTCACCGACACCGGGAGGTTCAGCGCGGAGGCGACTTCGGCCACCGCCAGCGGCCGGTCGCACAGAGCGAGGATGGTGCGGTGCTCCGGCTGCATTCGCCGGCGGTCGTGTCCGGTCTCCGAAGAGACCTCGGGGATCGCCGTCAGCAGGGTGATCAGCGTGAGGTCGTCCCGTTCGGAGGCGGTGCGTCCGCCGGTGATCGTATAGGGACGGACAAGGGACTCGTCGGCGCCGGCGTCGTCGAAGCCCTCCGTCCAGTGTTTCATCCGTGTCTCCCCGCGTCGTCGGCCCGCGGGTTACGCGCGTCGGTTCCCAGCTTCTGGCCGACCTGCTGGACCAGGGTGTGCATCGCGACGGCCATCAGTTCGGCGTCGACCTCCTGGGACGCGACCACGGCCAGATGGGTGCCACGGCCCGCGGACGTGATGAACAGCCACAGGTCGGCCATCTCGATGATGACCTGGTGAACCGGTCCGCCGCTGAAGAGTTGCCCGACGCCGCGAGCCAGGCTCTGCTGGCCCGTGGCGATCGCGGCGAGGCGTTCGGCGTCCGCGCGTTCGATGGTCTGGGACCGGCTGATCACCAGGCCGTCGTCGGACAGCACGATGGCGTGCCGGGTGCCCGCGACCTGATCGACCAGGCCGTCCAGGAGCCAGTCCAGGTCTGTGTCGGTGGCGGTGGTTCGCTGCGTCATCCTTGATCTTCCGTCCTTGGGGAACCGGGTTCGGCGGATCCGTCCTGCCGGGGCTGGAAGGTGTCGTCACCGGTCCGGCTCCTGCGGGACTGCCTCTGGAACGCACCGATTGTGGCACTGGATCGGCTGGGTTGGTCACGTACGGCCCAGTTCTCCTGATCGGTCTGTTCGTCCCGGTCCGCCGGGACTCTGAGCTCGGTGACCAGGCTCGCCTGGCGCACCCGCTGAGGCAGCGGGCCCAGGGGTGCGTCCCCCTGATCCGGTGATTCGGTGGCGGGTGCTGTCACATGTGCCATCGCGCGTCCCCTGGAGCGAGTCGGCAACTGTGACTGCTCCTGAGGTGGGGCATCTTCCTGCGGGTGCGGCTGCGGCCCGGTGGGGGCCTCCTCGGGGACCGCGGCCGGCTTGGGTACCGCCCGGGGGCGCTCCACCACCAGCGACGTCGGCAGCAGCACGATGACACGGGTGCCGCCGAAGGCCGACGTCCGCAGCGTCACCTGGAGCCCCAGGCTTGCGGCGAGCCGTGCGACCACGTACAGGCCGAGCCGCACATCGTCGGCGTGGGTCATCACATCGAGCTGCGGCGGCGACTGCATCAGGGCGTTGGCGGCCACGTACTGCTCGGGTTCCATGCCCAGGCCGCGGTCTTCGATCTCCACGGCGATGCCCCGGCTGACCGATGCGGCCCGCACCTCGACGGGGGTCGGCGGCTTGGAGAAGGCGGTGGCGTTCTCCATCAGCTCCGCCAGGACGTGGACCAGCGGCCCCACCGCGCGCTCGGCTATCCAGGGCTCGCCCCCGACCTCGATCAAGATCCGTCGGTAGTCCTGGACCTCGCCTTGCGCGGCGCGCAGTACGTCGAGCAGCCGTACCGGCTTGCGCCAGCGGCGCTGCGGCTGGCCGCCGCCGAGGATCACCAGGTTCTCCTCGTAGCGGCGCAGCCGGGCGGTGAGGTGGTCCAGGTCGAACAGGCCCTCCAGCACCTCGGGGTCCTCGTGCTTGCGCTCCATTTCGTCAAGCTTCTTCAGCTGAAGACCGATGAGGATCTGGGTACGGCGGGCGATGCGCTGGAGCATGCGCTGGAAGCCACGGTGCTGTTCGGCCTGCCGTACGGCGGTGAGCACGGCGCTGCGGCTGGCCAGATTGAGGGCCTGCCCGAGCTCGCCGAGCTCGTCGGGAGTGGGCTCGACCATGTGGACCTCCGCGTCCACGTCGACGTCCTCGCCGCGCCCCAACCGGGCGACCACGTCGGGCAGCCGCTCCTGGAGTTCCTGGGCCTCCTCGCGCAGGTGGAGGATGCGCCGGCGAAGGACGGCGGTCAGGCGCCAACTGGTGACAATGACCAGGATCAGGGCGAGCAGGCCCACGCTGCTGACGCTCATGAAGACCACGAAGAGCGTCTTGGCGTGGGCGTAGCCGATCTTGCTGACGTTGTCGAGCCGGAGGCTGAGGACTTGCAGCAGTTGCGGGGAGATCGTGTCCACCGAGGAGCGCCACGCGCCGCTGACCTCGCGGAGTGACACCTGGCCGGTCTCGCCGCCGGTCCCGGAGGTGACCAGCCGCTCCTCCAGGGCGGTCAGGGCCAGCCACGCCTTGCTGGCCGTCAGCGTTCCGTACTGGCTCTCGTTCGGCAGGAGGCTGGGGGCCACCCGGGAGCGCAGAAGGTGCTCCTTGGTGCCGATGGCGTCGGCGACCAGGTCCCACTCGTCCTTCGACAGGTGCCCCGTGTTCCAGCCGCGGGCCAGAACGGCGTCTTCGCGGCCGAGCATGTCGATGACCCAGAAGAGGTCGACCAGTGTCTGCGCCTTGATGCCCACCTCGCCGTGCTCGGTGTGGCTGAGGGCGGTCAATACGCTGAGGTCGGACTCGATGACGCCGCTGTAGTAGTCGAACGCCTTCTGCTCGCTGGCCGAACCGCCGTCCACCGACCGGCGCTGCTGGTCGAGGAGGCCGAGGCCGCGTACGGTCCGGATGACGGCCTCGGTGAGCCCCTCCTGCGCGTTGGGGGCGTCCAGAGTCGCCAGCGGACGGAAGACGCTCACGGCCTTGTCGGTCACCGCGCGCTGCTTGTCGAGCTTGTCACGGGAGGCGTTACGGGGGTTGGCCTGTGCCTCCGCGGTGAGTCGCCGCTCCTGGTCAAGGGAGAAGAACAGGTTGGCCGCGGGTCTGCCGACGGTGGTGGTGGCCAGATCCATCTGGGCCTTCTCGGACTGCCACTGAGTGAACAGTTGGTTCATGCCCGAAGCCAACAGCGGGGCGAAAGTGATGCTCGGTACGAACACCACGATGATCAGCACCGTACGCAGGGGCAGTCGGCGGCCACCGGCCGGTCGACGCGGCCGGCCGCTGGTCGACCCCGGTAACCCGTTCTCGTCGCCCACGGTCCGTGTTCTTCGCCGCCCGGCCCTGCCCAATCCAGCCACGTGCCGGACACTCCTCACCGGTCGATGCGCCCATGACAAAAATCGTCAAAGTAGATGATTAGTGCCCGATGGTAGCGATACGGCAGTTGAGGCCGAAAGCCCCGCTTCGTCGGCCCCGTCGGGTCTGGAGTTCAGCGCGCCGTGCCCGACTGGACGTCGAGCGCCGAGGTGCTGCCCGGCCAGACGCCGCTGAGGTCGATCTGGCGTACGCCGCCGGCCCACTGACCCAGCGGTGTGTTCCATTCGAAGCGGTGGTGCTCGTCGGAGAACACGCCCTTGAAGGCGAGATCGAGAACCAGGTTGGTGGCGTCGAGGGGGACTGCCCCGATGGTCGCACTGAGCCCGGCGGGAATCAGGGCTGTTCTGGTCACGGACCGGCCCGCGTCCGTGTCGTAGGTAAGGGTCGTGTGCACGACGTAGGTGCAGCCGGGGACGCTGTTCAGCAGCAGTTCAAAGGAGCCGAGGACGCTCGTCCACTTCTCGATCACCGTCCTGCCGTCGAACGAGGCGAAGGTGTAGGCGATGGGCGCGGGACATGGGGCCAGGGATTCGGGCGTCTCCGGCCAGAGGTGGCGAGAGACGCTCTTGTCGGCAGAGGCGGTCGCGAACGATCCCTGTCCTGACCCCTGCCCGAGCATGTCGTGGACCGCGCCTGCAGAGCCGCTCAGGGAGAACGTCGTGTTCTCCGACTGTGCCGCGATGTTCACGCCGCTCTTCGCCCAGACCACACTCGTGACAACGCCGAAGCCCTGACTGATCCGGTCGTCGGCGCACATGCTGTGCGTTTCGGCGGTCGCCGCCAACCATTCCAGCCGGCTGCTGAGCAGGCTCAGGTCCAGAAACTCCTCCGAGGTCACCGCGAACTCCGAGAACATCGATCCGGACCGCTCCAGACTCCAGGAAACCGTGACCTCCGCATTCACCTTGGTCCCCGTGTCCGGGTCGATGACCGTTCCGGCGGCGCCGAGGTCGATCTCCTTGCGGGACACGTGCTCGGACATGACCGACCATCGTTGTGAGATCGGCCGCGATGTGGTCGTCAGACCGGGGATGGCCACCCCGACCGGCGTGAACGCCCCGGTGCCCGGGTCCAGAACACCGACGGCACCGGGAACGATCGCCGGGTTCAGCGACCAGTTGCCCCAGTAGCCCTGGCGTTCTATGCGGATGAGCTGAGCGAAGACGACATCCCATGTGACAGTCAATCTCTCGGCCTCCTCTTGTGGGCGGATTTCGTTCCGCTCCATCTTCGGAATTCCCGGGAAGGGAAGCGAGGAGAATCATGAGAAAGGGGTTCAACTGTGGCTGGCGAGATGTATCGGTAACTCCGTCAACGCAGATATGCCTGGCTTTTAGTTGTTCACCGGATATGGATGCGAGTAATTATTATGATTTATGGATAAATGTCCCCTGGGTTCGCTCCTGAGATCGGCGGCGAGGCCAACTCGCGTCCCCGCGCGGTGGTCCCGCCTCGGCGGCCTCCAGGTCGCGCGGGAACGGTCCGATGCCCTCGTACGACCTGAGCATCACGGGGAACACGGGTTGGTAGCGGACCTCGACCACGTCATCCGACGCGGGTTGCACGATCACCCGCCACTCGCCCGGCAGGAACTCGGGCGCCGCCGTGACGGCGGCCGGTCGCGGCGGGATCCAAGCGCGGAGGCGTTCAGCAGGACTTTCGGTCCTATTTGGGATGCGATATCTGTTGTCCGAAATTACGAAAACCTGTACCTCTCGACCATTGTTCGAGAAATTAATCTTGACCGTTGCGCCGTAATTCGGAAGACCGGATCATCGTGATCATCATCATCACGCCCCGCAAGGCCAGAGAGGAGACATCATGCTCGGTCTCGTCGACCGTTTGCTGACGCGCGTCGCCCACAAGGTGACCGTCGAGGCAGGCTGCAGCAACTACTACTACTGCTCGGGTGGCATCAAGTACCTCCGTCAGTGCTGTCTGGACGAGGGTTGCCAGGTGGTCAAGGTCGGCACCTGCTGATGCGGCTGAAGTAGGCGCTCCGCGGGTGGCGGCCGGCCGCCGCCCGCACGGAGACGGGGACAGAACGCGCTCTGCCGCTGCTTCGATACGTCCGCCGCCCCCTTGGGGCCCGTCACCTGATCCGTAACAGCCCGCTGATCATCGCAGCCGCACTCGGCGTACTGCTGCCTGGTGGCCTGCCCGCACTTGGCGGCGCGGCTCTGGCGGATGCGGCGGGGCTCATCGGGGCGATACTGATCGCCTCTTTCGACGACATCGTCGATCTCTTCGCGAGGAACGTCTGATGCCTTACCTGACCGCAGCCGTCGTGCTCATCGGTCTGCTTTGCGTGTTGAATCTGCTGCTCACCCTGAGCCTGATCCGCCGGTTGAGGCAGACGAGCGGGGGAGGCGTCCAGCATGCCGGCCCGCCCATCGCGTTGCAGCCTGGCTCGCCCGTCGGCGAGTTCGCCGCCGTGACCGTCGCCGGCGAGCCGGTGTCCCACGATACGGTCGCCGGCCTGGTCGGGTTCTTCTCCGCCGGATGCGAACCCTGCCACAAGCTGCTTCCCAGCTTCACCGAGCGTGCCCGCACCCTCGGACGGGAGAACGTGCTGGCGGTGGTCGCCGGGGACGACGCGGAGGCGGTCGAAGCGCTCGCGCCGGTGGCCCGTGTGATCGTGGAGGACTTCGACGGCCCGGTGGCAGGCGCGTTCCAGAACACCTGGACCCCGGCGCTCTACCTGCTCGGCTCCGATCACCGCGTCGTCGCCACGGGCGGACGCCTGGAGGACCTTTCCGTCGCATCGACGGCATGAGCGACCCGGGGACGAGCCGACAGGCCGGGATCCGGGACTTGGCCTCAGCCGCCGCGGAGGCCATATCGCTGACCTGGCGGTCGGCGCCAGGAGGGGTCAGCGGCTACGTCTTTCTGACACTCGCCGAGGCGGTGGCCCCGATCGCCACCGTATGGCTGACCAAGTCGGTCATCGACCGGCTGGCGACCCCCGACGGCGCGGTCGCGGGCCTCGCGCTCGGGCTGGCCGCGGCTGGTCTGGCCGCCGCCGCGCTCCCGGGGATCGGCCGCTATCTGCGCGCCCAGACCGGGCGCCTCGCCCGAGCCGCCGCGATCGACCGGCTGTTCGCGGCGGCCGAGCGGCAGGTCGGCCTCCGGCGTTTCGAGGATCCGGTGTTCCTCGACCGGCTGCGCCTCGCGCAGGAGGGCGCCGGGAGCACCGGTGACCTCGTCAGCGGAATCTGCGGGAGCCTGAACGGAGTCCTGTCCCTCATCGGCTTCGTGGGCTCCCTTCTGATCCTCAGCCCTGCCATGACCGCCCTGGTACTGCTGGCCGCCGTCCCAGCACTCGTCGCTGAACTGCTGCTGACGCGGAGACGGGCCACCATGCAGTGGGACATCGAGCAGATCCACCGCCGCGAGTTCTTCTACAGTCGGCTGCTCACCGGAGTCCAGGCCGCCACGGAGATCCGGTTGTTCGGCATCGGCGCGTTCCTTCGCGCACGGATGATGGCCGAGCGAGGCAGGGCCGACACCGCCGAAAGCCGGATGGACCGCCGCGAACTGGTCGCTCAGGGTGGCCTGACCACGCTGAGCGCGGCGGTCGCGGGCGTCGGTCTGTGGTGGGCGATCATGGCCGCCCGCGGGGGGTCCCTCAGTATCGGCGACGTCGCCATGTTCGTAGCGGCCGTCGGCGGGGTGCAGGTCGCACTCAACATGCTCGTCTCCTCGATGGCGTCCGTCCACGAGCGGCTCCTCGCCTTCTCGCACTACGTCGCGGTGATCAGGACCGAGCCCGACCTGGCGAGCGTGGACGAGGGCACGGCCCCCGCGCTGCGCCAGGGCATCGAACTGCGGGACGTTTGGTTCCGCTACAGCGACGACCATCCATGGGTGCTACGCGGGGTCGATCTGACGATTCAGCACGGCTGTACGGTCGCCCTCGTGGGATTGAACGGCGCGGGCAAGAGCACCCTCATCAGGTTGCTGTGCAGGATGTACGACCCGACGCGCGGCCAGATCCTGTGGGACGGTGTGGATCTGCGGGACATCCCGCCCGTCGATCTTCGCGAGCGGATCAGTGCCGTGTTCCAGGACCACATGAATTACGATCTGTCCGCCACCGAGAACATCGGACTCGGCGACCTGCCCGCCCTGGACGACCTGGCCCGGATCAAGGAGGCGGGCGTCCGCGCGGGCGTGCACGAGACGCTCTCGGGGCTGCCGCGAGGCTACGACACGCTGCTCACCCGCATCTTCTTCTCCGAGGCCGACAAGGGCGATCCGGAGACGGGAGTGGTGCTGTCCGGCGGACAGTGGCAACGCCTCGCGCTGGCCAGGGCCCTCGTCCGCGACGGCAGAGACCTGATGATCCTCGACGAGCCCAGCTCCGGCCTGGACCCGGAGGCCGAGCACGAGGTCCACACCGGCATCCGGGAGTATCGGGCGGGTCGTACGAGCCTGCTGATCTCCCACCGGCTCAGCGCCGTACGGGATGCCGACCTCATCGCCGTGCTCTACGACGGGCGGATCGCCGAACAGGGACCGCATGAGGCGCTGCTCGCCGCGGACGGACACTATGCCCGTCTGTTCCGGCTCCAGGCCTCGGGATATCAGGAGGTGCGATGACGGCAGGCAATCTGCTCCTGCCGGCAGCCGGCTTGCTGACATTGGGAATGTCGCTGTGGTGGATCCGCCGGCGGTACCTGGTCGCCACTGTCAGCGGGCCCAGCATGGAACCCACCCTGCGTTCCGGGGACAGACTGCTCGTCCGCAGGACAAGGCGAGTCCGCGCCGGCCAGATCGTGGTCGTCAGGATCCCGAATCCTCCACCGCTGGACGGCTTGCCGCCGGGTATCGAACCCGGCGACGAGGACAAGGTGCCGGAGAGATGGGATCCTGGCTGGCACTTGCTCGTCAAGCGGGCGGTCGCGGTGGCCGGCGAACCTGTGCCGAGACAGGCATTCCCTGTGCTCCGCGACGTACCCGAGACCGTCGTGCCTCCTCGCGCCCTGGTCGTGCTGGGCGACAACCCGGACACCAGCTGGGATTCCCGGGAATTCGGCTTCGTGCGGGGCGACCAGTTCATCGGCGTCATGACGCGCCGCCTGCCATCGCGTTGACCCAATGCGTTCGGCTGGTCTACTTGGGACGGCGCTGGATTGCCGCAAAACTGCCACTAGGGAGCAGCCACCACGGGTGGCATGACTTCGATGATGCGCGCTGTTCCGGCGGGTGGCCGCACCTCGTGCATAGTGATCACGTCGCCCGGCTTGAGATGCTGCCAGTGCTCGGGTCTCAGGGGAAGTAGCCTCACCGGTGCGCATGCGCCCGGCTCCAAACGGCCGTAGCCCTCGGCCCAGAGTAAGGCGATGCTGAGCAACGGTTCACCCTCAGACGTGAGGCGGCCGATGTCCCACAGTGGCCGCAGCACTCCGCGGGGAAGCACGGGTCCCTTCCGTCCGCCGTCCTCGGTACGCATCAGACAAAGTTCAGCCCGGAGGGCACCGCTACGGGCTTCACTACTCCGCCACGCATACCAGTCCGCGTCCCTCTTGAGCCACATCAGGCGAGCAGCGTCGGCCAGCAAACTCCAGAATTCGGGTGGCTGCGGATACACGTCGCCTAAATCTTCGAGAAGAAGGAGCGCTGCTTCCCAGTCGTCGCCTTCCAGGTACTCCAAGACGCGGACAGCGGCCTTCTCGCTACGGGTGTCGGCGAGACAGAGCCGGGCAGCCTTGAGAAGCGCGGAGCCCTGGAAATCCACGGTCTGATTGTGGCAGCTTCTCCCGAAGGGGCATTTCTCGGGACGATCGCCCCTGGCGCCCCGCTCAAGTAGGAGCCGTGGTACGTCACCGCTGCCAATCGGCCGGAGAACCTGGCCCGCGCCTTCGATCTAGCGATGGAACTCGAAACATCCCCCTCGGCGACGAGATCAACGTCAACCGGCCTAACCGCATCTCCATCTGCGGCCCGAAGCTCTTTCCCGTCGTACGTGAGCTTCGGCACGTGATCTGAAGCCCTGTCAATCGCACTCACGAGGAACCCGGGTGGTTTCCGAGACCGCAGGCCACCAGGTGGGTCCACGGTCACAAGGACATCCAGCAGTAGAGCAGCTGGCCGTTTTCTCTCGCTCGACGTGCCAGGCCGACGAGGTCCGTGATGAGGGACAGCGTGTACCCGTCGTCATCGTTGGTGAAGTTCGAGAACTCCTCGATGGCTGCCCATTGCTCTGCCAGAGTCGGCAGGCATGCGTGGTCGACGTCGGCGAGCACGTCGCGTACGTCCACCGGCAGTTCCACGATGCCTGGCCCTTCCATGTAAGGAGAGTCCTCCGGCAGGGCATCCCACTCCTCGGCATTTCGCGGGGCGCCCTCTGGAGGCGGGTACAAATCCACGGTCTCGACCAGGCCCACAGAAAAATCCACTTCGCCGGCAAACGCTACGAGCTGCCCCAGGATCACTTCAGGGTCGATCCATTTGGTCTCCACCACATCGAACTCCGGAACCCCACGAGTTGCGTCGGAGATCACACGGGAATGCTCCGGCTGGACAGCCGCCGCGGCACGGTCCGCGGCGCGGTAGTACTCATAGAAGACACCCACGCAAGTGCTCCTGCCCTGGTCCTTGCCAGCATGGTCAACTTCTCGGCAGACGGACACGTTAGTGCATGTGACCGACGTTCCCGCGAAGTGACGACTCGGTCCAGGTGAGCGCACCGTCCATGGCCAGAACAGGCCCTTCATCAGCGGAAACGCGGAGCGGGCCTTTCTCGATGATCGCCCGTGGGTGCCCGTGGTTCCTCCTGCCGTGGCGTCTGGCACGGGGATCACCGGTCGCCTCACCGTGCGGACGCACGCACCGCTCCCGCCGGCTCTTCCTGTCCGGCCCGTCAGGGGAGCGGTTCTCGGTCTGGCCGGCTCGTCCTGGGCGACGGCGACGGGAAGAGCTGGTCAGCATCAGCTACTGACAACGCAATGCTTGTCGCGATCATCTTCGAATCAGGTCGACGCCCCTGCGCGGTCCTGCGTCTCCGCTTGTCGGGCGTGCGGTCTTCCCGAAAAGCAGCCCGCAGAGCAGGGCCGTGACCATGAAGCCGGCCACCACGGGGACCGCTATCAGGGTGTAGAACGCGAGGTTCTCGTTGGCCACCCAGGAGTCGTAGCTCGGCTGAAGCCAGAAGATCGCCAGCATGGCAAGGGGTGACACGAGCCCAACGGCCGGCCAGTGGGGCAGGCGGGTCAGTAGCGCGGCCACCATGCTGAGCGGGAAGGGCGCCAGCGCGAACGCCATTGCCAACTTGAGCTCGGAATCGGAGTCGGAAGTCGGCCAATGGAGGAGGAGCAGCAGTGCCGCCGCCACTGCGGACCCTGCCAAGGCCGACCTCAATAAGAGATGCACAAAGCGATTGTCGCGGATCAAGGGTGGACAGGTCGATGCCCGGGAAGCTGCCCTGCTGATGCTCGACGATCACCGAGGGCGGAGTCCAGACGACGATCTTTCCGATCAGGCATCCTGGAGCATCGTGACCGCACCAGCCTTCGCCTGTGCGATCGCGCTCCCGATCCCATCGGTCACATAGGTCACCAGCGGACTGACGATGGCCCTACTGCACCGCGAATCTCAAGATCTCTGAATGTAGTACTCGGCCCCCGGGAAGATCGAGTTCGGAAGTATCGCCCTTGGCGAGATCATCCGAGGTGCGATGGATAGCGGGCCGTCTCGAGGTCCTCGGTGGAAGCGGCATCCTCCCGAGAGAGCGCGTTCTTGTTATCCGCGACATTCCACCAAAACAAGGGTGGCGATATTCACCGTCGCCGCGCTCCCACTGCTGCTCGTTCTGGGACCCGCTGCCGTCTACTCCGCCGCCCTGGCCGGCGGCCGGCGCTGCTCGCACCGCGCCGGCCGCCGTCTCGACATCGCTCTAGACCTGAGCTAGGGCCTCGGTGTGGTAGCCGCCTTTGCGGAGGCGGCGACCCTCGACAGGAAGGTGATGTTGGCAGGATGCGCGTGTCAGGCGCGTGTCCACCGCTGGTTGGCGCCGCCGGAGCAGTCCCAGATCTGCAGCCGGGTGCCGTTGGCCGAGCTGGCGCCGGTCGCGTCGAGGCACTTGTTGGCCTGGGGGTTGACTATCTGGCCGGTGCCGGAGTTGTAGGTCCATCCTTGAGCACCGCTGCCATTGCAGTCGTAGAGCTGCACCTGTGCGCCGTTGGCCGTGGAGCCGCCGCTGACGTCCATGCACTTGCCGAGCGCGCGCACCGAGCCGTCGCTGTTCCACGTCCAGCTCTGGGCGGCGGTGGAGTTGCAGTCGTAGAGCTGGATGGCTGTGCCGTTGGCGGTGTCGGCACTTGCCACGTCGACGCACTTGCCGCCGATGCCGGTGATCTGGCCACCGGAGCCGCTGGTGGGCGGGGCATAAACGCGGACGTAGTCGACGGTCAGGGTCTGCGGGAAGGTAGTGGAGCTGTCAGGGTAGCCGGGCCAGTACCCGCCGACCGCCACGTTCATGATCATGAAGAATGGGTGGTCGAAGACCCAGCGGTTGCCGCTGAGGCTGGCCGGCGTCCGGCGCTGGTATTCGACGCCGTCGACGTACCAGATGATCAGGTTCGGGGACCAGTCGACGGCGAAGGTGTGGAACGCGTCGGCGAACGCGCCGGCGATCGAGTATGGGGCGCCGATGCCTGCGGAGCCGGAGTAACCGGGGCCGTGGATGGTGCCGTGAACGGTGCTGGGTTCGCGGCCGATGTTCTCCATGATGTCGACCTCGCCGCTGTTGGGCCAGCCGACTGACCCGATGTCGTTGCCGAGCATCCAGAAGGCGGGCCAGATGCCCTGGCCACGGGGCAGTTTCATGCGCGCCTCGAACCGCCCATAGGCCCGGGTGAAGGTGGCGGAGGTGAGCAGGCGGGCGGAGGTGTACTGGCAGGTGCCGTAGTGGCACTGGTAGTTGGACGGGTTCTCCCGGCGGGCGGTGATCGCCAGGTTGCCGGCGCCGTCCATGGCGGCGTTCCGGGTGCTGTTGGTGTAGTACTGCTGCTCGTTGTTGCCCCAGCCGCTGCCGCCGATGTCGAAGCGCCACTTCGACTGGTCGACGGCGCTGCCGGCGGATCCGTTGAACTCATCGGACCAGACCAGCGGGCCGGGAGCGGGGGCGGCGTTGGCGGTGCCGGTCATCGGGACGAGCATCCCGATGACGGTGGCGAGAGCGGCACCGATGGCGAGCAACGTTCTGGAACGGGGGGTGCGGTCCATACGAGTTACCTCACCGGATTCACGGATGTGACTTTACCGAAACCTTCCAGCAATATCAGCTACGGTGTCAAGAGAGCGCTCTCTAGAATTAGATGCCATATAAGGCCGCGATTACTGCGGTGCAAGGCGTCGGGTCTCGGCCGACTGCCGTCGCATGAGGAGCCTCCCGTGTTCGGCCACACCTGCCGCGACAGCGGTCGGCTGGTGAGTGACTGCCGCGGCGGGGCCAGGACTGGGCTTGCGGGCATCCACGGCGTGGGGTCGTCTGCCACCGGCAGGGGGAGCACCACTCCGGGGCGGCCCAGGGGTCGGTTGTCTTGCCCTCGGCTTTGACGCCGGCCGGGTTGTCCGAGCGGATCGCGCCGCTGTTCACTTGGCCCGAGCCGCGCTCCACTTTCCCCGACCTGCCGGCGGCCCGATCGAGCGCACAGAGGACTGGAAGCAGTGGAAGTCCATCCTCAAGCAGGCAGGCGTACGAGACGCCAGAGTCCACAACGCCCGGCACACCGCAGCGACCATGCTGGTCGAGCAAGGCGTAAATATCCGGGTGGTTCAGGAGATCCTCGGCCACACCCGAGTCACGACCACAGAGCGCTACACCCACGTAGCAACGATGCAGAGAGCGACGCCAGCGACCGCATGGGCAAGGCGCTCCGGGGCCCTGGCTGAGAGCCAACTGCAACCCCGAGCCCCACAGAGATCGAAGAAGGCCCTTCGACAGAATCTTGGAAGGGCCTTCGACGTGCGGAGGATCGGGGATTTGAACCCCGGATGGTGTTGCCATCAAACCGCATTAGCAGCCCTGATCTTGTTGCCCCGATTGGTTCAACCTGGACCAACGGATGGGGTCGGTCTCTCCGGAACGGGTGCGAACGAAGCCGGATTGCAACTAGAAATGCGACTCGGGTCCCGTGGAGCTGTTTCTTGGATCACGCGGGAGCGCCATCACATGCCGGGGCAGCCGTCGGCCTTTCTCACGTTCTCCACCAGGTCGGCGGGCATCGGTGAGGAGAAGACGCCGATCGTGGCCTTGCCGGGCATGGTGAGGGAGCCACCCTGGACGTACCAGGAGTCGGGGACTGAGGAGGCCTGCTTGAAGTCCAACGCGCGCCGGGGATCGGCCACCGTGAACCCCTCGATGGCGATGCCGCGCTCCTTGAGCAGCGCTCGCACCTCGGCCACGGTCTTGTTGAGGTGGGGGACACAGTGCAGAGGCTCACCGAGAGCGGAGATGGAGGTGGTCGACTGGAAGCTCTCGCCCGGCTTGGCTTCGCGCCCCAGCGTGATGTACGCCGATCCGGCGTAGCCCACGGGAACCTTGAGTCCGATCGGGCAGCCGCCCATCTTGTCGCACGGTCCAGACTGATCAATTGTCTTGATCCGGTCATCCACCTTTTTGCCGTTGGTGGCCAGGACGTGGCCGACGAGCCCGGGAGTGGCCGGGATGACCCGGAGCGAGAGGTCCAGGCCGACCGCCCTGAGCTGCGCCTCGTAGTTCTCCGGATCGGCGTAGATGTCCTTCACCTGGACGACGTAGTAACCGTCCTCCTGCTTGATGTCCAGCGCGGCCACCGGTCGCGGGCCGAAGCCGGGCAGCCCCGTCGTCCAGCCCAGGACGGTCACCGTGGCAACGATCACTGCGGCGGCAGGCAGCGCGATCCGCCAGCTCAACCTGCGGCGGCGGCGGGCGGGTGCGAGGGTGGGCGTGGGCTCGGTGTCCATGATCGCATTCATCAGGTCCCGCGCACCCGGCACCAGACCTGGGCCCGGGTCGGGAGCGATTGCCGAGACAATGTGGTGAAGATCGTTCGTCATGTGCACTCCTTGGCAAGGGTGACGGCGCGGGTGCCGTACTTGGTGAGATCAAGTTCGGCGGCGGCCAGCTCTGCGGCCAGCCTCTTGCGGGCGCGGTGCAGGCGGATGCGTACGGCGCCGCGGGAGCATCCCAGCACCTTCGCGATCTCGGCGTTGCTGAGCCCCTCCCAGCCGACCAGTGACAGCAGTTCCCTGTCGTCGCCCGACAGCCGCGAGAATGCCTCGCGGGCCTCGTCGTGCGGCTGGTCGATAACGGATTCCGCCCAGAGAATCAGATTCTCCCGAAGGCGTACGGCCAGTGCGTTCCGCCGGGACTCCGCGCGATGGTGGTTGGCAAGGACGCGTCTGGCCACGCCGTACAACCACAGCCTGGCCTCGTCACCTGCGGGCAGGTCGGCGAGCCTTCGCCAGGCGGTCAGGAATGTTTCGGCGATCAAATCCGCGATCTCGTCCGGTGAGGAGGCGCGGCGGGTCACGTAGCTGGAAACGGCTTGATAGTGCGCCAGGTAGATCTCTTCGAAACGCTGCCTGGCTTCTGGCGGTCCCACGTAGCTGTTCCTTCCGACAGTTGGTGTCATCAGTGGAAATGTCCGGACCTGGGAGAGCGTTTCAGGCGTGTCGCGGTATCCGGCATCGGTCACCACCACGAAGCCGTCAGGGTCCAGGTGGTGAGCTCACCGAAGAAGCGGCTCGCGTCCTCCCAGCAAGATCTTCCAGAGCTGCGCAATCTCGGAGCGCCGCAACGGAGTGACGCCATACCCTTACCGCGAGCCATCCCTGCGCTTGGCCGAAGGCTCCCCCTCTGACCATTCGGGTACCAGCTCTCGCTCCCAAGAAAGGGACGACACACATGAGCGCTCTTGTGGGGATGAAGACCGGCATCGCTCTGCTCGAAGACCCCCGCTACCCGGGGGATGCCGCCGCTGCGGGCGCCCTCTTCGACCGCATCGCAACCCGCATAGCACGGGAGCACAACATCCCGAAGGACACGGCAGGCCGCGCGCTCGGACAGGCGATCATCTTCGTCACAGTGGCCGCGCAGGACACGTCCCGGGCCCTGTCACCGTCACCGGAGGTCGACAAGGCGTGGGATACGTTCTTCCTCTACAGCGTCGAGTACCACCACCACTGCGCGCGGTACGGGCGGTTCGTCCACCACACCCCAAACGACAACCCGGAGGTCCTGGCATCGGATCTGCGGCGCTTCTATAGCCCCGCCGAAACCGCTGACCTACTCCGGCGCGAGGGCTACCTCGTGGAAGATGCCCTGTGGCCGCGCGATGCCATTGCCGCGTCCAAGGCCAACTGCACCGCGTGCTACACCGGTGATCATGTGAGCGACGGCGACGACGACATCTAGCCGCGACGTCCCTGACATCGCTTCCCCAAGCAGCGCCGACGATTACGTCGGCGCGCTGCTGCTTTCTGCGGGCATGTAGCGGGAAGGGGGGCGTGATGGTGTCGATCCGGAAGCGGCCACGAAAGTGACGGCGTGCTCGGTGGCAGGCGACCGTACGGCTGCCCGACGGGTCGCGGCACAGTCGAACGTTCGACTTGCGAGAGGACGCGCGTTACTGGGCGCGCGGACCGACTTCGAGATCAAGACGGGGGTGTGGGTGGACCCTCGACCGGATTGCTCGCCAGCGGCTCCGTGGGTGGACGAGGTGATCCACGGGATTCTCCAGAATGCATGATCGCCAGGGGAACGGTCCGGCAATGGTCCGGCAACGCCCTCTAGGAGATCGAAAAGCCCTCTTCCGAAAATTCGGAAGAGGGCTTTCACCTGCGGAGGATCGGGGATTTGAACCCCGGATGGTGTTGCCACCAAACCGCATTAGCAGTGCGGCGCCATAGACCTGACTAGGCGAATCCTCCTGGTAGCCACGCGGCTCAGGACAGCGTACCGGCCTTCTGCCAAGGCAGCAAAGTCGTTCCCCATCCCGGTCTGTCCAAAGGTTATCCACCGCCTGTGAATAACTCCCTGTGGACAACGCGTCAGACAGCAAGCCCGCCCCAAGACGTGCAGGGACGGGCTCAGCGTGGAGGTCCGGCGCAAGGACCCGTCGAGCGGGTCCGGCGCGCGGAGCTCAAGGTCAAAGGGGTTACGCGGCCGGGTTGGCCTCGCCCTCGATCTCGATCTTGATCTTCTTGCCCACCAGGACGCCGCCCGTCTCCAGGGCCTGGTTCCAGGTCAGCCCGAACTCCTCGCGGTCGATCTCGGCGGTGATGGAGAAGCCCCATACCGCCTGGCCCCACGGGTTCGTGCCGGCGCCGCCGTACTCGACCGTGAGCTCGACCGGCTTGGTGATGTCGCGGATGGTCAGGTCGCCGACGACGGTGAACTCGTCGCCCGAGTGGCTCACCACGCGGGTGCTCTTGAAGGTGAGCTCCGGGAACTTCTCGGCCGACAGGAAGTCGTCGCTGCGCAGGTGGCCGTCACGGTCGGCGACGCCGGTGGTGAGGCTCTCGGTCTTGATCGTGAGCTCGGCGGACGACTCGAGCGGGTTCTCGGCGACCGACACGGAGCCGGTGAAGTCGCCGAAGCTGCCGCGCACCTTGCTGACCATCATGTGCTTGACGACAAAACCGATGCTGGTGTGGGCGGCGTCCAGGTTGTAGGTGCCGGCGGCGGGGACGGTCAGGCCTTCCCAGGTGCGGGTGGTCATGGGGTTCTCCTCAGAAGGGGTTAGGTGCTTGCTGTGCGGATGTTTGCGGCAACAAATGTCTACACGAGGAATATTCCTCGCGTCAACTATCGTCCGTTACAGTATGAACGTGGTCAACATTGACGACCCCCGGTTGACGGCCATGGGCCTGCTCCAGGAGGTTCACGCAGGTCTTACGGCCCGGCTGCAGCCAGTGTTCGGTGCTGCTGGGCTGTCCGACATCGATTTTGAGACGCTGCTGCGGTTGGGGCGCTCTCCCCGGCAGAGCTTGCGGATGAGCGATCTGGCCGCGCAGACGGGACTGTCCACGAGCGGCGTGACCAGAGTCGTCGACCGGCTCGAACGCGACAGCCTGGTCGCCAGGGTGGCCTGCACCACCGATCGGCGAGCGTCCTACGCCACGCTCACCGACGCCGGTCGGGAGAAGCTCGAAACGGTGCTGCCCCGCCACCTCGACGACATCGACACGTGCCTGACCGGTCTGCTCGGCGCGGAGGAGCTGGAAGTCTTCCTGGCCACCCTCCGCAGGATCCGGGATGTCGTACGGCCCTGCGCTACGGTGGGGGCTGTTGAGGAGGAATGCCCAGCTCAGCCCTGAGCTTGGCCATGGCGCGCGACATCGTGCTCTTGACCGTGCCCAGGGTGATGCCCAGCGTTCTGGCGATCTCCGGCTCCGTCATGTCCTCGTAGAAGCGCAGCACGATCGCGGCCCGCATCCGGTCGGGCAGTCGCCGCAATGCAAGCTCCAGGAGTTCGTGCAGGTCACCGCAGGCTTCGGGCTCGAGGGCGACCTCCGGAAGGTCCTCTGACGGGTACTCCTCCAGTCGACGCCGCCGCCACTGCGAGATGTTGATGTTGACCATCGCCCGCCGTACATATCCGTCGAGCGCGGCTCTGTCCTGGATGCGGTCCCATGCGAGGTACGTCTTGGTCAGCGCGTTCTGCAGCAGATCCTCCGCGTCCAGCGGATGCCCGGTGAGCTGGTGGGCGGTGCGCAGCAGGGCGGGCCCGCGCGCAACGACGTACTCGCGGAACTCCTCTTCCCACCTGAAGGTCTGCATCGTGGCCAGAATCGCAGCCAAAGGCCGAGATCGGGCGTAACCGGAATTCAGGATTCGGCCCGCCGACGATAAAGGTAGGTCAAGGTCGGTGGCGGTTTGTACGTCGCCGGGGGTCAACTCCTGTCCTGAGGGGTGCGTATTTTGCTCTCTATGCACGGGTGCGGCGAAGCAGCCCTTGTAGTCGTGTGACCCTATTAGTGCGACTAGGGAGGGACTGATGGGGTATCCGAGCGTGGAACGCCGCCGGATGCTCGCGGCTGCGGCACTGGGCCGGGAAGTCGGCGCCCCAGGTCCCGAGCAAGGCGATCCGCTGCGCGCGGTCATGGGGGACATCCGCGACATCAGCCCGCACCTGGTCATCATCGAGACCCCCGAGGGCGACGAAGAGCGGCTCGTCATCGCGCCATGGGCCACCGCCTGGCACGGCGGCGAAACGGTGCCGGGCGATCTGCCCGTGGGCTCGACGGTCATCATGCGCACGCTGCGCGACGGCCGGGTGGTCGAGCGGCTCTGGGCCGGCATCACGCGGCTGACCGGGACCATCCTGTCCGTCGAGGGACGCAAGGACGTGACGGTCCAGCTCGACTGCGGGCCGCACCGGGGCCGCCGGACGATCGTCGTCCCGTACCGCGCGACCGGCCGCATCCTGGTACGCCATGCGCGGTTCGAGCCGGGGTTCCTGTTCGACGCGATCGGTATCAGAAAGGGCGGGGCGAGTCTGGCCCTGCTGCCCGCGACCTCGCAGCCCGCCTATCCGGCGCGGGCCGTGCCCGCTCCGCCGCCCGCCTACGCGGGCCTGCAGTCACGCATCTCCGGGACCGCGACCTGGTCCGACGTCTTCGACGAGGAGGATCGGGGGGCCGCCTATCCCATGGTGGAGCGCTCCGACGTGGGCTGCCCGGACGCCGAGGTGTCGTGCGTGGGCCTGCCGTACCTGGCCATCGGGTCGATGCTGCAGGTGCGGAACGCCTGTACCGATCGATCCGCTAACGTGCCGATCGTGGCGTGTGGTTGCGTGGCTGGGCGCTTCTGCGACCGATGCGTCGAGTGCGATACCTCTCCCCGCGGGCGGATCGTCGAGCTGTCGCCTTTCTCGTACGTGGAGCTGGGCGGCGACCTGGCTAAAGGGTGCTTCAACGCGCAGATCGGATTGGGGTGACGATAGTGCTGGCATCGCAGCTGCCTGCTCTGATCGTGCTGCTCGTCTTAGGGGCGGTGGCGAAGGTGTTCACCGTGCGCTCGGGCGGGGAGATGGGCTCGCTGGCCCGGCTGGGGCCCGCGGCGCTGGTGCCCGCTCGCGTCGAGGTTCCGACGCTGATCGTCTGTGCCATCGGTGAGCTGGTGATCGCGACGGGCCTGTTGGTGAGTACAGCCCCGATCTTCAGGTGGATGGCGGTCGCGTTCTTCGCCATGTGTACGTACGTGCTGCTGGAGGTACGCAGGCGGCGGCCCGACGTGGGATGCGGATGCTTCGGCGAGGTGAGCGGGGCACCCGTCGGGCTGCGCTCGGTCGCCAGGACCATGGTGCTCACCGGGATGGCCGTGCTGTCGCTATGGGCCGAGGAGCCCGGCTGGCTCGTCTTCGCGCAGCCGTCGTGGTTCGTGGCCGTCGGGATGGTCGTGCTCCTCGTACTGTCGCCCGAGCTTGAGGAGATGGCGGATCGGCTGCGTTATCGGGCGCCGTGTGAGCAGCGCCCGGGCCCGGCCGTGGAGGTCACGCTGGCCAGGCTCCGGTCGAGCGGCCCCTGGCGCCAGCATCAGGAGCAACTCACCGGGGCGGAGCCGTACGACAGTTGGCGCGAGCTGTGCTGGCGCTTCTTCGCCTTCGAGCGGCGGGATGGGGCCGACGTCGTGTTCGCGGTCTATCTCAGCGGGCGGCGCCCGGCCGTACGGGTGGCCGTGGTCAACGCGGAGGACAGCGGCGCTATGCCGATCTATACGCCCGTATCGGCCTGACGCTAGACAGCGCTATAGAACCCTCGAAAGAGGATATGACTCTATTGGGCTATCTAGCTTCCCCACTAGACAGCCCAATAGAGGACTAGGGGTGTCGCCTAGATCGGTTGGGCACGCAGGAACCTCCCGAAATGCGGCACGGTGAACGCGATCAGGCCGCGCTCAGCGCTGTAGATGAGCCCCTTCTTGATGAGGCTGTCGCGGGCCGGTGACAGGCTGGACGGCTTGCGCCCCAGCGCGTCGGCCACGTCGGCGGTGGCGACCGGCTCGTCGCCGATCTGCGCCATGGCGTGCATGTAGTCGCGCTCCGCCGGGGTGGCTCGCTCGTAGCGGCTGCCGAAGAAGCCCACCGCGAGCTCCTCCTCGGCCTCGGGCGCGGACACCTTGACGTCGTCGAGGGTGATCGGGCTGCGCGGCGCCAGATCCCAGGCAACTTTCCCGTACGCCTGGACGAAGTAGGGATAACCGTCGGCCGCCTCATAAAGGGCGTCGAGGGCGTCCTGCGTGAACTCGACCTCTTCCTCCCGCGCCGGCAGCATCAGCGCGAGGTCGGCCGCCTCGCGGTCGAGCTTGTCGATGCGGGCGTAGCGGAAGAGCCGCTCGGAGTAGCTCTTGCTGGCCGACAGCACGCTCGGCAGGTGGGGCAGGCCCGCGCCGACCACGATCAGCGGCCCGCCGGACTGCGACAGCTCGTGGCAGGCGGCGCAGAGCGCCGAGACGTCGGCGGGCTGCACGTCCTGCATCTCGTCGATGAACAGCGCGATGCCGACGCCCAGGTCGGTGGCCACGCTCGCGGCATCGACGAACAGCTCGGTGAGGTCGATCTCGAGGTCGCCGGAGTCGGCGCGGCCACGGCTGGCCGGCACCTCGATGCCGGGCGACCAGTGCGAGGTGCCCTTGGCGGCGGCCGGGTCACGCATCGCGAACGCCTTGAGCACGCCCAGGAACTGCTCGATGCGCTCCGGCGCGCGATGCCGGGGAGCCAGCTCGCGGATCGCCATGTGCAGCGCGGCCGAGACGGGACGGCGGATCGACTGGTCGGGCCGGGCCTCGATCTTGCCCGTGCCCCACAGCCGCTGCATCGCCATGGACTTGAACGTGTTGAGGAGCACGGTCTTGCCGACGCCGCGCAGGCCGGTGACGACCATGCTGCGCTCGGGACGGCCGCGGGCCACCCGCTCCAGCACGACCTCGAACTGCTGCAGCTCGCGGTCGCGCCCGGCGAGCTCCGGCGGACGCTGTCCGGCTCCGGGGGCGTAAGGATTGCGCACGGGGTCCACGCTCTCGGACTTTATTGCGGGATATAGCGGCCGTCTTAGATTTGGGAAGAAAGCGCTACGGCGTGTCCGAGCAGGGGCCGTCGCGAGTATCGTCATCGGACACACCCCCTCCCACCAGGCCGAACCCTTGTTCGAGTCGGTACCGAGAACTGTAGCGCGCACTCGAACACGTGCGCGATGGTTTCGAGTAAAGATCTTTGCAACAGAGCGGGCGGCTCGTGCGTCCCGGTGATGTGGAGTTCGAGGAATTCGTCCGGGCCAGGGGTTCGGCTCTGATCAGATACGGCTACGTGCTCACCGGCAACGCCGAGGACGCCGCGGATCTGGTCCAGGAGTCGCTGCTCAAGCTGAGCGACACCTGGAGCCGGGTCCGCAACAAGGACAGTCCCGAGGCGTACGTCCGCACGACCATGGCCCGTCAGCACGTCAGCTGGTGGCGCAGGCGGCGCAGGGAGCACCTGACCGACGACGTCCCCGAAGGCATCTACCACGACACGCATTCCTTCGGCGAGCTCTGGAAGGAGCTCGCGACGCTGCCCAGGAAGCAGCGGACCGTGCTGGTCCTGCGGTATTACGAGGACCTGCCGGATGAGGAGATCGCCGCGATCCTCGGCATCTCACGGGGAACTGTGCGCAGCCAGGCATTCCGGGCGCTCGCCACGCTCCGGGTCCGGCCCGCTGTGCTGGAAAGGGGACGGACATGAGGACAGAGGACGAACTGAGCGGCGCGCTGCGCGACGCGGCGGACCAGGCTCCCGAGCTCGACCTGATCGCCGGGGTCGGCGCGCGCAGGCGGCGGCGGACCAGGCGGCGCGCGCAACTGCTCGCGGCGGCCGCGGTGGTCGGGGTGGTGAGCACGAGTACGGTCGTCGCCCGGGGGGCCTTCTCCAGCGGGGGCGGAGAAGAGGCGGCCGCCACGTCGACCACGACCAGGCCCCAGCCTGAGAAGACCATAACTGTGACTCCGAGGCCGCAGACCCAGGCCAAGGGGACGCCGGTCGCGAAACTCTGGCCGCAGACCCTGTTTCAGATGCCCGCGAAGAACGCCGACGGCTGGCGTTACCGGCCGATCACCGGCATCAGCGCCACCGAGGTACTGCTCAACGCGGAGTCCTCGTTCGAGAAGGCCGGCAAGATCGAGGTGTACGACACCAAGACCGGTAAGTCCCGGGTGGTGACGGAGGTCCCGGCGACCCCAGGACTGAAGCGGAACTTCATGCAATCCGCCTCGGCCGATGGCACGAACGTCGTCTGGTACTCCACCGCGTCGAAGTCCGGGACCGCGATCGCCGAACTCTGGTGGGCCCCGCTTTCCGGTGGCAAGGCCAAGCTGGCCTTCACGTTGACCGGCGGCGACGCGGCGGTCGAGGCAGTCGGGGCGGACGGCGAGAACATCGTCTGGTCGACGCGGAAGGGCGGCGTGTACCGGGTGCCGTTCACCGGCGGCACTCCCGATCGCGTGCCGAAGGCCGGCGGGCTGCACCTGATCAGCTGGCCGTGGGCGGGCGATGTCGGTGACATGTTCAGGGAGCCTGACCGCAACCAGTCCAAGGTCGTCAACTTGGCCGACGGGACTGTGACCAAGGTCGTGATCAAAGACGGTACCAAGAACCTGCGATGCGGACCGACCTGGTGCCAGGGCCGCCTGAACGGCACCGCGTTCGCTCAGCGCCTCGACGGCACCGGGACGGTCCGGCTGGCGGGGCACGGATTCCTCGGGCAACTCAGGCCGTATCCCATCCTCGACCGCTTCTTGTCATTGGGCGACTCCATATTCGACCTCAACGCCGGCAAGATGGCGCACATTGAGCGGCCCAATAACTGGAGCGGTGTCGGTACCTCGTCGGAGCCCAGCACGATCCTCTACTGGGGCACTACCAAGGGGGACAAACCCGCCAAGTATTGGGTCCTCAACTTGGCAGCCGTCCCGCCCGCGCAATAGCGTTCGGAGCCATGCGGACCTTCGCGAACGTACAGGAACTCAAGGCGGCCGTCGGCGAGAAGTTCGGCCCGACCGAGTGGCGCACGATCACTCAGGAACAGGTCAATCTCTTCGCCGACGCCACAGACGACCACCAGTGGATCCACGTCGACGTGGAGAGGGCCAAGGAAGGGCCGTTCGGGGGCACGATCGCGCATGGCTACCTGAGCCTGTCGCTGCTGCCGTCGTTCATGTTCGAGCTGGTGCGCGTCGAGGGCATCCAGATGGGCGTCAACTACGGCCTGAACAAGGTGCGTTTTCCCAGGCCGGTGCCGGTCGGCGCGCGGGTCAGGGCGCTGGGTGAGCTGAGCGACGTCAAGGGCACGCCCGCCGGCTACCTGTCCAACCTGAAGATGACGATCGAGATCGAGGGCGAGAAGCGCCCCGCCTGCATCGCCGAGACACTCAGCCTGTACATCCCCGAGGGGTTCACCACAGGGAATTGATGATCGCCGCCGCCGCGACGAGCGCCAGTAGCCCGAGATAGGCCAGTACGAGCCGGGTGTCCTTGAGCACGCACTTGCTCTGGGTCAGCCCGGCCCGGCGCGCCTTCCAGTACCCGGCGAACCCGAGGACCGCGAACCCCAGCACCGCCCACGGCCCCAGCAGCCAGGCCAGCAGCGCGACGGTCGCGTACACGCACAACCGGAGCGGATCCTTCACGTGATCACCTTGAGCTGAGGTCTGGAGGCCACCGCCGACAGCCGTTGCTCCGACAGCTGCGGCCAGGCCTGCACCGCGCAGAACGGCGCACACTGGTCCTGCTCGGCGCGCGTCCCGACGTGCACGCAGCACTGCGTGAGCCGCTCCTCGATCATGGTCGAGATGTCCATGAACGGCTTGACCGTCACCCGCACCACCCGCTCGCCGAGCAGTTTGCGAAGCTTCTTCCGCCTGCCGGGCAGCGCCGAAGAGGCCAGCGTGAGCAGCGTGGACACGCCGAGGTCGCAGTTCTCGCAGATGTCCCGCCACAGGTCGCCGATCTGCGGGTGCGACAGTGACGACTGCTCCGACAGCAGTCCGAGCAGCGATTCCTGTACGGCCAGCCGCAGCTCGCGGGGGATCTCGGTGTCGGCGATGCGGTTGGAGACCAGACCCAGGTTCGCCTTGAGCCGGTCGTGGCCGATCAGCGCGACCAGCGAACGCCACTGCTGCGAGTCGTCGCGGATCAGGTAGCCGACCGAGCAGCAGTGCGGGTGCGAGCAGGGCAGCGCGGTGAGGTCGCGCCAGGTCACCAGGCCGTCGGTCTGCGGGCCGAGCCGCTTGAGCACACCGGTGTGGGTGAGGCGGTCCATCGGGTCGATCGGTCCAGATCTGCCCGAGCCGAACTGCGGCTGCAACGACACACCGCCGACGAACGGCGTGTCGAGCGCCAGCCGTACGACGTCGCCGATCTCCCCGTCGTTGACGCCGAGCGCGGCGGTCATCACCAGCGTGGTGAAGATCTCCCGCTCCGACAGCCGTTGTACGGCCTGCGCCTTGAGGTGCCGCAGGTCGCCGCCCCGGTGATGTTTGGACGCCTCGGCCGAGCTGCCGTCGTACTGGAGGTAGACCTCCACCCGCTCGCGGTGCTCGGTGAGGAGGTCGAGCAGGGCGTCGTCCCTGGCGATGAGGACGCCGTTGGTGTTGATCAGGATGCGGGTGACGGGCCGCTGGTGGAGCTCGGCGAGCAACTGGGCGAGCTCGGGGTGGAGGGTGGGCTCGCCGCCGCTCAGCATGAGGACGTCGAGTCTGCCGTTCTCGCGGGCTAGGCGCTGGTCGACGTTCGCCAGGATGTCGGTGATGGGGACGATGCCGGTCAGGTCGGGGGAGCTGTCGGCGAAGCAGGTGGGGCAGCGCAGGTTGCAGGCTTCGGCGATGTCTTCGAGCAGGATGCAGGTGTGCTGGGTCTGCATCTCGGGGAGGCCTTGGAGATAGGCGGCGGGGACCGGCTGGAAGTTGCCGGTCATATCCGGCATGTGTTGCTTTGTGGGGGCGGTCCATTCCTCCAGATATGTCAGGATTTCTGGGTCTTCGTCATAGAGAGTCCTGACTAGGCCGTGTTCGCGGCAGCCGCGCTCCAGCCACACGCGCTCGTCGCGGACGGCCAGGTAGCCGCTCAGCCGTTCGACCCGCTCCAGGTCCTGGCCGTGGCAGTGGGGGCAGAAGGCATTGACGTACCTGAGGATGCGGTCACCCCGCAGACCCATTCCGGCGCTCATGTCATGACCTTCCGCTTGAAGAGGGGATCGTAGTGGCCGCGCCGCCAGCCGTACCGCAGCCTCAGGGCGAGCAGCAGCAGGCCAGGGATCAGGAACCACTGCGGCCTGGTGAGATCGAGCCAGACGGTCTCGTTCGCGCGGGTGAACTCGACGAGGAAGCGGAAGACGGCGTACGCGGCCAGGTACAGCGTGAACAGCTCACCCGGCTCGGTGAGCCGCCTGCGCGCCCAGAGCAGTGCGGCGAACACGGCGAGCTGAAAGATGATCTCGTAGATGAACGACGGGTGCATGGCCTGCCCGGTCAGGCAGCCGGGGCACTCGGGCGTCGTCGGGGGAGCGTGTACGCCCCAGGGCAGCTCGGTCGGGCGGCCCGGCGCCTCGGTCAGATGGCAGCCGATCCGGCCCACCGCCATGCCCAGCGCCACCGCCGGGGCGAACAGGTCGCCGGTGCGCTGCTTGTAGCCGATGATCCTCTTGGCGATCAGTACGCCTAGGTAGGCGCCGGTCAAGCCGCCGAGAATGCTCCGCGAGCCGTACAGCCAGAGGTCGGACAGGTTCAGCGTCTCCAGCCAGCCCGCCAGCCGCATCCCGATCGCGCCGCCGACCAGGGCGCCGGTCACGGTCACCAGCGACTGCTCGTTCAGCGCGCCGCGGCGGCGGGCCTCGTGTACGAAGACCACGGACGCGACCAGTACCCCCAGGCCGACGAAGATCTCGTGGAGGGGCATGTCAGGTGTACAGGTCCGGGCTGATGCCGGTGCAGATCCCGGCGGACAGGATCGACCACAGCGCCCAGCCGATCAGGAACCCCAGGCCCAGGCCGGTGGCCCATGGTTTGCGCAGGAACTGGAGACCAGCTCCGGCGGCCAGGCCGAGGAGGGCGAGGAAGATCGTGCAGGAGATGATGATGGGGTGGTTCGGACCGTTCTGGTCCAGGGTGCTGATGAAGATCAGGATGCCTAGGATGGCGTTGACGATGCTGTAGGCGACCAGGCCGGCGAACGCCAGCCCGATGATCAGCCCAATGGACTTGCCGGTGGGCTTGCCGGTGGACTTTCCTGTGGGCGGCGGCCCTCCGTCGCTCCCGTCCTCTAGCGTCGGGGCGTTTCCTCCCAGTGGTGGCGCCCCCTCGTTGTGGCCATCCGATGTCGGCACAGTCATGGGTACATGCCCGGATTCAGCCCCGTGCAGTAGCCGGCCGTGACGATCGAGGCGAGCGCCCACCCGATCATCAACCCCAGCCCCAACCCCAACATCCACGGCTTACGCAGCACCACAAGCACGATCCCCGCACCGAGCCCGACCACAGCCAGGAACCCTGCGCCCACCCCGATCGCCACCGCCGACCCCGCGCTCAAGGCGATGATTCCGACGATCACATTGAGAACCCAGTACCCAAAGGCCCCGGCGAACGCCAAGCCAACGATCAAGCCCGTCGGCCGCGGCGGCTGGGGAGGCTGGGGAGGCGGTGGCCTGGTCACGACCTTCAGACTAGCGGGGGCCTTCCGAGTAATAAATCGCCGCTTGCACCCGGCTTTTGAGACCCAGCTTGTTCAACACCCGGCTCACATGCGTCTTCGTGGTCGCCTCAGCCATGTCGAGCTCCCTGGCGATCTCGGCATTGGACAGCCCGCGACCGACGCAGGCCAGCACCTCCTGCTCACGCGGCGTCAACCCCTCTACCTGCTGCTCCTTACGCACCGGCTGCTCGGCGAAGGCCGCGATCAACCGCCGCGTGACCGTAGGCGAGATCAGCCCATCACCCCCGGCCACCAGCCGTACCGCCGCGATCAGCGAATCCGCGTCGGTGTTCTTCACCAGAAACCCCACCGCCCCCGCCCGCAACGCCCCGAACACATACTCATCCACATCGAACGTCGTCAAAATCAACACATCGGCCACCCCAGCGAGCTCCCTGGTCGCCGAGATGCCGTCGAGCTTCGGCATCCGCACATCCATCAACACCACGTCAGGCCGGGTCTCGCGAGCCAATTCCACCGCCTGCTCACCATCGGCCGCCTCCCCGACGACTTCGATGTCCGGAGCCCCACCGAGAATCAGCACCAGCCCAGCCCTGACGGCTGCATGATCGTCCGCGACCAGCACCTTGATCGTCATCTCACCACCACGTCGTTCCCTCCTTACCGTCCATGCGTTCATGGACCTTTTCCCCAGAGCCCTTCGGTGTGGGCAGCGTGGCCCTGACCCGCCACGAACCCCCGTCCGCCCCACTCTCGAACGACCCCCCGACCAGCGCGGCCCGTTCCCTCATCCCGACGATCCCCGCCCCCGCGCCGGGCAGCCGAGCCGTACGTTCATCCACAGGGTTATCCACAGCCACCGTGACCTGTCCCGGCTCATAGACGATCTCGACCGCAACCGGCCGCCCGCCATGCTTGAGCGCATTGGTCAGCGCCTCCTGCAAGATCCGATATCCAGCCAGATCGACCGCCGGAGACAGCTCCCGCGCCTCCCCCTCAACACGTAGATCAGCCGTCATCCCCGCCCGCCGCGACCGCTCGACCAGACTCTCGGCGTCGGCCAGCCGCGGCCGGGTGGCCTCGGGCTCATCCCCTTCCTGCCGCAACAGCCCGATCATGTCCCGCATCTCGGCCAGTCCTTTCAGGCTGTTCTCCCGAACGGACTCCATGATCTTCCGTACGGTCGCCGCATCCAGATCCCTGCGCGACAGCGCGCCCGTCGACTGGATGGCGATCGCGCTGAAGTGGTTGGCGATCATGTCATGCAGCTCCCGGGCCATCCGCGTACGCTCCGTCGCGATGGCCGCCTGCCGGTCGAACTCGGCCAGGCGCGCCACCTGCTCGGCCCTGGCACGTTCGACCACGGCCTGGTCACGGTGCTGGCGTAACAGCATCGCCGTGGTCACCGGCGTGACCAGCACGAGCCCCGCCTGAATCCCGATCACCGCCAGCAGCCGCCAGTCACGTGCCACCACCCCCGTCACGGCCCCGGCCAACACCGCCAGCACAGTCGCGATCCCGAGCAGCCACCGCGAGAACCGCGCCGGCCCGTACAACGCCGCCGCATACACGTTGTCCGTAAATATCAGGACAGTCGGCAACGACGGCCCCACGAACAGATCGACGCCGATCCCCACGGCCCCCAAGCCCAGCCCCACCAGCGGCGCACGCTGCCGTACCAGAACCCCCGAACACACGAACGCCAGCGGCACCACGAGCCACCCCATGGGCACCCCGACACGTGTGTAGGCTCCACCCACGATCAGGAGCAGGCCCACGACGAAGGCCAGCCCGGCCCACGACGCCTCGCGTTTCATGCTCCCCATCCCACCACCGTCCGGCCCCGGTTCCCTCCTCCGCGGGTCCGCCTGTGGATAAACACTTCGATGTATCCACAGGCTCGTCTTCACTGACGATGCGCCGCGCAGAAGAGTCGAAAAGGATGGGATGCGTGATTGTCGCCATCCTGATCGGCTGCGAAGTCGGCTTCTGGCTCCTGCTCGGACTCGGCCTCGCCAGCCGCTATCTCTGGAACCGCCGCCGGCTCAGCACCGCCCTCCTCATCTGCGTACCGCTCCTGGACGTGATCCTCCTGGCGGCAGCCGTCATAGACATGCGCGGCGGCGCCACGGCCGACCTGAGGCACGGCCTGGCGGCCGCGTACCTGGCGTACTCCATCGTCTTCGGCCACCGCACGATCCGCTGGGCCGACGCCAAGTTCCGCCACCGCTTCGCCGACGGCCCACCTCCCTGGAAACCACCCGAGGGCGGCATGGCCCGCACCCGCTACGAGTGGGGCTTCTGGCTCCGCATGGTCCTCGCGTACGCCATAGCCTGCGCTCTTCTGCTCGGCCTGGTCTGGCTCGTCAACGAACCGTCCCGCACGGCCGCACTGATCGATTTCATGTCCGGCATGCTGAAGGTGCCGCTGATCGCCCTGCTCTGGCCCCTGAGCTACACCCTTTGGCCGAAGAAGGTGGGGTCTACTGGGACGTGATGGCGGTATCTGGTTCGAGGCACGGCTCTGGACCCGCTATGCTGGTCACGCAGCGAGCGGCCGTAGCTCAATGGATAGAGCATCTGACTACGGATCAGAAGGTTGGGGTTTCGAGTACCTCCGGCCGCACACAGCATCACCAGGGAGTTCCTTGATCTCAAGGGGCTCCCTGCGTCGTTTCCAGGGGTCGACTGTAGCAACGGCTGTAGCGACGCCGTTTCGTTCACTGAGGTTCGCCTCCGTCCGTAGTTGCCTCTTCGCTTCGTTGATGTCGGGCGATGTACTCGTCCACAGCCTTCGAGATGAGCCACGATCGGCTCCGATCCTCTCGCTCGCCGATGGCGTCGAGCCCCGCCTTCTGTTCGTCCGTCAGCCGGACGGTGGTCGGCTTGTTCGACACGACTACATTGTAATACGGATGACTACATTCGACTACACCTGTTCCAGATAGGCCGCGAGTGCTGGGATTGACCGCAGCCGTGTAGGGCTTCTCTTCGTGTTCCTGCACTTCAGCGGGTGTGTGTAGGGCTGTGTAGGGTCTACCTGTTCCACCTACGCGCCTATACATACAGAGCCAATACCTGGATCCCTACACGCCCCTACACTTCCGCAGGTCAGCAGCGTGCGGGTTCATTGAGCGAGGCGGCCGAACCGGGACAGCGCCCCGTCCATCGAGTCCGCGGCCCGGCGCTGCACGTCCTCGGTGAGGTGCGTATAGATCTCCGAGGTCGTGGCGAGTCGGCTGTGCCGGAGAGTCCCCTGGATGGTCTTCATGTCCACGCCTTCCCCATGCAACCAGGTCGCCGCGGTGTGCCGGAGGTCGTGAATCCTCACCCGCTTGCCGTCCGGCCGCGTGATGCCCGCCTCGTCGCACAGTGCGTTCCATGCCCGGTTGGCGTTCCGCGGCTCAATCGGCGTCCCCACCGAAGTGGTGAACACCAGCCCCGGGTCCGCCCACACCTTCGCCGCCAGCCGCTCGGCGGCCTGATCCACCTTGTGCTGCCGCAGCAGCACGACCACGGCCCGGGGGATCGCCAGCTTCGCGTCCGACCCCTCGGTCTTCGCGCGGACCACGGCCAGCCGACCGCGCCGGCGTCCGGTCTCCTGGTCGAGCTCGCCCCGCAGGCGCTGCAGCGAAGGACCAACCTTGATCACGGCGTTGTCCAGGTCGATGTCCTCCCAGCGCAGTGAGAGTGCCTCACCGCGCCGCAGGCCGAGGCCAAGGATCGTGAGCCACAACACGCCCCACCGATGGTTGTGCGCCGCTGAAAAGAGCCTGTCGGCCTCCTCGCCGGTCAGCGCCGTCCCGCGCTTGCTCTTGCCCGAGGGTGGCTCGACCAGCATGGCCACGTTGCGCGCGACCAGTTCGTCCTTGAACGCATCGTTGAGCGCGGCCCGGAGGATGGCGTGGCAGTAGTTGACCGTGCGGTCGGACAGGAACACCACCGGCGGCGGATCCTCGCCCTCCACTGCCTTCTTCTGCCGGGCCGCCGGTTTGCGCTGCAACTCCAGCAGCCATGCCCGTAACCGTGCGGGGGTCAGCTTCGTCAGCGGCTCGCCTCCAACGTGCGGGATGACGTGGAGCCTGATGTTGTCCGAGTAGGAGATCATCGTGGACTCGGCCACCTTCCCTGCGGCCACCCGCTGGGCCAGCGTGAGCGAGACCCACTGGTTGAGATAGCGCTCCAGGGTGACGCCGCGGCCGGACGTGATCGGCTTGCCCTCCTCGACCTGGCGGAGCAGCTTGCGCCACTCCTCCCGCGCCTTGGTCTTGTCCTTCGACGAGACGGTCTTCCGCTCGCCGCCCGGCAGTGTCACGGCGCCGATCCACATACCGTCCCCGCGCTGGTAGAAGCTGCCTTCTCCGTTGCCGCGCGAGCGCTTTTTCGTGGCCGTCATCGGGTCGCTCCCGTTCCTCGCGTTCGGCGTGCGGGTGGCCTCAGTTCCTTGACGGCCTGCTGCATGAGGCCGGCGAAGTGCCGCGGCAAGTCGGAACTGGCGAGCGTGAACGACCCGGCCACTGGGTCCTCGGTGATGAGCCCTCCGAAGTTCGACCCGAACACCTTGATCAGCTCGGTGACCCGGGTCTGTTCCTCCGCAAGCCGCTCGTCCCAGTAGTCGAGGAGGGCCTTCTTGACGCCGTCAGGGAGTGAGGCTTCCTGGATCTGGCGGACGATCGGCGGGGTGGGCGGTGCCGGCGGCTCGGTGTTGCGGAGTAGGTCGGGCGGGACATGCCCGGACATAGTGAGCATGGGCTCAATGCTCATGCGGAACAGTTGACCGAGCTTCACCAGGTGTGTGATGTGCGGGCGGGTTCCCTTCCGCCACCGGGAAACTGTCGACTGCTGTAGGCCAAGCGCCTCGGCGAGCTGCGCGTCAGACCCGTACCCGTTGGCACGCGCTGTGGTTGCAAGCCAGTCGTAGAACTTGTTCTCCTCCGGCATGAATGCTGACTCCTCCATGGGATGCGGATAACGCATATTGACTCTAATGATATTGAGCGCGACCCGCAAGAACTTGCAGCAATGTTCGGCAGCGGACGGTCCCCTTCGGCGATGCCCAGCAGGCAGTAAGCAGCGAGAGATGACGCAAGCGGCAACGGCGCGTAGAGTACGAAGTTTTCCCGCGTATCGCCGAGTGAATCCCCTGGTAATCGGCTTTCTGGCGTCTCCATCGCGCGTCATAAGCAGCTCGGCCGCCTACCGCAAACGGCCGCTTGCGTCATGTGCAGTCGAATGCGATCGCAAACTTGCGTGAGCCGCCATGGACCGTTACGGTGATCTTCGTACGGCCGAGGACTGGGGGGTGGAAACCCAAACCGGTGTCACGGTCCGGACAGCAGTAAGCCCCCGGCGGGGTGCTGTGGACGGAGTTCCCGCTCCGAACACCGCACGGTTTCCCACCGAGGGCTGCCCAAGCCAGTCGCGTCGATTCGAAGGACCTGAGTCATGTCCAATGCTAGAGGGCTGAGCACGGTCGGAGAACCTCTGACCAGCCGCCACACCCGCCTGTCGCCCGTTGGCGAGCCGACGTCCACGGCGTCGCCGTGCGCGTGCTTCCCTCTCCTCCTCAAGGAGGAGCAGGTCCTTGAGCTGCTCCAGATCGGCCGCAGTGTCTACTTCCAGCTCATCAAGTCGGGCGAACTGGAGTCCGTGCTCATCGGCCGCAGCAGGCGCGTTCCGAGGGACTCCCTCCTGACCTATGTCCAGGAACTGCGTGCGACTGCCTCGGCGGCCTGACGCTCGGACCGTGAGGGCACTTCCTACAGCCGCTGGATGACCGATTGGTCGCTCCGCCCTTGAGTGGCTCGTCCGTTCGGGGCGAGGAACCGACCGCTCGGCCGCGTGGCGACACACCTTCCGCCAGTCGCTGACGTCGTCACTGTCCTACCTGGAACAGCGCTGTCTTATGCGGCAGCTCAGAGGCTCCTGCCTCGGGCCTACGGCTCCATGTACACCCACGGCGACGGTTACTCCGCCACTCCGCCGAACGCCCGTACAAGAAGGCGCCCGGGTGGTTGCGCACCCAGGCGCCCGACCCCATCACTCGATGCATCCGAGATGGACAGGATCATGCACGACCAGAAGAGTCTTCCGGCCGCTGGACAGCACGGTAACACGCTGAGCAGCGGCAACCCCTTGCCCGGACTTCACGGCCCGGATGCCGCGATGGTTCAAGGCGCGCCAGACCTCCGCGTGAGCCCTGGCCATTCCCGCCTGCAGGCGATGCTCCGCTACGCCGCGCACGGCTGGCCAGTGTTCGTCCTATCCAGTTCCAAGACACCCCTGCGGAACTGCGACCGGTGCCGTGACGAGCACGTCGCTCCGGAGCAGATGGAAGCCTGCCCCTGCCTGACCTGCCACGGCTTCTACGCGGCCACGACGGACCCTGATCGCATCCGCGCCATGGACCGTCGCGTCCCGCGCAGCCTGATCGCGATCCGCACCGGTAGCGCCTCGGGCACCGTCGTCATCGACGTAGACGTACCGCACGGCCTCAAGACCATGGCGAAACTCGACGAGGGCGGCATCCTGCCCAGCACAGTCACCGCGACCACCGGATCCGGCGGCCTGCATCTGGTCTACCGACATCCTGGCGTCCGCATCCCCTCCGGTGTGGGCAAGGCCGGACAGCAGATCGACGTCAAGGCCGATGGCGGGTACATCGTGGTGGCTCCCTCTCTCCACCCGCGCACGGGCCAGCCCTACCGATGGGTGAACGACCAGTTCGCGCTGCCGCTGGCCGACCTTCACCCAGCCCTCCTCGAACGGCTGCAGGAGAAGCCGCCGCAGCCCCGCAAGGTCGCCCGAGGCGCAAGGAGCGGGGATGCACGGGGTCGCCTCGGTGGCCTCGTACGGACGGTCCTAAAGGCTGCCCCGGGAGAGCGGAACACGGTCCTGTTCTGGGCCGCGTTCCGGGCGGGGCAGATGGTCGCGCAGGGCGCCATCGACGAGGCCACTGCCTACAACGTGCTCTGGGCGTCCGGCATGGAGATCGGGCTCACGGAATCAGAGATCGGCATCGCCTTGGGGCGCGGCACGATCGGGAACGGCATGCGTCGCGGAATGAGGGCATCGTGACGAAGAGTGCCCAGCAGATCCTCGACGAAGCTGGCGTCCCCGGAGGGCACAAGGCATCGTCGATCATCGGCGAGATGCACCGGGGTCAGCTCCGCATGGCCGAGCGGTTCGCCAAGCTCCACGCTGGGCGGCTCATGCACGCCCACAGCCTCGGCTGGCACGTGTGGGACTCGACCCGATGGGTCCCGGACAAGGACGGCGCCGCAATGCGCGCAGCCGCAGCGACGGTGAAGGCTGCCCTCTCGGACATCCCGAGCCTTGAGAACAAGGAGGATCGGGATGACCTGTACGCCGACATCCGCAAGTGTGAGTCCGCGTCGGCCCTCGATGGCATTCTGCGGATCGCAGGCTCCTTGAAGCCCATCACCGTGTCACCCGACGTCCTGGATGCCGCTCCCCACCTGTTCAACACCCCCAGCGGCACGCTCGATCTGCGGACGGGGGAACAGCGTCAGCACGATCCCGCTGACATGCTGACCAAGGTGGCCGGGTGTGACCTGGACATGGATGCCCGAAGCGACTTGTTCGACCGGTTCATCAACGAGATCTTGCCCGACGACGACGGTCACGCCGGGCTCCAGGTGTGGGTGCAGCGGGTCTTCGGTTACTCGATGCTGGGGCTCGTCCGCGAGCACGTACTCCCGATCTTCACGGGGACCGGCCAGAACGGGAAGTCGACGCTGCTGGAGGCGATGGGCAAAGCGTTCGGTGACTACGCCATCAACGCCGAGCCCGACCTTCTCGTGTCCCGGGGTGAGTCGGCGCACCCGACCGGCCTGGCCGACTTGAAGGGGGCGCGGCTGGCCGTGTGCAGCGAGACCGACGAGGGCAGGAGCCTCGCCTCGGCCACCATGAAGCGCCTGACTGGTGGCGAACGGCTCCGCGCCCGCAAGATGCGCAAGGACTTCTTCGAGTTCGACCCGAGCCACGTCCTGATCCTCTGCACCAACCACAAGCCGAAGGTCTCCGGCGACGACCCCGCAGTGTGGCGCCGGATCCGCGTGGTGCCCTTCGACGTGGTCGTCGCCAAGCCTGACCGCAGGCTGCCGGAGCGGCTCGCCGAGGAACTGCCCGCGTTGCTCGCCTGGGCGTACCGGGGATACCGGAGCTACGAGGAGGGCGGCCTTGCGCTGCCCAGCGTCATCGCCGAGCGCACCAACAAGTACCAGATCGAGTCTGACCCGCTCGGGCGGTTCCTACAGGACCAGACCATCCAAGCCAGCCACTATCACGTGGGCGCCCGACACCTGTTTGCCGCCTGGTCGAAGTGGTGTATTGCGGCTGGCGAGGAGGCAGGGCCGGAGGTGACGTTCGCTGACTCCATGGCCAAGCGCGGCCACGAGAAGAAGCGTGCCGCGTCCGGCCAGGCATATCGCGGAATCGCACTCGCCGCCGAGAAGTAGCCCGGAGACGAGTTCCCTCGCCACATCGTCAAGAACGGAGGATTGAGGCTTGAGCAGCACCATCGCCGCCATCATCACGAACGCTCAACGGGCCCTGGTCATCCTGCTCGCCGAGTGGGAGGTACCTGGAGCTGAACGCAAGGCGGCGGACGCGGTCACGCTGCTCGTGCGGCACGGGCTGCGGCCGACCTCGGCTCGTACTGCCCTGCCGGTCTCTTACCGACGCGGAACCGCCGACCCGAGTATCGCGCACCGGGGGGCAGCCGGAGCCCGTCGGCTACTCGCCGCCCGACGCCAGGAGTGTGAGTGATGGGCCGTCCCTCCAAACTCACCCCCGAGCTGCGCGACGAGCTCTGTAAGCACTTGGAGGCGGGCCACTTCCTCGGCACCGCCGCTGACCTCTGCGGAGTCGGCCGTTCCACCGTCCACAGGTGGATGACCCTAGGAGAGGAGGAGGGGGCGGCTCCCGAATACCGGGAGTTTCGGGAGGCCCTTACACGCGCACGCGCGCGAGCCTCTGTAGACCTCGTGGCGGCTGCCTTTGCCGATGCCATGGGTGGCACCCTGATCCGCGAAGCCACCCGGCCGGACGGAACCCGAGAACGCGTGTGGACGCCCCCCAACGGTCGTGTCGCCCTCGAACTGCTCGCCCGGATGTACCCAGAAGAATGGCGCCCGGTGAAGGCCGTTGAGGTCTCAGGTCACCAGGGTGGCGCGATCGAGATCGGCCCCAACGCTGCTGTCGTCGAGGGCATCGTCAAGCGCATCGCCGAGGTCAAGCAGCGCCGCCAGGCCCAGAACCAAGCTCAGGGACGGCCAGCAGGTGAGCTGGCCGCCAGCTAACACCGAGTTGAAGATCTCCGGCGAATCGGCGATGCCAAGCTGAAGGCGATGAGGGGTGTCCGCTGGCTGACGCTCACATCCCGGGGGTGGGATGGCGGGCCAGCTTGATCGCCGAGATCAGCAGCACGGCTGCGAGGACGGGAATGAGGACAAGGCCGGGGATCACACCGAGCAGCAGGCCACCGAGGAGAGCACCCACGACTGAGCCCGCGACCATGGCGGCGACGAAGCGGAGGTTGACGCCCAGGATGGCGAAGCTGTCGTCACGGCTGTAGCGGGCGAAGGCGACCAGCATGGTGGGCAGGGACACCAGCAGCGACAGTCTGCCCGCGGTCTTGATATCGGCCGCGTAGAGCAGCACGATCGTCGGGATCAGCAGTTCCCCGCCGGCCACCCCCATGATGGCCGCCACCACGCCGATCCCGAACCCCGCGACAATCCCGGCCACCGCCCGTACGGGGCCAGGCAGCACCAGCGAGCCCATGGTGGTCGCGTGGGTGAGCACCAGGGCCGCGGCCATGAGCACCATCAGGGCCGCCAGCACCTTGTAGAGGGTGGCCGAGCGCATCCGCACCGCCCAGGACGCTCCCGCCCACGCGCCCAGCAGGCTTCCGGCCAGCAGGTTGACCGCCACCATCCAGTGTGCCGCCAGATCGGCGAGGGGGACGGCGGCCAGCCGCGCGGGCAGCGCGACCAGGACCACGACCAGGCTCATCGCCTTGTTGAGGATCACCGCGGCCAGCGCGGCGAAGCCGAACAGCCCGATGAGCAGCGGCAGCCGGAACTCCGCGCCGCCGAGGCCGATCATCCCGCCGAGCACGCCCACTGCAGCCCCGGCGGTGAAGACCAGCGATGCCGAGCGCACCGTGCGGCCGGGTACGACGTCGTCGTTTGCGCTCACGTCAACCTGCGCTCCCTGCCGGATCCCTGCGCTCCTGCGCGTCGGCGTCCAGGATCTCGCACTGGCTTAGAGCACATCCATCGCAGAAGAGCACAACCATGCGGACGGCACCAAAATCACCTGCAAGCTCAGGCATCCGGATGGCACCCTGACGGGATGCAGATCCGCAGCCAGGTGCTCCAGCTGTTAGCGACGCCGGGCACCGACCCCCGGTTCTTCGATTCCTACCTGCCCAAGGCGATCCGGACCGCCACCGGCTGCCGGCCTCACCAGGTGTGGGAGGCGCTATACGGGCTGCTCGCCGACGGGCTCGTCTACATCGATCACGCCAATCCGGGATCGTCGTCGGACAACTGGCGGTGGAAGTTGTCCGAGCGCGGTCTGAAGGTCGTCAGCGGCGGGCCGTGGGAGCCGTACGACCCGGAAGGCTACCTGCGCCGGATGCACCGTCAGGTGCCGGACCTGCACCCGATCGCTTCCCAGTACCTGGAGGAGTCGCTGCGAGCGTTCAACGCCGGCTGCTACCTGGCCAGCTCGGTGATGCTCGGGGTGGCCGCCGAGCAGGTCTTCCTGGTCGTGGCCGAGGCGATGGTCGCCGCGCTGGGCACCTCGGCCGAGAAGCTGCGCAAGGAGCTCGACAACCCCAAGAGCTCCCAGAACGCCCGCTTCCAGGCGCTGCGCGCCCGCCTAGAGCCGCTGCGCCCCACGCTGCCCGATGACCTGGGTGACACCCTGACCATGGACGCGGTGGCCGACCTGCTCAGGGTCACCCGCAACGAGGCCGGCCACCCGCGCGGCCGCGCCGTCGATGAGGACACCGCCTACACCCACCTGCAGATGGCCGCCCGCTATCTGGGCAAGATGACCGCGCTGGCCGCGCACTTCGCTCAGCAATCCGCTCAGCAGACCGGCAGTCCGGCGGCGAGCAGCTGACATCGGCGCCGGGCAGCTACCAGCCGAGCGCGAAGCAGGGCTACCCCGCGCCCCGGCCGGGGGTGATGCCCAGGAGCCCGCACAGCGGCCCCAGCAGGTGTGCCGCCGCCAGCAACATGTTCGCCTGGAGTCGGCGCCATGAAGTCGGCATCAGAGAACTCGGCGTCCGGGTAGCGCGCACCGCAAAACGCCCGTGCGCCCGCCGCTGTGGCCCGGCTACGATCCCAGATCGTGAACCGCCAAGAACCGGGCGCGATGTCTGTGGAACTGTCCGACGGACGCGTCCTGCACATGTCGACCACGCGCCCGAAGCCATCGGCTTCGGCGAGGATCACCCTGCTCGAAACGATCGCTCGCCGTCTCTTCGACGACTGCCCCATCTGCGGTGACCCGGCAACCAACGAAGAACACGTCCCGCCGGCGGCCATGGGCGGGGAGAAGATGACCCGCACGTGCGCCGCGTGCAACCACAGGCTGGGCAGTCACGTGGAGGCAGATCTCACCGACTGGTACGACAACCTGATCACGCTTCCGCGGTTCACCGGGCCCGGCATCCAAGGCGCCAGGAGAACCGCTCGTATCCCGCTCATGTGGACGCCCGAAGACGGGTTCGCGCTCCTGCTGAGCGGAAACATCGATCCGGCGATCGAGGAGATGCTCCGAAGCGGGGAGATCGAGCTGGCCGGGCTGCTTCCCGACGAGAACCGATATCGGCTCGCCCTGCTCAAGCACTCCTACCTGGCTGTATGCCTACAGTTCGGGATCCTCGAAGGGGCCGATAGCGATCACGTTCGCCGCGACCTCATCGCCGCACGAGACGCGGCCGGCCGCATGAACGTGCCCCATAGCCCGCTCGCCATGGGACTGACTGTCATCCGCCATAACGGAGCGACGGCTTTGGCATCGGCGCCGCTGGTCAGAGCGATTGTGCACCTGGGCGAGGAACCGATCGAGGGCGTGCTTCTGGCCGGCCGGGTCTTCGTCTCCTGGTCCTCGACCTTCAATCCCGACCAGGGCCCGGATCAGAACCGACACTTGCAGGTCAGCATGCAGGTGGGAAAGCCGATCAGCGGCACGGTGACATCAGTCGACTCGTGAGCCACTGTGGATCGGCGCTGGAGTCATCGCACTGGGCTTGTACGGGTTCGTCGCCCCCCTCCAGCCGGACGCGAACTTCGGCCGCATCCTGGCCGCCTATGGCGGCGTCTTCGTTGCCGGTTCCCTAGCTTGGGGCATGGTCGTCGACGGATTCCGACTTGTTCTCGATCTTCCAGCCGTCTCGGATGTTCGCCCTTGCTCGGCCGAGTCCGTCAAGATCGTTGTTAGTCATTCTGGGTCGCGATAATATGCTTTATCGCGACCCAGAATGCAGACCCCCACCCCCTCTGGAGAACGCTCGTGACCGAGCTGGCACGGCTGGAACCCCACGCCGACACATTCCCGCTGCCCGCTCCGGCGGGCATGGCTGACCGCGACCTGAGCGAGGCCGCCCGAGTACGAGTTGCCGGAGGCTTCGCCGAGAACACCAGCCGGGCCTACCAACGTGATTGGGAGACCTTCATCACCTGGAGTGCGGCGCACGCCCGCAGCCCACTTCCCGCCACGCCGGAGACCGTCGCCGAGTACGTCACCCACCTGGCCGGCACCCCGACCCGCAGGGGCACCCTGCCCGCGCCCTCGACCATCGAGCGGGCGCTGGCGTGCATCCAGTCCCGGCATAAGAAGGCGGGGTTCTCCCTCAACGCCGAGTTTGCCCGGCTCGCGTTGCGCAATTACCGCAAGGAGCGCGCCGCCACCGGGCACCGCACCCGGAAGGCGCCGCCCGCCGAGCTGACGGTGCTTCGCGCTCTGGTGGACACCACCGCTCCGACCCTCCTCGGCCTGCGAGACCGCGTGGTCCTGCTGCTCGGCTTTGCCCTCATGGGCCGCCGCTCCGAGTTGGCCGCCCTGGACATCGCCGACCTGACGATCACCAGTGATGGGCTGGAGGTGGCGATCCGCCGGTCCAAGACCGACCAGGACGCAGTCGGGGAGATGGTGCCCCTCCCGTACGGCTCGCACCCGGAGACCTGCCCCGTGCGTGTGGTGCAGGCTTGGCTGGCCGCGCTGGAGACCCACGGGGTGACCGAGGGCCCGCTGCTGCGCGCCATCGACCGGCACGGGCGCCTGTCCGGCACGCCGGGGGCGACCATGCGAGGCACCGGCCGCATGTCCGGCGACGGCCTCAACCAGATCGTGCGGCGAGCAGCGGAGAAGGCCGGGCTCAAGGACGCGCACACCTACACCGCCCACTCCCTCCGGGCGGGAGGAGCGACGGCCGCAGCCAAGGCCGGAGCCTCGGTGTCGGCCATCGCACGGCATGGCCGCTGGTCGGACAAGTCACCCGTCGTTCACGGATACATTCGGGCGGCCGACAAGTGGCGAGACAACCCCATGCGGGGTGTGGGGCTCTGAGCCCCAGTTCGAGCGGAACTGCCTTCGATGCAACTCCATTTGATCGAGTGAGTCGCCGCCGCCCTCAGCCCCCTGCTGGGGGAGGAATGGACGTCGGACTCCCTGGGGTCATGGTCATCGCTCACTGCCATCAGTAGGCGGCGTTGGGGCGTTGCCGCTGTCGCCATGGACCGGTATCGGCGGCGGATCGGCCGGCCGCTGGAACCAGAGCATGACGCCCACCACCACTGGCCTGAAGGCGATCTCTGCCCACGGGGCGCCCGCCCCCCATTGCGCGGCGACACCAAGAACGACGAACACCCACACGGCGGTGACCGCTTTCGGCGCACGGTACCCGCGCCGCCACGCATCCCCGGCCTGCCGCAGCATGGCGACCGGGGCGATGGCCAGCAAGAGCACGACCAGCCACGCGAAGAACTCCGGCTGATTGAGTCCCTGCGGCGACTTGGCCCACGCCAGCAGCGCCGGGAATGAGAGCGCCACCAGCAGCGTGACCCCCAGCAGGAAGATCGTAGCCTCGGCACTACGCCTCAGCCGCCTTGCCCAGGCCGACTCCAACGGGGCGACCGGCTCAGGCGGCTCGGTAGGTGTCGCCTCGTTCACCTGGCGGCTCCTTCTCGATGTCCTTCGTGCTCGCCGAGGCGGTGCGTCAGCAGCAGCACATGGCCGGCGAAGCGGGTGCATGCGTCAGTGGCGACAACAATCGGAACACAGGGGAAAGGGAGCAGGCTCGTCACGAGTGTGAACGCTACGCCGCACCAGTCAGCGCTCGCGCGCGTACGCGAGGACGCTTACGAAAGGTTCCGGAACTCCGTCTGGCCGGACAGGTGAGGCGCCCCGACTATGGCCAGGGCTTACAGCGGTAGTGAGCGGCGGCGGGTGGCGATGGGACGGCCCCTGTTGTGGTCGGGAATCCCGTACCAGTTCGACCGCCATCATGATTTGCCTGGTGATTGGGGTTGACTCCCGGACGCCGTGTAAGACGGCCCAGAGCGATCGAGTCTGGAGGGTTGACGGCTACGTCGAGTCGTAGTCCCCTCATGGTGAATGTTCTCGAATTCTTCTCCATCGGAGGCAGGTATGAGGGTTACGTTCCTCGGTTCGACCTCGCAGAACGGCGGCTCGCCCACACTGTGGGCAACAGACCGGGGCAGTCTCGTGGTGCGCGGCTACCGCGTCACCGACTCGCAGGCGCTCGCCGACCTGGGGGATGTGCCTTCCGGGGAGGCCGACATCGAGATCCCGCTGGAGTTGCTGAGCTTCTACCAGGCCCCCACCACCCACGACGCCGCCACGACCGCGACGGCCGACGAAGGCGCCGGTGAGGGGCGTTGACCCTGGTTTCCGGCGACGCGTTCGGGGATCTGTTCAGGTCATTCGAGCACACCGCGTTCCGGCTGGAGCCTCGGGAGCGCTACAACTCCCCGGGCGAGCACGAGCCGATCCGCAAGTTCCTCGCCGGCGAGCCCGATGACCTGGCGTGGAATCGGCCCTGGCTCGACCTCACGGCCGAACACGCGGCCAAGGGCAAGTTCGTCCATCGCGTGCGAGTCGTCTCCGTCCCGCTGTCGGACTACTCCCGCTTCGGCCTGTGGTGTGCGGAGTTCGCCATCCAGGCCGGCGAGGATATCCGCTATCTGAACCGGGCGCAGGCGGCCGGTCTGCCGGAGCTCGACTATTGGCTGTTCGACTCCAAGTGGGCCGCTCGCCTGAAGTTCGACGAGGATGACGTACTGCTCGGTGCTGAGATCGTCACCGACCCGGCCACCGTGATCGAGCTGGCGGCAGCTCGTGACGACGCTTGGCATCGGGCGGTCACTCGTGAACAGTTCCTCGCCGACTTGGCACGAGAGTAGGACGGCTGAGTAGAAAAGGGGGCGTGACCAGCCTCCAGCAAGCCAGAGAGTCGCTCGGAAACAAACTGCGCACCCTTCGTGCGTCAGCCGGCCTGACCGGCCGTGAACTCGCCGAGCGTCTCTCCTGGCCTGCCTCGAAGATCTCGAAGCTGGAGACGGGGAAGCAGACCCCTACTGAGGCCGACGTCACCGGCTGGGTCGGTGCGACGACCGGCGACGAGCAGGACAGCGCCTCGGTGCTCGCCATGCTGCGCACGATGGAGTCTGCGCACGCGGAGTGGCAGCGCCTCTTGAGCGGGGGCACCCGGCATCATCAGGGCACCTGGGCCGATATGGAACGGCGCGCTACTCGTCTTCGGGTCTTCGAGCCCGCCTTCATTCCCGGGCTGCTCCAGACAGCGGGATACGCCCGTCACCGGCTGGCTCAGGCCATCACGGTATTCGGCATCACGAACGACATCGACGACGCCGTTCGCGCCCGGCTGGCCCGTCAGGAGATCCTTTACGACCCGCGGAAGCGCTTCCACTTCGTGATCACCGAGGCAGTCCTCCGGTACAGGCTGTGCCCGCCGGAGCTGATGCTGCCCCAGCTCGATCGGCTGGTGGCCGCCTCCACGCTGCCCAATGTGCGGCTCGGCGTCATCCCGTTCGGCACACCGTTCGTCATCGCTCCTGGGTGCGGCTTCTGGATCTTCGATGACCGTCAGGTGCTCGTGGAGATCTTCTCGGCCGAGTTGACGTTGACCCAGGCCCAAGAGATCGACCTGCACGAGAAGGTCTTCGGGGCGATGGCCTCCGTCGCGGCCTACGGCGCCAGCGCCCGCGCGGTCATCACCCAGGTGATGGAGGAACTCCGCTCGGCGCTACCCGACGACGATGACGAAAGCGCCACGACGTCGTAGCTCGATGTTTCGCCTAACCTCTCCCGACCGGTCAGATTCGAGAAATCTCTAGAACTTTCCTCGCCGTTCCCCTCGCGCCCGTGTCACGCTGACAGCGCCATCGACGGTCCTGACCTGGAGATTGTCGTGAGTTCAGCGTTCGTACCCTTGTTGCCCGAGGAAGCCGTGGCCGCGCTCCCAGAGCGGGCCCGTGAGGTTGTCGAGTACCGAAAGTCGGGGCTTTCCCTTAATCACGTGCAGGGCTGTCCGCTCGGGTGTGCGTACTGCATCCGGCACACCTACGGGCTCTGGGACGCACGCCGGCCGCGGGCCTTGATGAGCGACAGTGAGGCGGTCGAGCAGCTCGTCAGCCATCGGTACTTCCGGCCACACGACACCCCGTTGCAGGTCTTCAACCGGGCCACCGACCCGTTCCTGCCGGGCGTACGGGACCACCTGTTCGCGGTGCTGGAAGACCTCGACCACCGCGGGCTCACGAACTCCGTGCTGGTGATCACCCGCGCTCATGTGGACGTCCGCGACTGCGAGCGGCTCAACGCCTTGAAGAACGTGAAGGTGACACTGCTGTTCACGTACTCGGGCATCTACGACAAGCGGATCGAGCCGCACCCCTCGGGCATCGCCGTGCGCTCCATGCGGCTTGCCACAACGTACGGGCCACGCCGCTACCGGACGATCTTCTACTGGCGGCCCCTGGTGCCCGGCCTGAACGACACCGCGGCCCATCTGGCGCGGGCCGCGAGTCTGTCCAAATGGGCAGACGCCACGGTGTTCACCGGCTTGTTCTACCGGGACGAGATCGCGGACTACTACCGGGCCAACGGCCTGCCCGAGCCGTATCAGGAGACCACGCGCCGCAAGATCGTCCCTGAGACGCTGGAGGAACGCATCCTTGCGGCGTTCGCCCGTCGGCCATCGAATGCGCCGCCGCTGTTCCGCAAGACTTCGTGCGCTGTCTCGTACGCCCACGGGCTGCCGGACTACAACGGCCACTACGGCATCAACGAGCTGTGCGACATCTGCCCGGCCGCCCAGCTCGACCGATGCGCCCAGGTTCATCGAGCGCCGACCGTTCGCCAACTCCAGGAGGCCGTAGCCGTCCTGCCCGAAGCGGCCGGCATGCGCGTCATCGAGGTCACGAAGCGGGCAGCGCACGTTGAAGGGCTGCCGTCCGAGCAGCCGCGCTACTACCTCCAGCACAGGTTCGGCTTCCAGATCCATGACGCCGCACACCCACATCGGCAACGACGGCATGGCCGAGCCGAGATTGGTTGGGAGAACGCGAATGGCTGACATCGACGTTCAGGCCCCATGGACGGAATTCCGCTACGCGGTCGCGGACGTCGAAGGCAACGGGCAGCAGCCTCCAGATCTCGTTGAGTTGGCCATCGTCCTGATCGACCAGGGCACGGTGGGAGAGCCCCTGACGTGGCTGGTGAAACCTCCGAGGCCGATCACACCGCTGGCCTGCCGCATCCACGGCATTTCCAACCAGCAGGTGGCGTCTGACCCGCCTGCCGCCGAGTACGCCGCGGACATCATGGCGGTCTTCGATGGCGCCATCTTCGTGGCGCACAACGCTCACGTGGATCTCAGCGTGCTGGCCCGGGAACTGCCCGGCTTCCAGCTCGCCCAGGTCATCGACACCCTGAAGCTGGCCCGCCGCCTTATGCCCGGACGCCCCTCGTACAAGCTGGGCACGCTCGCGAAGGAACTCAAGCTCGCCGCGGACATGCCCGCCGGCCTGAAGGTCCACCGGGCGGCCTACGACGCTCTCGTGTGCGCTCGCCTCCTCGCCTACCTGGCTGGCGATGCGGACCCGCTGCCGCTGGCCGCCCTCCTGACCGAAGCGACAATGACCTCCTCCGAAGGATCGACCGATGACGCAGCTCAGACCCTTTTCTGATCATCAACGCGGCCTGTTCATCAGCATCGACGGCCCCTCCGGCGCCGGGAAGTCGACCATCGTCGCGCACCTGTCGCAACTGCTGGTTGCCGATGGCGAGCACGTCCATACCACCGCCGAACCGTCCAACGGAGTCCTCGGCAAGATCGCCCGCGAGATGACCGAGACCGTCACCGGCCCCGCATTGGCCTGCCTGTACGCCGCAGACCGCTACCACCACCTTGAGACCGAGATCAAACCTCACTTGGACGCCGGCGAAATCGTCCTTTGTGACAGATACGTACCGTCGGCCCTGGTCATGCAGCGCTTCGACGGAGTAGACCCGACATTCCTGTGGGACCTGAACTCCCTGGCCGACCGGCCGGACTTAGCCGTGGTCCTCGAAGGTGCACCCGAACTGATCGCAACACGGCTGGCGGAGCGCGGAGCGCACAACCGGTTCCAGCTCACCCCCAGCTCCAGCCATGCCGAGGCCCACTTTTACCGGCAGGCATGCGAGCGGCTCATCCAGGCCGGATACGACGTCCTACGCATCGATATCAGCTCGGACGACGCGCACCAGATCGCGGTCACGATCAGGAACCGGCTCAAAGACTTCTTCGCTGTGCCCGACGATCAGCCACTGAGGACCCCCGCATGGTGACACCTGCTCCGGCGCCAATCCGGCGCCTCGAAGATCAAGTGAGATCCTCACGACCTACATCCCGCTTACGCCACCGCCCGGTGACAGCTTCAATCCGGCCACGGCCGCTGTTGTCCTTCGCAGCGACGGCGAGCCTGGGTAAGCCGCCTACCCGCACTCGAACCCCAATCCGGCCCTTCCCCTCTGAAGGTCTCAACTTATGGACTCCCGCAGCGCAACCCCGGTGACCTCGACCGGCCCAGGAATCCCCGGCGATGCCCCGTCGATCGCCCGTGTCTACGACGCCGTGACCAAGGGAAAGGACAACCGGGCCAGCGATCGGGACGTGGTTAAGGCGATGACGGCGATTGCCCCGGAGCTCCCGGAGGCGGCCCGCGCGAACCTGGAGTTCGTCCCGCGCGGGGTTGAGGCTGCCTCCGAGCTGGGCGTCGCGCAGTGGCTGAACCTCGGCTGCGGCCTGCCGCAGGTGGGCGAGGAAACCACGCTGGAGACGGCCCGCCGCATTCACCCGGGCGCCCGGGTGGCGTACGTGGACAACGATCCCTCCGTCGCCGTCTTCGGGCGGGCGCTGCTCGCGGGGGAGGGCGCGATGGCGTTGGAGGCGGACGCGCGGGACGTGAACACGGTGCTTGCACACGTTCGCCGTCTCCTCGACCTTCGCGAACGTGTGGGGATCGTCGTCACGGCGCTGGCGCACTTCTGGCCGGACGAGCAGAAGCCGGGAGACATCCTGCACCGGTACATGGCGGCGTTCCCCGGCGGCTACCTCGTTTTCAGCCACGCCCGGAGCGACCTCCTGACCGCTGACGAGCTCGACCGGCTTCTCACCGTGTACAAGCGGACCGCCGACATCTACCCGCGCCCGCTCAACACGATCCGAAGCATGTTCCTCGATGGTCTGCCCCTGCTGGAGCCCGGCCTTGTGGAGGCGTCGACGTGGCGGCCCGCCGAACCAATCGCGCGCGATGTCGGCAAGGCGCATTTCGTCGCCGCGGTGGCTGCTTTCGGCTCGTGCGCCGAGGAAGCGGTCAAGGAGAAGCAACCCGAGGGGGCGGCATGAGGCATCGCCGCTTCGCAGACCTCGATGACCAGCGCATCGACGACGAGCCTAAGTACCTCGACGACGAGGAGGGCGCCCGGTGCGCGGCCGCGCTACAGGCCGAGTACGGCAAAGTCGTGCTCGTACTGTGGGAGGTCGGGGGCAGGCACTTGACCGCGTGGTACAAGGGCCCCACGCCGAAGGGCCTCTACGTCAAAGGCCGCACCAAGCAGGACCTGCGCGAGCGCGTCTCGGCGATGCTCGGCGAACTGCGGCTCGCCGCGTCGATCCCCATGCAGCACCCTATCGTCAACGACATACTTCCCGGCTTCCAGAGGGGGCGCGGGTGAATAAGCGAGACGCGGTCAGGCAGGCGGTCCCGCGCGCAGATGGGGGCGCTGCTCCGCGTCTTGGCGCGGGCCTGCGCTCAACCTCCGCCACTGTCGTGCGGGCCCGCGCCCCCCAAGCTCATCGCCCACGGCAGGATCGTGCGCAGTCGTGGGCGATGGGATCCAACTCCCAGCCACCCTCTTCCCCACTGCGCGAGCCGCCCCCACTCGCCATGGATGGGCCGCTGGGCCGAGGAAGGCGGACATCCGGGTGCGCCCGTCCGCCTTCCTCGGGTCGCCTGTGGGCGTACAACGCCCCGCCCCAGCCAGCAAAGGCCACGTTATGCATGCCGCTATCGCACTCGCCTTCATCAATCTCGGCTCTCACCAGGAGGCCGGGCGGAAGCCACCCACCGGCGACGCCAGCCATCCTCCGGTTACTGCTCTCCCAACGGCAGCAGGCAGTCAGACCCACGTGGAGAGAACAGACGATGGCCACAGCATCCCAACCGCAGACGGTTGAGCCCGGTCAAGGGCAGCGACCCCGCCACCCGCTGAGGGCTACACGCAATCTCCCGGCCCACAGCGGTTCCGCCCCGGCTGGCCCGGACGGGGCGATGACCGGCCGTGGGACGGCGACCCCCGCCGTCCCACGGCCGCCCCGCCCCTGCCGCCTGACCGGAGGAGTCCGGAGGGTCCCCCATGGATCTGATCGTGCTCGTGTACGGAGACCCTTGGACGCCCGACCTACCAGCGGAGGCCACCCTCCGTCCGGTGCTCGCACGGCCATTCATCGTTGCCGGCCTGGCCCTGCTACTGGTGCTCAGCAGCAGGAAGCCCAGCGCGGATGCCGTCCATGTGCAGTTGCTCGCGCAGACCGTCGCGCACGTTTCGACTTCCCGGCCGAGCCCGCGGTGCCCGTGGCCGGCCGGAAGACGCTGGCAGGCGCTTTTACCCGCAGGGGATGGTGCCTGCCAGCCCCGGCGTGTGCAGTGGACAGGGGTGACCGGCCCCGCCACGGTGAACCCGCGCCGTACCAAGCCCCACCGCAAAGCCGCTGACCAGAAGACACCACAGGGAGACCATTCAGTGAATGACGAGACCATCGACCAGGCGCAGGCCGCCGAGCTGAGGAACAAGCTCGCGGACGAGCTCGCCACGGCGGGGCACATCAAGTCGGCTCAGGTCGACCGGGTGTTCCGGACGGTCGACCGGCACGCGTTCGTACCGGCCGATACCCCGCTGGAGGTCACCTATCAGGCCGACAGCGCGGTGGTGACCAAGAGGGATGAGCACGGCACGGCCATCTCCTCCGTCAGCGCGGCGTACGTTCAGGTCGCGATGATCGAGCAGGCCGAGCTGGCACCGGGCATGAGCGTGCTGGAGATCGGCTCAGGCGGTGTGAACGCGGCGATGCTGGCCGAAGTCGTCGGGCCGGACGGCGAGGTGATCAGCGTGGACATCGACCGGGAGGTGACCGACCGCGCCGCCGAGCTGCTGGACGTCGCCGGGTACGGCGACCGGGTGAAGGTGATCACGGCCGATGCCGAGCACGAAATTGCCGGGTTCGGGCCGTTCAACGCGACCATCGTGACGGTCGGCGCGTGGGACCTGGCCCCGGCGTGGCTGCGCCAGTTGGCCCCTGACGGCACGCTTGTGGTGCCGTTGCGGATGAACGGCGTGAGCCGCTCGATCGCGTTCCGCCGCGAGAATGACCATCTCGTCAGCACGTCCGCCGTGGTGTGCGGGTTCGTCCCCATGCAGGGGGCCGGTCAGCACGTCGACAGGGAATTCCGGCTGCCCGACCCCCACGGGCACGCCGTCACGCTCCGGTTCGACAACGGGGCGCCCGACGACCCCGCACTGCTGGACGGCGTTCTGGCGAGCGACCGCGCCGAGGTGTGGTCTGGCACCACGATCGAGAACGGCGTGTCGTTCGCCGACCTGCATCTGTGGTTCGCGAGCTTCCTGCCCGGTTTCTGCAGGCTGGCCGTCGAGGAGGGAACCGACCTCGCCCAGGAACGCAAGACGTGGTTCCCATTCGCCGGAGTGCGCGGCGACTCCTTCGCCTACCTATCGGTGCGGCCCGCGCTGGAAGGCGCCGGCGCGGAGTTCGGGGCCCGCGCGTACGGGCCGCACGGCCAGGAGGCAGCGACCGCGATGGTCGAACAGATCCAGGCGTGGGACGAGCAGGCCAGAAACCAGCCGGAGCCCACATTTGCCTACTGGCCGAGTGGCAACACCCCCGCCGACCTGCCCAAGGGCACGGCGGCCCTCAACAAGACCCACGGTCTTGTCACGATCTCCTGGCCCACCGGCTGATCGGCCGTTCAGACGGGCCAGGATGCCCCACACCCAACCTGTGAGGAGTGTGAACCGATGGCTCCAACGCTGACCCTCGACGCCACCGACGTCCTGAACCCCGCCGACCTCGCGGCCGATGAGGAGTTCGAGCTGGACATGCGCGTCGTGGAGGCCAGCACGCCGCTGGTGATCATGATGTGCGACACCAGCGACGGGTGCGGCACCTCGTGCAGCACCAGCGCGTGCACCACCAGTTCCAACGACCCTTCCTGAACCACTCTGCCGCCGACGCCCGCGATCCCGTGTGGGCGCCGGCGGCGCGGCTCACCACCGACCCAGCAGAGGGATCACGATGAGCGTCCCCCCGCGCTACCGGCACACCGGCCTGGTGATGGTGCGAGCGAGCACCGACCCGGGCGACCTCGATCTACCCACCCGCCTCAACCTGCGTGACCCCACCGCCGTCCAGCAGGAAGGCCGGGCGTGGCTGGCGAAGGTGTGGGCCCGCGGCGAGGTGCGCGAGGCCCTGCAGATGGCCAGTCCCGATCTCGGTGCCTGCGTTGATGACCTGCTCGGCTCTGCCACGGCGCCTGGTAGCGACGTGCGCCGCGCCGTCATGGCCACCGTTTCCTACCTGCTGCGTTGGCAGCGCCGCCCGACCCCGTTCGGGCTGTTCGCCGGAATCGCCACCGCCGCCATCGGGCCCGCCAGAGCCGACCTCGGTACCCAGCACCACGCGTACGCGCGAGTGAACGCCGACTGGGTCACCCACCTGACCGACCAGATCGAGCGGCATCAGAGCCTGCGGCCACGCCTGACGGTGATCGCCGACAGCTTTGGGATCGCCCGCGACGGCCGCTTCATCGTCGCCACCCGGACACAGGGCGACGGCCGGCTGCCGGGCCCCATGCGCGAGGTATCCGTGCGTCTGACCCGGCCCGTGCAGATCGCGCTCGCCGCGGCCGCCACACCCGTCCGGTTCGACCAGCTCGCCGCCGAGCTGACCGAGCGCTTCCCCGACACCTCACCGGAGAAGATTCTCGCCCTGCTGCACACGCTGGTGGATCAGCGCATTCTGATCACCAACCTGCGTCCGCCGATGACCGCCACCGACCCGCTGCAACACCTCATCGACGTCCTGCACGACGCGGGCGGCAGCAACCTGGCCGACGTCAAAGGGCTGCTGCGCCACCTCGAAGATACCCGCGACCTGCTGACGCACCACAACACAACCGCCCCAGAGCGAGCCGCCGCGCTCCGCACCGCGACCCGCGTGCAGATGGCCGCGCTCGCCCCCGGCGCCGGGCTGGTCACCGACGTGACTCTCGACGCCGCAATCGCCGTCCCCGAGGTCGTGCTGCAGGAGGCCGCCCGAGCCGCCACCGTCCTGCTGCGCCTGTCCACCGAGCCCTTCGGCCGCACAGCATGGATGGACTACCACGCCCGGTTCCTCACCCGCTACGGCCCCGGCGCCCTGGTTCCGGTGAAGGAGCTGGTGGCCGACTCCGGGCTCGGCTTCCCCGGCGGCTACCTAGGCGCACCCCGCGCACGACCGACCTGGCGCATGCTCACCGAGCGAGACACCGTCCTCCTGGCCCTCATCCAGGAAGCCGCCAGGACGGGAGCCGACGAGGTCACGCTCACGGAGGCGGACGTCGCCGCGCTGACCGTGGGCGACCACGACATCGTGGTGCTGCCACACCGGATCGAGCTCGGTGTCGCCCTGACCGCCACCTCCACCGAGGCTATTGATCGCGGAGAGTTCGACCTGCGCATCACCGCCAACCCGCGCGCTCACACCAGCATGACCGGGCGGTTCGCCTACCTGCTGGACAAGGACGACCGTGCCCGGCTGGCCGCCTCCTACGGCACCGGCCCCGAGCACATCGGCGACGACGCCGTGGCGGTGCAGCTTTCCTTCCCGCCTCGCCGCTCCCGCAACGAGAACCTCACGCGGGTCCCGCCGCTGATCCCCGACGTAGTGCATCTGGGCGAGCACCCCGGAAGCGGCGCGATCGGCGTCGACGACTTGGCGGTCACCGCCGACTCCGCCCACATGTACCTGGTACAGCGCTCCACCGGCCGGCGCGTCGTAGCCCGCATCCCCCATGCGCTGGACACCACCATCCAGACTCCGCCGCTGGCCCGGTTCCTCGCCGAGGCCGCCGACGCCCGCAGCGCCGTCTACAAGCCGTTCAACCACGGCGCCGCCCGCACCCTGCCGTACCTGCCGCGCATCCGATACCGGCGCACCATCATGGCTGCCGCCCGCTGGCTCCTCACAACGACCGCCCTACCCGGCGCCGGGCAGGATTGGGACGCGGCGCTGCAGGCGTGGCGACAGCGGTGGCGCATGCCGGCGCGTGTCCTGCTCTGCCACGAGGACCTGCGTCTCCCTCTCGACCTCGATCAGCCGATGGACCGCGCCGTGCTCCAGAGACGGTTGGAGCAGGCTGGACGGATCGAGCTGCAAGAAGACCACCCGGCGCACGGGCTGGACTGGATCGGCCGACCGGCCGAGCTGCTGATCCCGATGACCGCGGTCAACCCGCCGCCATGCCGCCTCCCGGCGACTGCGGCCCCGGGCGCCGCCGCGCTGATGTGCGCCCACCTGGTCGGCAACCCGGCGCGATTCGACGACATCCTGGCCCGACATCTGCCGCCCTTCGCCGACGAGCTCGCCGACCTGGTCACCTCCTGGTGGGTGCGCCGCCACCGCGACATGATCCAGCTCGACGCCGACCAGCATCTCGCAGTGTTCCTGCGCCTGGCTGGCCCCGACCAGTACGGGCCGGTCGCGGCACGCCTGGCCGCGTTCGCCGCCCGGCTGGAGGCGCTCGGCATGCCCGCGCAGCTCACCATCGCCACCCACCACGAACAGCCCGGCCGGTACGGCGAAGCCGCGGCGCTGGCGGCGGCCGAGCAGGCGTTCGCCGCCGACACCAAGGCCGCCATCGCGCAGATCACCGTAGCCGACACTGCCCGGCTGCCTGGCCAGGCACTCGCCGCCGCGTCCATGGCACACCTCGCCGCCACGTTCGCCCCCGACACCACCGCCGGCTACCGGGCGCTGCTCCGCTGCCTGGACCAGCAGACCGGCCCACTGGATCGCACCCTGCGCGACCACACGCTCCGCTGGGGCGACCCCGCCGACGACTACCAGGCAGTGCGCGCCATCCCGGGCGGCGAAACCGTCGCCGCCGCCTGGCGGACCCGAGACACGGCGATGACCGCCTACCACCGCGCCCTCGCCGAGCAGCGCGACCCGGCCACCGTGCTGCGAACCCTGCTGCATGACCACCACGTGCGCGCCCTCGGCGTCGACCCGGAATTCGAGAAGACCACAGGCCGCCTCGCCCGCGCGGCCGCCCTGCGCTGCCTCGCCCTGGCAGGTGCCCTGTGAACGGCCGCCCAGCCCCCGAACCGGTGGAACTCAGCGAACACGAGATAGCAAGCCAATCCCTCACCAAACCGACCGCCGCGAACGCGCTCCTGCACATCGAGCGCGCCCTCACCGGCACCGGAGACTGGGCGAACGCCCACGCGCACATCCAGCAGACCACCGCCGGACCCATCGACAGCGCACAGCACGCCGGGCTCTACTACGGGGCGCCGGCGATCGCGTTCGTCCTGCACGCCGCCAGCACGGGTAACCCCCGCTACCAGGCGGCGGCCCGCACCCTCGACAAGCACGTCGCGCGGCTGGCCCAACGCCGCCTGGCCACCGCCGCCGAACGGATGAGGGGACGAGCCCCCGCCGCGTTCGCCGAGTTCGACCTGTTCCGCGGACTGACCGGGCTCGGCGTGCTGCTACTCCTGCGGGCACCCGGCAGCGACCTACTCGGCGCCGTCCTGAACTACCTGACCTGGTTGACCAAACCGCGCCGCGTGGACGGCGTGGAGGTGCCGGGCTGGTGGGTCGACCACGACCCGGATCCGCTCATGCCGACTCCCGGCGGGCACGTCAATCTCGGCCTCGCGCACGGCGCGGCCGGGCCGCTCGCCCTGCTCTCTCTCGCCGCTCTGCGCGGCTGCAAGGTGCCCGGTCAAACCGGCGCGATCGAGACCTTGGGCGGCTGGTTCGACCGGTGGCGGCAAGACTCCGCAGACGGAACCTGGTGGCCGCAGTGGCTCACCCGCGAGGACCTCCGCATCGGCCACACCGCCCAGCCCGGTCCTGGTCGACCGTCGTGGTGCTACGGCACGGCCGGGATCGCCCGCGCCCAGCAACTCGCCGCCCTCGCCACCGACGACCCGGTCCGGCGCGGGATCGCCGAGAAGGCCATGGCCGAATGCCTGACCGACCAGCACCTCCAGAACATCACCGAGGCAGGGCTGTGCCATGGCATGGCCGGCGTGTATCAGACCGCCTACCGGGCCTCCCTCGACGCCGCGAACCCGGCGATCGGCCACCGGCTCCCCGTACTCGCAGCCGCGCTCACACAACACGCGGCGATCGGCCAAGACGACACCGAAGGGCTGCTGACCGGAGCCGCCGGGGTGGGCCTGGCCCTGGAAACCGCACAGCACAACACACCCCCGCGCTCTGGATGGGACGCATGCCTCCTCATTGCCTGACCACCGCCGCGCCGCGACGCCTCGCCGCTGGCGTCCTCGCCCTCCTCGCAGGGGCAGACCTGGACACCACCGCCGCCGACATCGGCGTGGACCCGGCCGACCTCGACGAAGCCGCCATCGTGTATCAGGCTGCCGGGCTCGCGGCGCTCGAACAACATGCAGAGGCTGGCTGGTACCAGCTACGCGTCCAGTTCCCCGACTGGGATACCGCCGAGCAGGTCGGCGCCGAGCTGCTCGGGCCGTGCCTGGAGCAGCTCCAGGCGGACGGCGCGATTTCCGGGTGGTGGTTTCTGCGTAAGCCCCCCGGCTGGCGGCTGCGCTTGCGTGACGCGGACATCCCAGCCATAGACCAGGTGCTCGATGAGCTAACCGCCGCCGGAGCGCTCACCCGCTGGTGGCCGACCGTGTACGAGCCTGAAACCGCCGCGTTCGGCGGCCCGGCCGGAGTACAAGCCGCGCATGACCTTTTCTACGCCGACAGCCGCGGCGTCCTCGACTACGCCCGCCAGAACACTCCCGACCTCGGCCGCCGTGAACTGTCCATCGTGCTGGTCAACGCCCTGCTACAGGAGGCGGGCCTGGACTGGTTCGAGCGCGGCGACGTCTTCGCCCGGGTGGCCGAAATACGGCCCGCACCCACCGAGACCAACACCACCCGCATCGAGAAGCTGACCGCCAACGTGCGCACGCTGCTGGCCCTACCCGCGAAGCCCGACAGCGAGCCGTTCGCCCCCGGCGGGCACGCCGCGTTCGCCGCGCCGTGGCTCACCGCGTGGCAGGCCGCTGGCAACCAGCTCGGCCGGGCCGCCGCCGAAGGCCGCCTCGACCGCGGGCTGCGCGCGCTCCTCACCCACATCGTGATCTTCCACTGGAACCGGCTCGGCCTGTCGGCCACCACGCAAGGCATCCTCTCCCGCGCGGCCACGGCCGCCTTCCTGCCCGAGAGCTGACCATGGACCCCACCACGCTGCGCGCCGCCGTCCGCCGCTTCCCTCTCGTTGGCCTCGCCCGGCCCGGCCACCCGCCGCTTCCCAAACGGGTCAACGAGATCGCCGACATCGCCGAAACCGCCGCCCGCCAAGGCGCTGACGCCCTGCACGAGGGGGCACACGCACTGAATAAGGCCGCGCTGCTGGCCAGCGACTGCGGCCTACCGGACCTGGCCCGTGACCTGTGCTGGCAGCACATCAACATTTACCGTGGGGCCGGTCACCCGCTGACCGTGCTCCAGGCCCGGTACATGCTCGAACCCGCCCTCAACCTCGCCCGGCTCCAGATCCGCGCCGACGCCGGGCAGCACGCGCTACGGCTGCTGGACGCGATGTACCAGGCAGTCACGCACGGCACCGACCTGGCGATCGAGGACCGCACCCTGCCGCTGACCAACCTCGCCGGCACTCCGAAGGAGCACCACAAGCTACGCGAATGGATCTGGCTGCAGTACCTCGCGGACGGCATCCGCGCCCTCGCCCTCGCCGACCGCTGGGACGAGGCGGTCACACACGCCAAAGCGCACCAAGGCATCGGCCTGCACCTTATGGAAGGACGGCAAGCCGCGATCATCGCCCACTGCCTGCGTGGCACGCTGGGAGCGGCGCGGGCCCTACTCGACGAGAGCACGACCACGGAGCCGTGGGAGCAACAGGTGGCTTCCTGCCTGCGCGTGCTGTGCGCGGAGCCGGACGGAGCAGCGGCAAGCCGGAACACGGCGGCAATGGTCGAACAGTTTCTCGGGCACGGGCCGATGCCCGGCTACGCGGTCTTCCGGACCCGGTTCGGGCTGACCGTCGCCACCCTCGCCGACACCACCGAGGCCGCCAACCGCGTTCACGGTCAACTGACCGCCGAGGTGATCGAGTCCGGAGACGGGTACGCCGCGCGCGACATGCTCAGGCGCCGCCCCTTGGACGGGGTGTCGGATGCGCGCCGCCAGGCGCTGACCGACCTGGTGGAGTCCTCCGGCCTGGGCGCAGGGGCGCTGCCGGCGCCGCTGCTCGATTCGCTCACGTACTCGGTGAAGACGGCGAGCGAGGCGCTGGCCATGGCCGTGTGACTCATCGGTGGCCGGGGGGACGCCGGTCGCCCTGGGCCCCGGGCTGGAGCTGTCACGCCGATGAGCACCGCCCCGCCGTCCCTCCTCGACTCACCTGCCATGGCCCCGTCGGTCACGTCCGTCCCGGCTACCGTGGAGTGCCATGCAGATGAACCGAGTCGCCATCGTCGGATCCTGCGGGAGCGGCAAGTCTCACGTGGCCCGCGAACTCGGCCGGCTGCTGGATGCACCGGTCACCCATCTGGACGCGGTCTACTTCGACGACGAGTGGAACCCGCTCCCGCCCGAGAAGTTCGAGGCCGCCCAGCGAGAGCTGGTCGCGGCCCCGCGCTGGGTCATCGACGGCAACTACAACTCCTCGCTGCACGTCCGGCTCCAGGCGTGCGACACCGTGGTGATGATGGACGTGCCCACCTGGGCCGCCCTGTGGGGAGTCTTCTCCCGTCAGCTCCGGCATGGCGCCGGCCAGCACACCTCCGGCGTCTACAACCGCATCCGCTGGGGCGTGCTCACCTATGTGGCCACCTACCGGAGACGCATGCGGCCCAAAGTGCTGGTAAAGATCAACGAGCTGGCCGCGGACAAGCGTGTTCTTCCTCACCGGCCGCGCCGAGACGCGCCGCTGGCTGGAGCAGGTAGCCGCCAGCCGCTGGCCCGTCATGGCGGCATGGACGGGCGGCGCCCATGATGTCGGCAGACAACGCCTTCGCCGAGTGGGAGATGCGCCTCGCCGAGCGAGACGGCGAATTGCCGAGACACCTCTCAAACCGCGAGCGCGAGGCACAGCCAGCGCGAGCGAGGAAGTCCGGCTGTGGTCTTCGTAGGACGCCTCACCCGGAGCGGGTGGCCTGATGCTGTCGCCAGCGGTCGAGGAGGGTGGGGATCTCGTTGAGCATGAACTGGTAGAAGTCATGCATCTGCCTCAGCCGGTCGTGGGCGGGATCGTCAGGCGTTGTGGCGGCGATCCCGGTTTCAGCGGCTTGGAGCATGAGCTGGATGACGGTGTTCTGGCTGGTGAACAGGGTGGCCCAGGCGTCTTCGCGTAGTCGGTAGTGCTCGCGGCGGCTGCCGGGCGCGGGCAGGCGTTCGATCAGGCCGACCGCCAGCAGGGATTTGACCGAGCCGGAGACCGAGCCGGCGCTGACGCCGAGCTGGTCGGCGATGTCGCCCATGGTGACCGTCTGCTGGTCGGTGAACAGGAACACCGCCAGCGTCCGGGCGGCCATGCGCTGCAAGCCGCCTTCGGTCAACGTGAGGGCCAGCCGTTCGGCGGCCTGCCACTGCTCGTTGCTGTCGTTCACGCCTCACCTCCGATGCGTGACAGACTATCGAACCTCAATGGACTTCAGAAATTTCTGAAGATTCGCTATATTGCTGGCATCGGCTCCATTTCGGAGATTCGATGGTGTGCCGGGAAGCCTGGTCGGCGACGTGAGGACTCTCACGTCTCGACGAGGAGATGATCCCGATGACCTTGCTCAGCCGTGTGTACGGCGTGCGTCCCGCAGTGCGGCACCCGGTGCGGGTGCAGCGCGACATCGTGATCCCGGCTGCGGACGGGGCGCGTCTGCTGGCCACCCGCCACTACCCTGCCGACCTGGAGCGGCCCCCGCTGATCTTGCTGCGCAGCCCGTACGGCCGCGGCAACGCGCTGGACCAGCTGCCGAACCTGCTGGCCGAGCGCGGCTACCAGGTGCTGTATCAGAGCCTGCGCGGCACGGCCGGCTCCGGCGGCCGCTTCGACGGGTTCGTCATCGACCCCGCCGACGCCGACGGCACAGTGAGCTGGCTGCGTGCTCAGCCGTGGTTCGGCGGCGAGCTGGCCACGTGGGGCGCCAGCTACCTCGGCCTCGCCCAGTGGGAGCTGGCCGCCCGCCACATCCCGGAATGGAAGATCGCGCTCATCCAGGACGCGCCATCGGAGTTCGCTCGCGGCTTCATGTACCCCGGAGGAGCCTTCGCGACGGGTAACGCGCTCGGCTGGGTGCAGCTGGTGGAGCGGATGTTGCTCGGCGGCTACGGCATCACCCGCCAAATGGCCGGGCTGGTCGGTGCCGCGCGGCGGCTGTCGCGTGCCACGCTCGCCCTCCCGCTGCAGGAAGCCGATCAGGCGCTGACCGGGCACCCCGTGCCCTGGTTCCGGCACTGGGTCCGCCACGGTCCCGGCGAGAAGTACTGGGCCAGCACCGACCACCGCCCCAACCTCGAGCGCATGCCGCCGGTGGTGCACCTGCAGGGCGGCTGGCACGACTTCTTCCTGCCGGGGATGCTGGCCGACTACGCCGCCCTGGTCGCCGCAGGGCGTCAGGTGCGGCTACTGGTCGGACCGTGGGGGCACGGCCGCGGCCTCTACACCCGCGAAGGGCTGACCGACGCGCTCGCCATGCTGGATGCCGCGCTGCTCAGGCGGCAGGCGCCCGCTGGTGTGCGGCTGTTCGTTACCGGCGCTGGCCGCTGGATCGACGTGCCTGCCTGGCCGCCCGCGCACGAGGCGACGCCCTGGTTCCTGCGCCCGGACGGCGGGCTCAGCCGCACCCCGAACGACGGCCAGAGCTCTCCCAGCCGCTACCGCTATGACCCCGCTGACCCGACCCCAACCGTCGGCGGCACGCAGGTGGGTCTGACAGCCGGGGCGAAGGACAACCGGCCCATCGAAGCCAGAGCCGACGTACTCACCTTCACCACCGTGCCCCTGGCCGAAGACGTCGAGGCCGTCGGCCCGGTCCGCGTCCGTCTGCACGCCCGCTCGGCCAACCCGCACGTCGACTACTTCGCCCGGTTGTGCGACGTGGACTCACGCGGCCGATCGGTCAACGTGTGCGACGGCATCGTCCGGCTGCACAACCCCGGCGACGTCCGGGTGGCCGACATCGCCCTGTGGCCGATGGCCCACCGCTTCAAGCGCGGCCACCGCATCCGGCTGCAGGTCTCCAGCGGCGCCCACCCACGCTTCGGCCGTAACCCCGGCACCGGCGAACCGCTCGCCACCGGTACAAGCCTGCGCCCCTCGAAACACGAAATCTTCCACGACCACAGCCACCCGTCAGCCCTCTGGCTGCCCCTCACCTCAGGAGCATCATGAAAGTCCTCGTCCTCGGCGGCACCCACCACGTGGGCCGCGCCCTCGTGGAGACCGCGCTGGAGCGCGGCGATGAGGTGAGCACGCTCAACCGCGGCCTCAGCCGTGACCCCGCCCCCGGGGTGCGGGCGCTGATCGCCGACCGCACCGACCCCGGATCCGTCCGGCGGGCACTGGGCTCGTCCGAATGGGACGCCGTCATTGACACCTGGGCCTGGGCGCCACGTGTGGTGCGCGACAGCGCCCGCCTGCTGGTCGATCGGGCAGGGCACTACGGGTACGTCTCCAGCCGCGGCGTGCACCGCTGGCCCTGGCCACCGGGTGCCGACGAGCAGGCGCCCCTGGTCGACGGCGACCCCGGTAGCACCGACGACGCCGACTACGCCGCCGCCAAGCGCGGCGGCGAGCTCGCCGTCACCGAATCCTTCCCCCGGACGGCGTTGCTGGCCAGGGCCGGGATGATCCTCGGCCCATACGAGGACGTCGGCCGCATCCCCTGGTGGCTACGCCGTTTGGCGAAGGGCGGCCGGGTCCTGGCCCCCGCCCCGCCCGAGACGCCGTTGCAGTACCTCGACGTCCGGGACCTGGCCACCTGGATGCTCCAAGCCGCCGAACGCGGCCTGAGCGGCGCCTTTACCGTGACCGGCCCGCCTGGCGCGATCACCCTCGGCGAGCTGCTCACCACGGCGCTGGAGGTCACCGGCTTCGACACCGAACTGGTGTGGGCGCCGCCGGAACTGCTCATGCGGCATGGCCTGCCGCTCGGCATGGAGTTCGGGCTGCGGCTGCCCGATGGCAGCGCGCCGAGCGGCATGCACGACGCCGACGTCAGCGCCGCCCTGGCCGAAGGCCTCACCGCGCGCCCGCTGCGCGCCACCCTCGCCGACACCTGGGCCTGGCTGCAGGCCGAAGGCGACCCGGCCCCCCGCGCGGATGCGCCCTCCCCCGACACCTGGCTGGATGCCACCGCCGAACAGCGGCTGCTCGACCAGCTCTCCTACTAAAGAAGAAGGCACCACCTCATCATGCGCGCCATCATCATCGGAGCCGGCATCGCCGGCCTCGCCGCCGCCCTGCGCCTGCACCAGATCGGCTGGGACACCCTCATCGTCGAACGCGCCCCCGCCCGCCGCGGCGGCGGCTACGCCGTCACCTTCGGCGGCATCGGCTACGACGCCGCCGAACACATGGGCATCCTGAACCCCCTGCTCAACAAGGGCTTCACCACCAACGAACTCGTCTACCACAAGGGCGACGGCTCCCGCCGTTTCTCCCTTGACCGCGCCACCATCGCCGCCACCACCGGGCCACGCTCGATCACCATCCTGCGCGGCGATCTGGAAACCGTCCTGTATGAGGAGGTACGCGATCACACCGAGATCCGCTTCGGCGCCACCCTCACCGCCGTCGACCAGGACAAGCACGCCGTCCGCGTGACCTTGACCGACGGCACCATCGAAGCCGCCGACCTGCTGATCGGCGCCGACGGTCTGCACTCGGCCACCCGCGCCCTGCTGTTCGGCCCGGAAGAGGACTTCCTGCTCGACCTGGACCACAAGGTCGCCGTCTACATGCTCGACCGTCGGCCCGCCACCATCGCGCCCGGCGCCACCGGCACCCTGTCATCCGGCGGCCGCACCGCCGCGGTCATCAGCATTCCCGACGGCCGCAACGTCGCCTTCTTCGGCTACCGCACCAGCCACGCCCGGCCAGGCGAGGACGTGGCCACCGAACTGCGGCGCATCTATGGCGACCTCGGCTGGGTCATCCCCGAAGCCCTCGCCGGACTCCAGCGAACCGAGTCGGTCTACTTCGACACCATCAGCCAGGTCGTCGCACCGTCCTGGAGCAAAGGCCGCGTGGTGCTGCTCGGCGACGCCGCCTGGTGCGTCACCCTGTTCGCCGGCTACGGCTCAGCGCTGGCCGTCGGCGGCGCCGACCGGCTCGGCACCGAACTGGCCGCCCACCCCGGCGACATCCCCGCAGCACTGGCCGCATGGGAGGCCGCCATCCGGCCCGAAGCCGAACGCAAACAGAAGCTCGGCCGCCGGGTCAAAGGCGTCTACGCCCCCGCCAACCCGCTGCTGCTGTGGCTGACCCAACTCCCGCTGCGCCTGGCCGCGCTCCCGCCGGTGCGCCGATACATGACCCGCCGCTTCATCAAGGGCTGAGTGAAGGGTCGGCGACGACCACTGTGCCCGGGGCCCGCATCGGGCGACCCCGGCTCAGTGGCGCCTGGTCGGCGATGGCAGGTGCGGCGGCTGCCATCGCCAGGTCGGGTTGGCGTCGGCGGTGATGCCTTTGCGCCACAGCGGGGCGGGCATCAGCCGGATCATGGCGACCAGCGCCCGGTACGCGGCCGCCGACGTGGTGCGGCGACCATCGGCGCGGGCGCCGCGAGCGGTGGCCTGGGTGCGCGGGCGGCGCTCGGCGTCGTATCGGCGCAGCGCGGCCTCCACCTCGGACTCACCGCCAGACTCCCCACCCGACCCACCGCCGCCCTCGTCGGCGGGCTCGTCGGCGAGGGCCGCGGCGAGCACGACGGCGTCTTCGATGGATTGCCCGGCGCCTTGGCCGCGATCCGGGCTCATCGCGTGCGCGGCATCGCCGAGCAGCACCGCCCGGCCGCGAACGTAGGTGGGCAGTGGATCCAGATCGCAGATGTCGATATGGATCACCGCCTGCCCGGGGGTGGCCGCGATCAGCGCCGGGATCGGCGCGTGCCAGCCGGAGAGGCGGCGGGCCGCCTCGCTCTTCTCCCCCGGGTAGCGGACGCCGGCCTGGTCGGCGGTGGTCACGTAGGCCCAGTAGGCGCGGTCGCGGCTGATCGGATGGATCAGGAAGTAGCCGCCGGGGCCCATGGTGACGCTGCCGGACAGTCCGTCGGCGTCCGCAAAGGCGCCGGTGCCGGCCTCGGCGATGCCCAGCCAGGCGGTGCGGCCCAGAAAACGCGGCGGCGGCGCGTCCGGCCACAACAGCCGGCGCACCGTGCTGCGGATGCCGTCGGCGCCGATCACCAGGTCGGCGCCGGCCTCGCCGCCGCTCCACGTCACCGTCACCGCGCCGGAGTCGTGCTGGATGCCGGTGACCTCCGCCCCGGTGCGCACCCATCCGGCGGGCACCGCTTCCAGCAGCACCCGGTGCAGGTCCGCGCGGTGGAAGGCGGTCAACGGGGTCGCATCGCCGGGTCGGGCGCGTTGCAGGTAGCGGCCGTCCGGCAGACGCAGGTTGCCGGCCGAATAGGTGGGCACCCCGGCCGCGCGCGCCTGCTCACCCACGCCGAGCTCGGCCAGCGCACGCAGGGCGTTCGGGGCCTGGGACATGCCGGCGCCGATCTCGCCAAGTTCGGCCGCCCGCTCCAGCACGACGGCCTGCCAGCCGATCCGACGCAAGGCCACGGCGGCAGCCAGCCCGCCGATGCCGCCGCCGACCACGATCGCCCGACCGGTCACGGTGTCTCCTCATCGTCAAGATCGCCTGCGGGCTCGTCGCCGGCATGGTCGTTGTCAGGGCCTGCGTTGGTGGGGTTCGGGTTGGCGGGGTCGGGGTGCAGTGGCGGCGCGCCCTTGAACACCCCTGCCATCCATTCGAAGGTGGTGTGCGCCTGGCGGATGCGCGCGGCCCTTCCGTCGTCCGGGCCGACCAGGTCCAGGCCGTCGCGGGTGATGTCGAGGAAGGAGGTGATGCCGGCGATCTGCTGGCGGGCCACCACCGCCCAGGCGTCCTCGGCCATCCGGTAGTAGACCGTCCGCTCGCCCGGCCTCGTGCGCCAGGCCAGGAAACCCATGCCGGTCAGCAGCCGCAGGTTAGAGGTCAGCGAGGCGCGGCTGGCGCCGATCGCCGCGCTGATCTGCCCCGCCGACTGCTCCGGCGGGTCGCACACCATCAGCCAGCCCAGCACCCGCCCGGCGATCGGCGGCACCCCATCGCGGGCCAGATACATGGCCACCCGCTCCACCCACTCCAGCAACGGTTCCTGCTCGGTCACGCCGGATCCCCTCCCCTTGCAGTTGTTTCAGTATGCGCTAAAGTTGCTGTATCAGGATACGCCCCGGCCGGGGCGTGCTGTGGGAGAGCCGGGAAGTCTGGTCGGCCCGCGACGATCCGTCGCGGAGAAACAGGAGGACGTTCCCGATGACTTCTCGCACCCTGTCGGCGCAGCTCGGCAGCGGCATCGCCGCCGGTGTTCTGGTGCCGGCGCTGCTGTGGGCCGACGGCGCCACCCGGCCCGGCTACAGCCTGTGGCACCACGGCGCCAGCCAGCTCGGCACCGGCGAACGCGCCTGGCTGCAGACGATCAACTTCGTGCTCGGTGGGCTGCTGCTGGCCGCCTTCGCCGCCGGGGTGCGCCGCGCCCTGCGATCCGGGCGCGGTGCGACCTGGGGGCCGATCCTGCTCGCGGCCACGGCGGCGGGCCTGGTCGTGGCCGGGCTGGTGCCCACCGATCCCGCGCTGGGCTACCCGCCCGGCCAGCCGCACATCGTCACCACCGCCGGCGTCGTCCACCAGGTGGCCGGCTTCCTGCTGTTCGCCGGGCTCAGCGCCGCCGCGTACGTGCTGGCCGGACGCCTGGGCCAGACGAGCCGCCGCTGGGCCGTCTACTCCCGGCTGTCCGGCACCCTCATCATCGTCTTCGCCTTCGCCGCCGGCATCGCCTACCGCCTGGACACCCAGGGCATCTGGCGACCGGCCCCCGCGGGCCTGCTCGAACACCTGTCCCTGCTGGCCGGGTTCTGCTGGGCCGCGGCCCTGGCCGTGCACCTGCTCCGCCGCCACGCCGGCGGCCGCCGCACGAGCACCCCTTCTCCGGCGGCGCGCGACACCGATGCTCACCGATGACCGCGGCCGCACCTGTCGCGTGCGGCCGTCTGACCACGCCGTCGCCGACCGCACGCGCCCACACGCGGTGGCAGGAGAAGAGCCGCTACACGCCGGGCCTCGGCTCCGGCCACCCCGCCCGGTTTCGCCGGCGCAGCATGTCTTGACCAGCAGCCGGGCACATCGGGATCGTGGTCATATTCCAACGAGACTTCTCGATAGGCGCTGAGCCGCAGGTCAGCGGGGTTCGTCTCGGGGGGTCCAGCCGTGTTTGGTGATGAGCTTGGCCAGGGCGTGGCGGAATTGGTTGATGCGGTCGGCCGCGTCGGGTCCGCGGATGCCGATGGTGGTGTTAGTGGCGTGGCGTGGCGTGGTAGGCGGTCTGGCGTCCTTCCGCAGCGGTGCGGGCGGCGGCGTGGATGCGGTCGCGCAGCGCGATGAGCTTGCGTGGATCGCTGTGCTCAAGGCTGTCGATGGTGACAGGAACGGGCCGCACTTGGTGGGCGGTCCTTCGGGCAGCCCGGCTTCGAGGGCTTTGCGGATCTTGGCCCTGTCGTCGCTGGTCATGGGACGTCGTCCGAGCCTGTCCGGCCAGCCGTCGGGACGGACAGGCACGGTGTGGGTGGTCATCAGCTCGCCCATGGCGGAGGTTCCTCCCTGGTGGACGGAGAGCCCGGGTTGGGCACGGGAGCTGACGGTAGGCCGGCGGGGCGACGGGCGAGGCTGGAGGCGGGCCGCGGCGGCGCACCAGGGCGCCATACGCCGCCTGCACAGGAGGTTTCCGCAGGTCGTGTGCCACGAACGCTGAAGGAGGCGTTGATGTAAGAGCTTCTGGAAGCGGTGCTGTGCAAGAGATGGAGGTAGGTCCTCCGGGAT